>CAYWES010000001.1:0-144523 GCA_964457625.1 uncultured Candidatus Saccharibacteria bacterium
TACAGGTAAGAGCCTTGTTGAAGTACGTATTCTACTGTAATCGACTCCTCCAACCAACGATAGAAAATTAAAGTCAAAAGTTTGCTCTATTACGGAGTTATTTGAGGAGCAATCTCGCAAGGCGAATCTCTTCAAATGAATATCCTCCGCCGAGGATGATTTTTGCGGGCGTAAGGCGGTAGACGCCACCTTCCATACCACCTTCTTTGAGCGCGCTTGTGATTGCCTTTAGGCGAGTTTTTGAAAAAGATTGCTCAAGAGAAGAGAAGTCCGTATCAGGGTCTTCTTGCTTGAGTTTTTCTAGGTGATCAATGATTGTTCCTTCTTTGAGTCCGCGTGCTTCCGCGATTTCAGAAACACTCTTTCCTTCAAGAAAAAGTTTCCTTGTTTCTTCAAGGGAGTCGCCCTTCTTCGTTTTCTTTGAAACCGTGCCACCTACCTCCGCGATAAAGGCATCCTGCGCTTCGGTGATTTCTTGAGGGGAGAGATTTTTCAACTCCGACGTATCGTGCGCTGACTGCTCGCGAAAGGCGCGATCCATGTCAAAGACTTCTTCGCTCACACTGAGCGCCTTGTCATTGAGCCCTTTGAGGCAAAGTCCTTTGAGTGAGCGCACGCGTGAGAGTGCCACATACCCCATGCCTGCCTCAAATGATTGTGAGAGATCAATTTCGGCGCAATCAAGGCTCATGCCCTGACTCTTGTGCACGGTGATAGCCCATGCCAGACGGATGGGGTACTGCACAATCTCCGCTTTCACTTTGCCATCTTCTTCTATTTTCCAGCTCGTAGGTTTCAGGTCTATGATGCGTCCGTCATAGAGCGCGATTTGCATACCAAAGTCGTCACAAGACGCGACGGTACCGAGCATGCCGTTGGCGTACCTCTCCTCGTGATTATTTTTCACCAGCATGACGCGCGCACCTTGTTTGATGCGCAGTGTCTCGGGTGCGAGGCACCCTTTTTTGAGAATCTCGGCGAGGTTTTCTTTACCACGACTTCCCATGGTGTATTCAAATGTTTCTCCTTCAAGCTTTTCGAGCTCCCGCGTGTTTTCTGCATCAACATCGCGATTGTGGGTGTGGAGTCGTGTCGCCTCGATACCTTCGGCGAGGGGAGCCTGGTAGCGACCCTTGAGGCGCTCAAGGATGGGAGTCCCGACGCTGTCGCTCCTGATAGCGTTCAAGATTTCAAGGTACTCGTTGTCATTTTGGCGATGTTGTTCTTCGAGGTAGCAGATTTTTAGGTTGAGGTTTTTCCATGCATCGGCATGATAGGCGAAACGAGAAGGGGGCTCGCCGAGACGACTCACGGGAGGAAGCTGAAAGAAGTCGCCACAAAGTATGACCTGGATTCCGCCAAAAGGTTTGTTGTTGCGCTTGAGAAAGCGCGCGATACGATCCACGAGGTCAAGGCGGAAGTGGTGGAGCATGGAGATCTCATCAATGATGAGCACCTGCACGTCTTGGAATCGCTTCCAGAGGTACTTCTTTTCTTCCATGGTCTCAAGGTCGTATTCGGTCAGCGTGTCGCGGATACCCAGGCCCGACCACGCGTGGATGGTGATACCTCCCATGTGCGTCGCGGCAATACCCGTCGAAGCGGTGATACCCACGGAAACGCCATGCTCGCGGAGATGGCGGATGTATTCATTCAGGAGGTGCGTCTTGCCACTTCCGGCAGCACCGGTGATAAAGGCATTATGCCCCATCTTGAGAATATCGAGCGCCTCGGATTGCTTCATGGAGACAGTATAGCAGAAAAGGGAAACAGAGGAGATTATGCCTTAGTCTCTTCTTTATCCCACAAATCCCAAATCATTCCCGCGATATTTCGAGGCGTTCCTTCCAGAGCGTAATAATGAAGATCAATGAAAGGGAGCGTGTTGGATTCAATGATACCCCAGCGCTGGCTCTCCTGAGGCTTTGTAGGATCGGGTACGATAACATCAAATCCCACCACCGCGATATTGAGTGTCTTTGCGGCTTGCTCAAGAATGGGAATAAATGAAGGATGAAGCTCGTCAATCATTTCTTTTGTGGTGCCACCCCAAAAGCGACCCGTACGATGGGTGAGTGGGAGCACGACATCTTTTGGGAGAACCTGCTCAAGCGCGTACCCTTGTCTCGTGACGTATGCTTTTATTTCGTCGGATACCGCGACAGGCTCAATACGCTCCGGACGATGCTTATTCTTCTCCTCAATAAGCTCTGCTACGGTATGCACTCCGTCACCGGTGACGGACGGCACGCTTGCACGGAAGAATCCGGCAAGCGTGCCATCTACAAGCGTCGCGCGACACACATCCCCGAGGATGTGCTCTTCTACAGAAAGGCGCGGCGCAATCATCTGTCCTACCGAGATTGCGCGTGAGAGTTCCTCCGGTGTCCTGATGTGCGTCGTGGTGTGGCGTCCCCTTGAGCCGACGCGAGGCTTCACAATAAGGACTTCACCCAGATCCTCAAAGAGTGATTCAAGCGAAGGTTTTTTGAAAGAAAACAAGGAAACTTCTCGAAAGCGAGGGGTGGGGATATGCGCGACCGCGAGTGCTTTCTTGAGTGTAATTTTGTCATCCCATTGTTCCGCGTTTCTCGTGAGTAAAGGGGGGATGGGGAGGCTCTGAAAATAGTGCCAGCGATTGTTGATTTTCGCACGGTAAAATTCAAGAGGTTTTTTGAAAAAGAAGCACTGCTCCATGGGTATCCCGCGTCGGAGAGCTTCCTCCCATATCACGCGGGATCGGTGGGTGACGGCTTTGTCCATATCGCTTGAAAAATGCGCGAGTCCGCAGTACGAACCCAACACAACGACACTGCCCGGGATGCCATCAACGAAGCGCTCGAGGAAATCAGGCGCCCACTTCCCAAAGCTTCCGACGGGCTTCAAGAGCGCGTTGATACACCCGTCTATAAAAAAGACAGTGTGATTTATTTCTGCGTTTCCGCAGTGCACGCAGTTGCTCTGTTCGGGGCGAGGTTCGTTCATGGGGGTTATATATCCGTTTGATACAAAAAGAGACGACTTTCGTCGCTCCTTTTGTTTTCGATTGTTATCTGAAATTAGTGACCTCCGCGCATCATAATATATTTTCCCGATATGAAATCAATAATAATCGGCCATATTCAGTATACCAAATCAGTTATTGCCAAGCCAGGGGAGCGCAGAGTCTCTCTGCTTACGCGTTCTTTGCACGCTCTTTTACCTCGCGACGATAGGAGAGAAGGGGAATGAAGATAAGGGTGAGAACCGTACCGTACAAAAGCCCAAAGGTAATGGTGTATGCAAGCGGTGCCCACATGGTGGAAACAAAGATGAGAGGAATCATGCCCACGATGGTGGTAATGGTCGTGAGGAGAATCGGGCGCAGGCGCGTCGTTGCCGCGGCGAGTACGATATCTTCGGGTGTCATATCCGCACTATTCTTGCGGATGTTGTTGAGCACATCAAGCAAGAGAATGCCGTGATTGATAATCACCCCACCAAGGGCAATGATTCCGAGCATCGCGGTAATGGAGAGAGGCTGTCCCATAATCCAAAGACCAATGAGAACTCCCGTGAGAGAAAGAGGAATAGAGAGAAGAATACGCCCTGACATACGGAAGGAGTTAAACTCAAGAACAAGAATCGCAAACATGAGCACAACTCCCGCGATGAGCGCGATAATCATCTCAGTAAACGTCTTTTCAATATCCTCGGTATCACCGCCATAGGTGACACGGACACCTTCGGGGAGGGATTCTTTGTTTAATGATGTACGAATAAGGTTGGTCACTTCAACAGCGTTTGCTCCGTCCGTGAGGTACGCGCTTACCGTCCCGAGACGATTTCCGTCTTCGTGATTGATTGCCGACGCGGAGCGCTCCGCAGAGATCGTCACAAAGAATCCAAGGGGTACGACACCGCGCATAGTTGATACGGGGATACTTACCAAAGACTCAGGAGATGCCACAGTGGTGTCTTCGGGGTCGGTAAAGTCTTTGTTGAGATCAAATTTTACCCGCACATCCACGTCATCTCCCTCAATACGGAGCGTTGTCGCGGCAACTCCGCTGACGCCTGTGTGGAGAAGGGTGGCGATATCGTGCGCGGAAAGACCGTAATCATTTCCTCTCGCGCGATCAATGGTGATAGCAAGCCCCGTGCCGTCCGTATCAAGCGATGAAGCGGTATCACGGGTGCCCGGCGTGTCGCGCACGATGTGCTCTATACGCTCAAGTGCTTGCGCAAGAGCGCTCGTGTCGTCGCTCCATACTTTGAGCGTGATTGGTGCGCCGGAAGGAGGTCCTCCCGCATTTTCAATAACGCTGATTTTTGCCGTATCGGTGAGAGGAACTAATGCGTTGCGGATTTCCTGAGCAATGACAATGGATGTTGTCTTGCGATCTTCGTTGAGGTTTACGGTAATGTTTGCGTACTTGCTGTTCGAAGCGCTTCCTGTCGCGTTGAAGAATGACGATGCTCCGATTGTGGTTGTATAGGATTCAATGAGGCTGTGGCGCTCAATGACTTCTTCCACTTCTCGTACCACGCGCTCTGTTGCTCTGAGAGTCGATGCTTCGGGAAGCTCAATATCAATGTAGAAAAAGTCTTGGTCCGCGGGAGGGAACATTGAGACCTTGAGCATTCCTGTCACGGGGAGCGCCATCGCGAATATGAATGAACCAAAGAGGAAGGCAAGGAATCCCCGCTGGGCGCGCTTGCTCAGGAAGAGCGCACTCATGCGTGCACGGTACCATGTGGTTGTTGTTTTCCAGAGATGCTCGCGGTAGGTGGCAAATCTACTCTCCTCATGCTTGAGAAACCCAAGCGCAATGATTGGCACGAATCCGAGTGCCACGACGATTGAGGCGAGGAGCACGACGATTACCGTGAAGGGAATCGACTGCATGTATTCTCCTATGATGCCGGAGAGGAAGAAGAGAGGGAAGAATACCGCGACAGTGGTCATAGTCCCCGCAATGAGTGGCCATGCGTACTGTCGAATTGCGGACTTTGCAGCTTCCATTTTGCCCATACCTTTTTCCTTGTTGGTATGGATGGCTTCTACAATCACGATGCCCGAGTCAACGAGAATACCAATAGCGATGATGAGAGAAAAGAGGGAAAGGAAGTTGACGGTGTTTCCGGTAAGCCACATTCCAATAAAGGCAACCATAAAGGAAAGCGGAATGGAGATTGCGGAAATAATCGCCTCGCGAAAACCGATGGCGATAAAGAGGACAAGCATGATGAGAAGAATCGTGTCTCGTCCCGCTCCTGTGAGATCACCAATACTTGTGCGCACTTCCTTTGCAGCATCATAGGTTACGATTGCTTGGGAACCTTTGAGCAAAGTGTCTTCAAGAGAAGCGAGGCGCTCCTCCACTGCATCAGAAACTTTGAGAATACTTCCTCCTTTTGATTTATAGACGTTGAGGGTAAGTGCGTAGGTTACTTCATTTCCCCGCGTATTGAGGTGGGATATTGTTGTCGTGGGTTCATATCCGTCTATAATCGTTGCAATATCGCCTATACGAATAGTGCCTGAGGGAGTGCTGATAGGAATGGCACGAATATCTTCCACTGCGGTTATGTCACCCTTGAATTGTATGGGATAGATAATATCGTCAATCGTGAGAGACCCTACGGGGCTTGAGGTGTTGGATGTTCTGAGCGCTCCGATAATTGCTTGCGCGTTGATTTTGTGTTGAGCAAGTAAGTCGCGATGCACTACGATAGATATTTCTCTATTGCGAACACCTGAGACATCAACCTTTACAACACCCGGTATGGTTGTGAGCGTTTCTTTGAGGTCGTTACCGAGCTTGGTGAGTGTCTCGGGGGCAAGGGGGCTTGAAATTGCGACCGTGAGAATTGGTTGGTCGGTTGTGTCTATTTTCATGACGACAGGCGCGGTGGCGTCTGAAGGAAGCTCATGCTTTATTCGGTCTATCGCGCTTCGGATATCTTGTACGCCAATATTGAGATCAGCATTTTGATTGAATTCTACGGAAATGGTGCCAACTCCTTGCCGTGCCGTGGAGGTCGTCTTGCGCACGTGTGCGATGTTTTGGAGCGTGGGCTCAAGTTTGTCCACTACAAGGCGCTCTACATCGTATGCCGTTGCTCCCGGAAGTCCTACCGATACGATTCCGTAGGGAATGGAGACCTCAGGTGAAGCTTCTTTGGGAATCATGACAAGCGCATACACACCTATGGCGACAAGAGAACCCATGGCGAGGATGGTAAACGTGCGACGTTCAAGAAAAAAGTTCCAGAGAAAATGCATAAAAGGGGGATAAGGTATGTTTTGATTAAACTATTCTGTGACTGTTGCCGACTCACCGTCTTTGAGCCCTCGCACGTCGAGAACGATACGCTCGGTGCCGAGGAGTCCTGTTACGCTCACATGTGTTCCGGTTACCAGTCCTACGTCAACGGGAATAAAGACAATGAAACCTTCTTCGCTTACGGTCGCGACATAGGTCCCCATCGGTGTGTAGCGTACTGAAGAGAGAGGGAGTTTGTAATCGACCCCGTTTTCTTGTTCTGTGGTGGTGATACGACACACATCTGATCCAATCGTGATGACGTCACCCACGGTAGCTCCACATGATGAAATGATTCCCGACACAGGAGCCCGTATGATTGTTTTGTTATAGGCTGAAAATGCCGCAGCGTATGCTCCTTCTGCCTGCTTGAGCGCGCCCGATGCTCCGGCGAGATCGGTGTCTTGTACATGGGATTGCCCTTGCGCGAGGTTTTGTGTTGCTGTTTCAAGCGCGGTGCGTGCCCCGGCGAGTGCGTTCAAAGTGCTGGTAAGTGACACGCGTACGGCGGTTACCTGTGTGCGGTAGCTCGCGATGTCCCCCTGAGACACACCTTCTGTTGGTATTGCGTCTCCGAGTGCCGCGAGGAGCTCATCGGCAAAAGTTCGCGCCTTGCGTACTTCGCCCTCTGTGAGTGTGAGTTCTTTCTCAAGATCTGCGTTCGTGCTGATGGTCTGTGCTTGTGATGCTTGGCGTGCGAGGATCACACTAAGCTCAGGACGGAGTTGCTCAAGGGTATTTTTTCGCTGACTGTTTGTTGTGGTGACTTTAAAGAAAAAGATATTCCCACTTTGCCAGTCGGTAAAGAGCTGGTCCGCAGTTTCTTTTATTGAGCTATCCATCGTTGCGTATGCGGCAAGGAGCGCGTTCACTGCGCCGTGTTGCGCCCCGGAGACGCCCGACTCAAGGAGAGAGATTTGCTCTTGACGGAGACCTCCTTTTGTTTTGTCACTGTTTGCGCGCGCGGATTCGAGAACTCCTTCAGCCTGGAGAAGTGTGGCGCGTTGAGCGCTGTTTTCAATCTCGGCAATGATACCTCCACGCGTGACGCGAGCATCGGGAAGACTTGTCTTGGTGACCCTTCCTCCGGTTTCGGCACGTACGACAACATTCTGCGTTGCAGGTTTTTCACTTGATTCTGCACTCGTCCCCGCATAAGAGAACACATCAATGAGCGTGACATTTTTTCGTGGAATTTCCAGTGCTTCCGTTTTGGTTTCTCTGCCACTGATAAACAAGATAGCAACCAAAATGACACCACCCCCAACAAAGACCATCTTTTTTCTTTTGATGTCTTCCCAGGTGATTTTTTTAATGCTCTCTATAATGTGTTGTACGCGCTCTTTCATGTTGAATTGATTAATCTTGTGCGGTGTTGGTAAGGCAGGAATTATAATATATTAAGTGTTGATATGTCAACGATTCAGAAAAGTTCGTTTGACAATGTAATGGGGGGGGGGGGAGGGTATAGTAATTAACATAATCTAATTTTCCGAAATTGACGGAAGTCATATAAGGAAAAAATAAAAAATATGAGCATTGAAAAACCATATCAACCAACAAAAGAGGAAATTAAAAAAGCTGAGGATATGATGACGGACAAAGAAAAGGCAATGAGTAAAGGAAGGTTTGAGGAAAAAGAAAAAGAAATTATAGGGAAAATTAAATCAGGTCAAATTAAACTCTCGGACGAAGAAGCTATTAACTTTGAAAAAGAAAAGAGAGAGGATATGAAAAAAACGCGCCTTTATTTTTTATTTATCGAGATAATACTTTATTTAAAAAACATCTCCCAATTATTCTAAAGAAGTTTGCTGAAATGGGTCGCCAAGTGGATATGCAAAATTTTCCCGAAGGAACTCAACGAAGAGAGATTGAAGAATGGTATAAAGAAAATAAAGGATTGCTTTCCCAGAAAGCTATTATTTCGGATGGTACGGCTAGTATTCGTTATAATAAAATGTACGATGAAATTCGCTATGACTTTGGAGCTAGAGTAGTTGAAAATCTAGATACGTTAGCGAATAGGGTTTTGACAGGAGTCTTATTTGGTGAAAACGCACTAGAAAGTGACAACGGCAGTATAGAAACAAATAAAAGGTTTATGACTACGATTATTAAAAATATTTTGAAAAACCCCGATCAACACCCGAAAGAAGTGCAAATTCTTTCGAGTCACATGGGCGACCATCTTGGTACATTTGATGGGGATAGCATGGAAAAAACAGAAGAAGGAGCCCAAGAATATGTAGTTACCAAAATCAAGGAGTGGCTTGTTGAGAGTGGGTTGGAATCAGAAAAAATTAAAGTAATTCCAGATGAAATAGGCGGTCGATTAAATATAGTTCCCGGCCATTACTTCGGAGAACAACAAAGAGAATTTTTGAGGAAAATAGATAAACCCGATACGTGGATAATTACTGATAGACATACTGGGATAGGCAATGATGAATCACTAACCAATGCCCCAATACGTTCAGGAATAGTGTTGAAAATGCCGCTAGGGGATTTTTTTGAAGAAGTCAAAAATCATAACTTTGTTTCTTATTCGGAAGAAGAAGTAGAAAACGAATGGAGTAAAGTGTTAAAGAGCGAATTTGGAGGGGAGAAATAAAGACTTATAGAAAAATTTGCGGAGGATGAGAGATTCGGTCACAAGTCACTAAGTCTGCTCGATTGAGTACAATCTGCGCGGACTAAGTGCTCGCGACCCCATTTCGGCTTCTGATTCCGATTTCCAATTTTGGCGGAGGATGAGAGATTCGAACTCTCGAGGCCCTTGCGAGCCTGCCGCCTTTCCAAGGCGGTGCACTAGACCACTATGCGAATCCTCCAGGAGAACTCAACCACTCTAGCAAAAAAATGAATATTTTCATATATCTCAGGACATTTCTGAGATGTAGTATCTGGAGAGACTTTTTTCGTATGATACACTACCAGATATGGCGGATATCAATATTGAACCTGAGTGGAAAGAGGCACTAAATAATTTTTGGAGTACGAAAGAGTTTGAAACAATTCGCACCTTCGTGCGTGACGAATATCAAACAAAGAAGGTGTTTCCAAAGCCCCAAGATATGTTTGCCGCTTTTTCAAAGACGCCGTTTTCAAAAGTGCGCGTCGTTATTCTCGGACAAGACCCTTATCATGGACCGGGGCAGGCGCATGGGCTTTCTTTCTCGGTACCTGAAGGAGTAGCACGTCCTCCTTCACTCAAAAATATTTACAAAGAAATTGAAGATGACCTCGGAGTAACAAAAGATTTTTCCAACGGCAATCTTGAGGGATGGGCAGAGCAGGGAGTTTTTCTCTTGAACGCAATGCTCACGGTTGTTGCGCACAGCCCCGCGTCACATCAAGGGGTGGGGTGGGAAGCCTTTACCGATTGTGTGATCAAGACGATTTCAGATAAACGAGAGCACGTTGTCTTCATCCTTTGGGGTAACTTTGCGCGTAGCAAAAAGCATCTCATTGATACCACGAAACACTTGATACTTGAATCTCCCCATCCGTCACCATTCTCCGCGTCATCAGGATTTTTTGGCAGTAAGCCGTTTTCTCAGTGCAATGCGTATCTCGCGCTCCATGGAGGAGAGCTCATCACTTGGTAGCTTCTTGCGACAAAATATTTTGCGCTTTGGAATTCGTTTGATATCATGTGTCGTATTATGAATAAAATTATTACAGCAATTGTTGGCGTGGTAGTCATCGGGGCACTTGTCACGTGGATTATCCTCAGCAAGAAAGAAGAAGTGGTTCCAAACGCAATGGACATTGCAAGAAATGATATTGCCGCGCCTGGCGCGCATTATCGTGACGGTAGCTATACGGTAGGGGGCACCTATCAGTCTCCCGCAGGCCGTGAGGATATTGATATCACCCTCGTCATTGAGAATGATACCGTTATTGACGCGGTATTTGTGGGCAAGACGGTCAACCCAACGAGTACGATTCTCCAAGGGATGTTTGCGCAAGGATTTAAAGGAGCGGTTATCGGCAAGCGCGTTGACGATTTGAGCCTCACGGTAGTGAACGGTTCATCGCTTACTCCAAAAGGGTTCAATGATGCACTCGCAAAGATAAAAGCACAAGCACTCACTCAGGAATAGCAATTACCTATACCAATGTTCTCTAAAACAGCTCCGCAGTAAATCCTGGGGAGCTTTTTAGTTTCCGCTCTTTGTTGAGAATGCAATATTCAAAAGAAAAATCTTTGAGTGCTTCAGGGGGGACGAAAAAAAGGCAACTTGCCAGCGCGTCCGCCATCTCCGCGGTATCTGAAACAACCCATGTAGCAGTGATTTCTTCGGGTGATGTATTACTCCCCGGATCAATCACATGGTGATAGGCACTCCATGTTCTTCTGTTGATTGCGGAGGCACACACAGAACCTTTTTTTAGCGAAAGTACCCCAATGACGTTGCGCGGGTCGCTCGGGTCCTCAAGTCCTACCGTAATAGGCGAAGGTCCGTCGGCTGTTTCTCCCGAGTAAAAAATATCCCCGCTCCCGTCGACGAGGAACGCACGTAACCCCGCTTCCTTTAATATGTCCGCGATGCGGTCTACAAAGTATCCTTTCCCAAGCGCGCCAAAATCAAAAAGAACCGGTTCTTGAATGACAATCGTATGTGGTCCTGTGATAGTCACGGTCTCAAAGAGGTCCGGTGTCGCGCGTGGCACCGTGCGTGGTGTGAGAGAGTATTCCGCATCATACCCCAGATCGCTTATGGTGAACCCTATGAGAGGATTGAGTTTTTTTTGAGTAGGGAGGTAGAGCGCACGATAGCGATGAAGCATCGCCATGAAGTGATCCGGCACTTCGACTTCTCCTGTTTGCGTTGATAGGGTTGTCACCAAAGAATCCTTAATAAAGCGCGAGTAGGTGTGATCAAAGTCGTGTGATGCTTTTTGTATACGCTCTTCAATCGCATGTGCGCGGTGTTCTTCAAGGGAATCCCATATTGTAATCTTCCATGTCGTTCCCATGGACTCGTATGAGAAAACTCTTGGTAAGGGAAGGTTCGTCATACTTATGCGTACCCGGAAAAGTAGTCTTTCTTTATGTGTGATCGAGGGACACCCAATGTACGGAGCGTCTTACTGCATGCGTTTACCATCACGTCAGGACCGGATATATAAAAGATACGTTCTTGCCAGTCAGGGATATTGCGGACGATTATATCTTGAGAGACAAAGCCTGTCTCATGCGCGACTCCTTGCGCGTCGGTCTCACTTCCGTCGCTTGTGACATAGATTAGCTTCATCGGGAGCGTGGCCAGGGCGCGCTCAAAGATATCTCGGTATGCGAGTTCGTCCGCCGTCTTACTTGCGTAGACGAGCACAGTGTCATAGGGAGATTTTTCATGGAGCATGTGCTCTACCATACTCTTGAAAGGTGTGATACCCACGCCTCCCGCGATAAACGCAAGTTTCTTTGTCGTATCACGAGGAAGGGTGAAGTCTCCGGCAAGGTTTCCCGCATAGATACGATCCCCCGGATTGAGCTCCATGAGGGCCTTTTTGTAAGAGCTCGTGGCTTCAGGGTTCCAGCGAAGACCAAGATGAATGAGGTGGTCTTCCGGTGCTGAAGCGATAGTGAAATAACGCCGAATACCGCGCGTATCAGGGTCTTTGTGGGGGAGGGTCCATTCAAGATACTGTCCCGCAGAAAAGGAGCACGGTTTGTTTGAGAGGAAGCTCAAGTTGTACGTATTATCGGCAACTCGTTCTTTGTTCTTCAGCGTGAGGACGAGGCGGGACTTAAACATCCATGGGTAGAGAAGGATATTTCCGATGATAAGCGCCAACTCAGGAGTTCCATGGAATATTCCCACGGAATACGAAACACTTGAGAGAACACCCACAAGAATCGCATACACGATTCTCAAACGTTTCGTGCCGGGCATGGTTGCCGGTTCTGTCAGCATGATGCCGGCAAAAAAGATAACCGGCCAAGAAATGAAATGCAGGCGGAGCGTCTCAACGAGCGCGTCCCCATTAACGAGAGCGACAAGAAGGACGGTAAGCACGCTTGTTCCGAGATAGGTGAAGAAGAGGGGGAATCGGCGGATTTTTGCGACAACGGCGATACTTACCAAAAGCACAAACGGAATAAATACGGCACTCCCAATCCACCAAATAGGAGGAACAATAGGTGTTCCTAAAGCGCTCAAGATTCCCAAGGCCACCAGTGCTGCCGCAGCAGGGTTCAAGAGATGTTTTTTGTTCCAACGAAGTATGTATTTTGAGGAGATAGCGATTACTGCCGCGAGTATTGCCGAAACAATCGCCGTTCCGCTTGTGCCGGGAAATACAATGAAGAACAATATGAGCGCGGTGATGAGTGACGACTCTCTGTCTGCGGGTGCGCGAAAAAGTTTCGCGCAGATAGTATGAACAGCAAAGGTGCTCACAAGAAGCGTTGCGAGAATGGCAAGGAGTGACAGTGGTGAGAAATAAATGACCCCCGTAATTGCAAAAAGAAACGCGACGACGAGAAGTCCTGAGAGTCCATAGAGTACCACGCGGTACATGGTGAGCGAGTCAATCATGTTGGTTACGTAATTCATAAGCCTTTTGTATCAAAAACTATAGAAACCTATTGTAACGTAATCCAACCACAATCCCAACACAACGCTACCAAACCCATTGAAGGGGACCCTTCTGTATGGTAGAATGGGAGGACTTATGGTAAAGAAATTGACCAAAGAAAGCACCCCTGAACATTCAGGAGAAGAGCGTCAAAATGTAATCCCCGTGGATTTTGGTGGGGAAATGCGCGAGGCGTATTTGGACTATGCCATGTCCGTTATCACTCAGCGTGCGCTCCCTGACGTACGCGATGGTTTGAAGCCGGTACATCGTCGCATTCTTTTCTCTATGTATGAAAAGGGTCTCACACCAACGGCAAAGTTTAAAAAGTCTGCGACGGTAGTGGGAGATGTGCTCGGTAGTTATCATCCGCACGGAGACTCGTCGGTGTACGACGCGATGGTAAAGCTCGCGCAAGAATTCGCGACCCGATATCCGCTCGTCTTGGGGCAGGGAAACTTCGGATCCATAGACGGTGACGCGGCAGCTGCCTATCGATACACCGAAGCAAAGATGTCTCGTATCTCCTCGATCATGCTTCAGGATATTGAAAAGGATACGGTAAATTTTCAGTCAAACTACGACGGCACAAAAAAAGAGCCGACTGTTCTTCCTTCCGCCGTACCTTCTCTTTTATTGAATGGAACACTCGGTATTGCGGTGGGTATGGCGACAAATATTCCTCCTCACAATCTCGGCGAGGTCATCGACGCGACGGTTCATCTGATAGACAAGCCTGACGCGGTGTCGGAAGATCTCCTTGAGTTTGTGAAAGGCCCTGATTTTCCTACCGGTGGTGTGGTATTTGGTCAAAATGACATGAAGCACGCGTACACGACGGGGCGTGGAGGTGTCGTGGTGCGAGGAGAGGCGGAGATCATTGATGAAAAAAACACCAGTCAAATCGTCGTCACCTCTCTCCCGTATCGTGTCAACAAAGCCGACCTCATTGTAAAAATCGCCGATCTTGTTCGCGAGAAAAAGCTCGAGGGTATCAAGGGGCTCCGTGATGAATCGACCAAAGATATTCGTATCGTAATCGACCTCAAAGGAGGCGCGCATCCTCAAGCGGTGCTCAACTATTTGTACAAGCATACCGAGCTCGAAAACACATTCCACTACAACATGGTGGCGCTCGTTGACGGGGTACCACAAACACTTTCCCTCAAGGGCCTCCTCACAAACTTTATCGGACATCGTCAGGAGATTGTGCGTCGTCGTACGGAGTATGATCTCAAGCGCGCGCTTGATCGTGAGCATATTCTCCTTGGTCTCAAAAAGGCGCTTGATCACATTGACCGTGTCATCACGGTGATTCGTGAATCCAAAGACACTACTGCCGCGCATGCAAACCTCATCAAGGAGTTTAAGTTTTCAGACCTTCAGGCCACGGCAATTCTCGAAATGAGACTCCAAAAACTTGCGGGTCTTGAGCGAAAAAATGTAGAGCTCGAGCTCAAAGAAAAACAAGCATTTATCAAAGAGTGTCGTGATCTCCTCGGAAGCCCGAAAAAGATTCTCAGTGTAGTGAAAACTGAGCTCGGAGAAGTAAAAGAAAAATACGGAGATGAGCGTCGTTCCCAAGTACGCAAGCACGGTGCACAGTCTATTTCCGTGGAAGATATGATTCCTGACGAGGAGTCTATGCTTGTGTATACAAAAGGAGGCTACGTAAAACGTACCAACCCAAGCGAATATCGCCAGCAAAACCGCGGCGGTGTTGGAGTGGTTGATTTGAACACAAAAGACGAAGACTTCATCACACTCTTTACAACGGCGACAACACACAATGATTTGCTCTTTTTCTCCGACAAGGGCAAGGCGTACCAGATCAAGATGTACGATATCCCGGAAGGGAAGCGTGCAACGCGCGGGAAGTCTATTATGAATTTCATCGCACTTTCGCAAGAGGAAAAGGTTACTTCGATTCTTGTGATGCCAAAGTCCGCAAAGGAATCAAAACTCTCCCTCTTTATGGTGACCAAGCAAGGTACGGTAAAGAAAGTTTCCGCGGATAGCTTCAAGGATGTACGAAGGAACGGCATTATCGCCATCAAGCTTGAGGCGGGGGATGAACTCCTCGCGTCGCTCTTTGTTGAAAAAGGAGACGACGTAATCCTCACCACCTCAAAAGGACAGGCGATTCGTTTCAAAGAGTCGGATGTTCGCGAAATGGGACGCGCAGCAGGTGGTGTACGCGGAATAAAGCTCGGGAAAGGAGACTTTGTCGTCAGCGCTGATGTGGTGAAAAAGGAAGCCGAGAATCCTCGCCTTCTCGTGATGACCGAACACGGCTACGGTAAGGCCACGGAGCTTGATGAGTACAAGGTACAAAAGCGTGGTGGCTCGGGTATCAAGACCGCAAAAGTGACCGCAAAGATTGGCGCGCTCATTGTGGCAAAGGTTATTACTCCTGAATACGAAGAGCTCGTCGCTATTTCAAAGAAAAGCCAGGTAATCCGTATCACCATTGAGGATGTCCCTACGCTCGGACGTGACACACAAGGTGTGCGCATCATGAAGCTCCGAGAAGGAGACAGTATTGCGTCACTCACGTGCCTTTAAAAGGCTCCCCGAGGTAATCGCAAAGTGCCCGCCACCTGCTTTGCAGGTGGCGGGCACTTTGCATGTCTCCCCGAGTAGACTATAATAGGAAGGTACATATGGAACTACCAAATTTTACCAACCCGGAACGCAATGTTACCGAGCTCGGCGTGTATGAAGGTGATGTGGTTGTCGATCTCGGCGCGGGTACGGGAGCGTACACGGCGCCCCTTGCGGATCGTGTGGGGGAGGCGGGACATGTCATCGCCGTAGAGGTGCAAAAAGATTTTCTCACCAATATCAAAGACCTCGCGCGTGAGAAGGGGCTTCGTAATGTTGAAGTCGTATGGGGTGATATTGAGCATCTTGGCGGTACAAAGCTAAAAGACGCGAGCGCAAATGCCGTAGTGGTATCAAATGTTCTCTTCCAGGTGGAGGACAAGGACGGTCTCGTTGAAGAAGCAAAGAGAATCTTAAAGCCGGGAGGCAAAATACTCGTTGTCGACTGGAAGGATTCGTTTGGGGGCCTCGGACCTTCTCAAGGAATGGTGCTTTCTGAGGCGCAGGTACGCGCGCTCTTGGAGCGTCATGAGTTTTTCATTAAAAAAGATTTTTCCGCGGGGGAGCATCATTATGGTATTGTCGCCATCAAGTCATAGTATATGAAACCAACCATCTCAAAATTTCAATTTGCGCTCCTTGGAGGATTCATCGTGCTCTTTGTCCTCGGGTTCCTGGCATTTTCAGGGAGACTCCCTCTTCCTCAAGGTAAGAACAAAGTAAACTACGGCGCCGTGACTGTTTGGGGGACATTGCCCGGCAGTGTGGTGCAGAGAGTTCTCGGTGAACAGCTCCAAGGGAATGACTCTATCAATATCACCTATATAGAAAAATCCCCCGCAACATTTCAAAGTGAATTTGTAAACGCGCTCGCGGTGGGAGGAGGTCCCGACCTTATTATTGTCTCTCAAGAAAATCTGCTTCAAAATCTGGACAAACTCATTCCTATTCCTTATGAAACAGCGTCTGACCGCACGTTCCGCGATACCTTTGTACAGGGCGCTGAGCTTTTTCTCGCGCCGGAAGGAGTCCTCGCTCTCCCGGTGACGATAGATCCCCTCGTCATGTACTACAATAGGGATATTCTCACGAATGCGGGGATTGTGCAGGTACCGCGTTCTTGGAGTCAATTCTACGCGCTCACACCACGCCTTACCGTGCGCGATCGTTTTGGTAATGTCACACAGAGCTTCGTATCATTTGGTGAATACGCAAACGTCACAAACGCAAAAGGTATTATCTCCATGCTCATGCTTCAGGCGGGGAGGTCTATTGTGACGCGCGCTCCTGCGGGGCTCGTCATTGATCTTGCAAGCGAAGGAGAGCAAAGCCCGGCAGTACAAGCAATAACCTTTTATACCGAGTTTGCAAACCCTTCAAAAGAAGCGTACACATGGAACCGCTCATTCTCTTCTTCTCGCGCGACGTTTGAGGCGGGGGAACTCGTGCTCTATTTTGGGCTCGCGAGCGAGTATGCTTCAATAGCCGCACGAAGCCCGCACTTAAATTTTGATGTTGCGGTTGTTCCTCAGCCCGAGCAGATTACCAGGAGAACGACCTATGGTAATATAAACGCCTCCGCGATAACACGGAGCACACGAAATCCCGCGGGAGCGCTCCAAACGGCACTCCTTCTCACGACTCCCGAGATTGGGGGAGCTCTCGCGAGGGAACTCAATCTCCCTCCCGTGCGCAGAGACCTTTTGCTAAATCCCCCTACAGACAGTGCTTCACGCGCCGTCTTTTATGACTCGGCGCTTATTGTGTCTACGTGGCTTGACCCTCTCCCGTCCCAGACAAACACCCTTTTCCTTGAGATGATTAACGATATTAATTCCGGTCGCCTTCGCATCAGTGAGGCGCTGAGGGTTGTAAACAATGGTCTCGCAAACACCCTCTCAAGTTATCAACGATAATTTTATGAAACGACCTATTTTTGTCAGCATAGCCTCTCTTCTCTTGATACTCATCGTAGTGTCGCCGTCACTCGTCGCGGCGCAGGGGCTCGTGCCGTGCGGGAATCCCGGACAGAAAGAATGTGAGTTTAATGATCTTATGATTATGCTCAATAGCATTATCCAGTTCCTCATGTACCAGGTGGCGGTACCGCTTGCGGCGCTCGCCTTTATGTACTCGGGAGCAAAGATTGTCATCAATCAAAACAAAGACGAGGCTTGGACGAGCGCAAAAGAAAACTTTGCGAATGTTTTCAAAGGATTTGGTATTATTCTTGTCGCGTTTATTCTTGTTAAATTTATTCTCTATACCTTCCTCAACACCGAATATTACAATTTTGTACAATTTCTTTTTGCTTTCTAAGTTGCGGAAAGGGGAGAGGAGTGTATACTTAAAGATATATGAAACGATTTATTGCAAGCATAGTTTTTTTAACAGCGCTTATTCTTCCCGGGGCGACGCTTGTGTATGCACAGCCGTCGGGTGGAACTACGAGAGAAGTGGTACTCCAGGATGGAACAAGGAGAACAGTCACCACACTTAAAAACCCCATCCAATACGACACCTTTCCAAAGTTTGTCTCTGCGGTGATTAAGGCAGTCAATCGTATACTCATGCCGTTTATCGTGCTTGCGTTTATTTGGACGGGATTCCTCTTTGTCCGCGCGCAAGGGAAAGAAGAGGATCTGACGACCGCAAAAAAATCTCTCTATTGGAGCGTTGCAGGCGCGTTCATTCTTCTCGCGGCGGAAGGATTCTCAAATATTATTGCTACCACAGTGAAGACCATTGCAGGGTAATTTTCAACTATGACATTAAATACACTTGTCCTCTGGGTTTTGCAGATGATTGTTCAGCCTCTCGCGTGGATTATTATTACCCTCGCAGCGGTCTTTTTCATGTGGAATATCTTCAAGATTATCGCAAACAGGGACAGCGCCGAGGCTCTCACGAAGCTTAAAACACAAACATTCTGGGGAGTGATTGCCCTCTTCGTAATGACCTCCGTATGGGGGCTTGTGGCATGGCTTACCAATACTTTTTTGGGGACTGCGCCGTTTATTCCTCAGCTTGAGACAAATCCACAGAGGATTGATAATGTGCTCATGCGGTAGGGAATCGAGGGAGACACCTTGCGCTCTGCGGGCGCTTTGCTACAATAGAGTGAAGCTTCATGGGCTTAGAAATGGGTATCGTTAATAGCATTTATTTATATAAGTTAAGAATTATGAAAAAAATTATTGTAGGATTTGCTCTTTTGGCAACACCGGTCGCGGTATTCGCGCAAAATCTTCGCGTAGGAACAGGTCAAGATTTAGGCGCCTTGATAACATTCTTCCAGGCGGTGCTCAGTGCGGCAACAATGCTTATCATTGCCGCTGCGGTGGTGTGGTTTTTGTATGGAGTACTTATGTTTGTGGGTGCAAAAGATTCAGAAGCCCGTGATGAAGGGCGCAACAAAATCATTGCTGGTATTATCGGTATCGCGGTAATGACCTCCGTATGGGGACTTGTTCGTTGGGTTACTAACACCGCTGGTACGGGAAGCGCGGGAGCTCCTACGGTAAACCCAGGGCAGCTTCTTCCTGGAGGTTTCTAAGTCATAAAATATTATTTCTTAATATACTATGGGGCTTGAACAGGCAGCAGGAGATACCATCGCAGTCATCAATAGGGAGATTTTGAATCCCCTTATTTTGCTTCTCTTTGGTGCTGCGATAGTGTATTTCTTGTGGGGATTGATGGTCTTTATCAGAAATCAAGACAATGAAGAAGCGCAGGGGGATGGGCGCCGACATATGTTTTGGGGTGTAGTGGGAATATTTCTCATGATGGCGGTGGGAGGAATACTCAATGTGCTGACAAACCTCGCAAGCCAGATCCGATAAGAAAACCTCCGCTGACCTCTAAAATCTAAAAGAAAAAATCGCTCGCTTGGTATATGCCAAGCGAGCGATTGTGGTTTTCCTAGACTAAGAGATCGGCTTGAACCGCACAGTGACCCATGAGTCGGGCTTTCCAGCCCCGGGTTCAAACCTTGTACGGGCATCCATTACCCATACTTGTTTGAACGGTTCGTTGTTGCCACACTTGAACCGTGATGTTTTCTGGCCGTCCTCTACAATGATATTAATCGTCGGAGAGTAGCAGTCTACAAACTCCACCATACATCCCACGGGAAGTGAGATATATGCATCGGGCGTTCGCTTCTTGCTTGCGGGAAGCTGCTGAATTCCGCATTTTGGCTGTGGTGCCATCGCTTGTTGTGGGGGAGCGGTAATCTCTCTCACTACGGGTAATACTACCCCGTATATGATAAAGAGTCCTATTCCCACAACGACTCCCACCGCGATGATGGGCTCAACCATTTTGGACACCTTGTCCTTTATAGCCCTACTTCCTTTTTTGAAGAGGAGGATGACCCCCCAGATCAAAAACGGAACAATAATGTACCACCACGACCACCAATCAGGTGATTCGAGGTTGACGTTCTTTGCCGCCCACCATATTCCTGTGGTGAAAAGGGCCGGGACAATAATTATAACAGCTATGAACCATCTCCAGGGGAATGACTTTCGCGCTTTTTCTGTGTTCATTCTTAATTCCTCTTGTTTGTGAAAAAACAAATTGAGTTGATTCTTTTGAATCAACCTACCTCTCTTAATTGTATCATATTTAGTACAAAAAGTCAAATAAAAACCCCCTGAAAGACTCGCGTCTTTCAGGGGGCTGAAACCAAATCAGTTCTTTTTGTTTTGATTAACCAAAATTTCGATTTGGTCTGCCAAAGCATTTTGTCCTTGTTTGATTTGGTCTACGAGGGCAATCTGTCCTTTGGGGATTTCTTTATTATCCCCGAGAACATAGACGGCCTTTCCTTGTACACCGGCAACTCGAGCAACTTCCTCTCGGATTGCAAGCTCGGCAACATCGGCGTACTTGTGGAGTTGCTCCATCTTGAGCCGAGTTGCTTCTGCGGAAGCTTTTCCAACTACTTCAATGGCTTGCGCACGACGCTCTTCATAAGCGAGGTGAGCATCACCTTCCTTTGTTTTCTCGAGGATCTTTGCTTCACCATCGCGCTCAGCTCTTGCCTTTGCGGTAAGAGAGTCTTTTACTTCCTTGCTTCCACCAGTGAGTTCAACCCTCACGATGTTGGCATTTACGACTTTGACCCCGAGTCTGCCGATGAAACCATCTCCCAATTCATTCCCATTGAACTCTTCTCCATTTTCGTCGGTGATGATAGTTTCAACGGTATCATTAGGGTCTTCCTTGTTTATAAGTACAAGATCCTCGAAGTCCTTACCTTTTACGAAAGGATTCATGAGAGCCTTGATCTCCGCTTCCAAGCGGAGAAACCAGTCTTTGGTTTTGAAGAGGGCAATCCAAGGGAATATAATCCTTACATGAATCACGATGTCAATCGTGACCTCCAGGTTATCCCTTGTTTCAAAGTCGTCGCAGCGGACAACGTACGCAACTTCCTTTAAGAAAAAGAAGTTTGTAGGTTCCTTCCGTCGGACATACTCCGTTTTTATGCTTTCCCCTTCCTTTGTATCTCTCATTTCCGCCCAGGTAAAGGAGTCTTCCCTGATTTTGAAGGGGGGAAGCCCAACCCAGTGCACTCCCATGACTTCACGCTGAAAATCAAGATACGCACCTTGAGCCTCGGCTGACTCGGGAACTACTTGCCATTCTCCATGGATTTGCTTTATTGCGAATTTTGCGGACCCGCAAACAAATCCTTTGAATGCATTTTCCCGGACAATTACTTGCCCGGTATTTTCTTTCGGAGTAGTGAATAGCCATTCTCTCCTCGCGAGGAGGAGTGGGCCGTATACAAACAATAGTCCTGATAAGACCATTGCTATAAGAGTTACAACAATAAGAGTAATAAGCATAATACACCTCCTCGGTGTTTTGGTTGTTGGATTGATTGCCAAAGATCAGCAATTTCTAAGGATGATTGTATCAAATTTTATCAAAAAAGTCAAGGTTCCTCGTATGGTACACTCTCAAGTACCCGCGAGTATGTGGCGGAATTGGTATACGCGTGCGTCTCAGAAGCGCATGGAGTAATCCTTGGGGGTTCAAGTCCCCCCATACTCACCAAGGCACGCAAAGCCTGTTATATATTTCGCATTATTGATATAATACGTCTCATATATGATTGCACCGGAAAAACAAGGAGGACGAAAAGTTTCCATTGATGAGATTCGCGAGGGATGTATTGTTGTCACGGACAAGGATATGGTGGAGTCGCGTGTGTGTACTATCAACAACGAGTTTCGTCATGGAATGGAGATTGTAAAGGACATCAAACGCGGAGTGACGTTTTTTGGTTCCGCGCGTACGCCTATTGATTCACCGCTTTATCAGAAAGCGTATCGTCTCGCCAAGCGCATCAGCGAGGAGCTCGGCTACGCGATTATCACCGGGGGCGGTCCGGGAATCATGGGCGCGGGAAACCAAGGCGCGTATGAAGCGGGAGGGGAGTCTATCGGCTTTACCATCAAGCTTCCCATGGAGCAGACGACGAATCTCTTTATCACCAAAGAGACGCCGTTTTATTATTTCTTTACCCGCAAGGTCGCGCTCTCATTTGCCGCTGATGCGTATGTGGTATTTCCCGGAGGGTACGGCACGCTTGATGAGCTTTCTGAAATCCTCACGCTCATACAAACAGGGAAGACCGAACGCGTGCCCATCATTCTCGTAGGTGTTGATTTTTGGCAGCCGTTTGTCGACTTTCTCAAGCACAAGGTGCTTGAAGAAGAGAAAGCCATCGATCCCGAGGACATGGATCTTTTTGTACTCACTGATGATGAAGAAAAAATCATGGAGATTCTCAAAAATACTCCTCCGCGCAGTAGGGTATAACATAAAGACATAAAAAGAAAACTCCCCAATACTCAACGTACTGAGGAGTTTTCTTTTTATGTGCCGAGGAGAGGACTTGAACCTCCATGGGTTACCCCGCTTGCTCCTAAGGCAAGTGCGTCTACCAATTTCGCCACCTCGGCAGTATGTATTGCCCTGTTATACCATAAAGGGAAGGGGACACAAAACGAGACAACCTTCTCTCAAACAAAAAAACACCCCAGTGTGAGCTAGGGTGCTTCAAGTGTTTTTGCTATTCGAGTGATTTTTTCATAAAAATCACTCCACGACGCAACACGTGTCGCGATACCCTCTTCTTTGATATGAGAATTGTATTCCCATGAAAAAAGAAAACGATGCGGTACGATGTCCATGAGCGGGACGAGTTTGTCCAAGTCGTCATCAATGAACACGTCGAGCCCTTTTGAGGCATCTGCTTTTGAGACCTGACGTCCAACTCCCGTGAAGTTCAGATCAAGACCGCGAAGAGCGGTCCACTCTTCCGCAATGGCGAGCATCACCTCGCTTCGCGAGGTGATGACCCTGACCTCGTGTCCTTCTTTGATAAGTCGAGGGAGGAAATACAACATCCCGTCGACAGGTTCCATCTGGAGCGCTATATCGCGGTCTCCGTACACGAGTACTTGCACGGCACGGTATTGTTCGAGGGTTAGATATCCTTCTCCAACCGCAAGCTCTCGTTTGAACCTTTCAGGGGGGATAATGACGCCATATAAGTTCTTTGCCCATAAGCTTTTGAGCTTTAAACAATCGGCAATGACACCATCAAAATCAAGACCAATATTGATTTTCATAGGATATTCCTCCTAGGGGTGAGTTGAAAGCTATTCAAGGACTTCCTTCCTATGCATAGCATAAAAGGCTGGAAAGGGGAAATCTTGAAAAAGAGGGGTGGGGGAGAGAAAAGGGGCACCAAATCAAAAGCCCGTCATGTATGACGGGCTTTTGATTTGGTGCCCCCGGTAGGACTCGAACCTACGACCATCTCGTTAAGAGCGAGCTGCTCTACCAACTGAGCTACGAAGGCATATCTTCATAAAGAAGGTATCACGATATTATACATAAAAGAGCCGATTAGGGAATAGTGTCATCGTGAGTACACAATACTCTCCGCCCTGCTTATTCTAGTACCTGGAGTGGGACTCGAACCCACAAGCCTTGCGGCGGGAAATTTTAAGTCTCCTGTGTATACCATTCCACCATCCAGGCAAGGGAATACTATGTGACCACTCTAGCAGAAAAAAGGGGGCGGGGGAAGATTGAGCCCAAAGCGGGTCGGGCTTTGCCCGACCCGCTTTGGGTTTACGGGAGTTTTCTTGAGGCGTGGGCGAGAATCGAACTCGCGTATAGAGGTTTTGCAAACGACTGCCTTACCACTTGGCCACCACGCCTTATTGTTTTGTTATTCTACCCTTGAGAGAGTAGGTCGTCAATTCTTTGGCGATTGCGTTCTCCGAGATCAAGCTTTACCTCAATGACGGGTGCCATACGCAAACGCCCTTCTTTGCTCAAGTATTCACGGAGATCAGTACGCTTGCGTCGCGCAAATTCAAGCGCGCGTTCCTCTTCGCTTGTGGGGATTGTGGTGAAGTAGATTGTCGCACGCTTGAAGTCAGGGGAGATTGTTGCGTCTGTCACAGTGATGAGAGAGTGAGGTCCTGACTCACGATTGAAAAACTCCGCTGCTTTCTCACGGAGCAATTCTCTCATTTTTTGTTGTCGTTCAGACACCATATGTTCTTATACTTCTTGCATAACAAACGCTTCAAGCACGTCGTTTGGTGCGATTTCTATCTTTGACTCAACCATGAGCCCGCATTCACTTCCTTCCTCTACTTTTTTTGTGGCAATTTTTGCTGTCTGAAGCTCGACAACCTTCCCGCGCCCAATCTCTGTTTCGCGACGCATAATGCGCACCTGAGCATCTTGTTCAAGGAGTCCCGAGACGACTTTTCCTCCAATAACTTGTTTTGTCTTTGTCGCACTAAAGGTTTTGATAACCTTGAGCGTTCCCACGACGACTTCGCTCATTACCTTGGGCGTGCGCTCGACCAAGGTACTATTGAGCCATTCGGAAAGATCATAGATAATATCAAACGTTTTGATGGTAACTTTTGACCGTTCTGCGATGTCGGCCGCACTTCGTTCAATTGGTGTGTGAAAGCCCACGATTATTGCTCCGGGAGACCCTGCGGCAAGCTTTGCGTCATTTTCTCCGATTGGTCCCACGCCACGTCCGATAATTTTAAAAGCAATACGCTCATGCTCTATTTTCCCAAGCTCTTTTTCAAGTGCTTCAAGCGTTCCTCCCACATCAGATTTGAGAAGAAGGGGGACAATGAGCGCGTCGGGTGCAAGGGGAGTCTTGCGTGAGGCGAGAATCTTTGCCTCTTCTTCAAGAAGAGAGATATTTTCCGCCTGTGCCGTCTCGGCTTCTTTTTTCGTCTCGTACATCTGCCACGTTGCTCCCACGGGAGGGAGGGCATCAAAACCGGTGATTTGAACAGGAGAAGAAAAAGACGCTTCAGGGACTTGCTTTCCGAGGAAGTTTTCAATGGCACGTACGGGGCTCATGCTTCCTTCCGACACAATGTATGCTCCCTTCTTGAGCGTACCGTTTTTAATGATAAGTGTTGCTGATGTCCCGCGACGCTTGTCTATATGTGACTCAATAACAACCCCTGACGCAGGGAGTGTGGCATCTCCTGTGAAATTTTCCATCTCTGCGACAAGGAGCATCATGTCGAGAAGATCAGAAACCCCTGTTCCTTCCTTTGCAGAGATGGGAACAAAAGCGACATCACCGCCGTAGCCCTCAAGGTAGATTTCGTTTTCCGCGAGGCTTTGTTTTGTGCGCTCAATGTTTGCGCCCGGCTTATCGATTTTATTAATTGCTACGATATACGGAATCTCCGCTTCTATGATTGCGCGGTGGGCTTCCTTTGTCTGTTCTTTTACGCCATCTTCTGCCGATACGACAAGGATGGCAATGTCCGCAATGCGCGCACCGCGAGAACGCATTTTTGAAAACGCTTCATGTCCCGGGGTGTCGAGAAAGGTGATATGGTCTGCAAGCCCCGGCTTGGTTGTGTGGGGGACTTCATATGCTGAGAGATGCTGTGTGATACCCCCAGCTTCTTTGTCCACGATGTTCGTCTTGCGGATATAATCAAGGAGACTTGATTTCCCATGGTCGATATGGCCCATAACGACAACAATAGGCGCGCGCGGTTTGAATTTTTCGGGAGAGAGTGTAGTCATGATAATAAAGAAAGGTTATGCGCGACGTGCACGAGTGACCGCCTCACGTTCTTCTTCGGTCATTTCGATTTCCGAAGAAAACTTTTTAATAGGTTTTGCAAAAATACTTACGCGATCGCGCGAGTAAAGACTTGAGATTACCGTACCATCGCCATGCTCGGACAAGAGTGCTATCGCAAAGCTCTGATTTCCTCCCTCGCCGGTGCCTTTGAAGGCATTGAATCGAATAGTCTCAACACTCTGAATGCTTCTCCCTAAACGATCCTCAGCGTGCTCGAGATACTGATTGGTTTCTTTTTGCCATGTTTCAAGCGCGCGTACATCATTCCCAAGTTCTCCAAGGAGCCCCTCAAGACTCTGCGCGTTTTTCCCGGAAAGAAGTTTCTTTAATCGGCGCTCAAGAATCACGAGCCACACCCCGAGGGCAATTACAAGGACCACAAGGACGGCGATAGTAAGGGTTAAAGGGGTAAAGGGTATCATGACAGGTATGGAAATGGACGATTCCGAGACTATACCGTATTTTTGACGATTTTGCAAAAAATATTCGAGTCTATATGATGGGGCTATGAAGAATATTTATCTTGATTATGCGGCGGCAACGCCCGTTGACCCCAAGGTACAAAAAATCGTCTCAAAGGTTTTTCGCGATACATATGGGAATCCCAGCGCCCTTCACAGAAAAGGGAAAGAGGCGCATGCCCTTTTTGAGAGTGCGCGTCAAACCATCGCAGATGTCTTGAGCGCTCATGCTGATGAAATCGTGATGACGAGCGGGGCGACAGAAGCAAATGCTCTCGCGCTCCTTGGGACAGTGCACGCGGCACGTGCTCAGGGGGTAAAGGTTCCCCATGTCATCGTCTCGTCCATCGAGCATCCTTCGGTATTGCGTACCGCGGAGATACTCGCGCATGAAGGTATCGCGCGCGTTGATTACCTTTCGGTGGACGAGAAGGGAATTGTCGACGCTCGTCTCCTCCGCGAACTCATGGGAGATGATACGGTACTGGTGTCGGTGATGTATGTGAACAATGAAGTAGGTACGGTGGAGCCTCTTCGCGATATTGCAAAAGAAATCCGCCACTTCAAGACAAAACGAAACTCTTTCTTCCCGTATTTCCATACTGATGCGGCGCAGGCGCAAAATAGTTATTCGCTCACGGTCCCTGAGTTGGGAGTGGACTTGATGACCCTTTCCTCAGGAAAGGTATACGGTCCGCGTGGGGTAGGGGCGTTGTTTGTACGGCGAGGCATCACCCTCAAGCCTCTGTTTCAAGGGGGGACACAAGAGCGCGGTCTTCGCCCCGGGACAGAAAATGTCGCCCTTGCGTGTGGCTTTGCGCACGCGCTCGCGGTGGCACAGGAGAAGAGAGACAAAGAGACTATTCGTTTACGTGCGTTACAGGAGTATGTGCTCCACGGACTTCAAGGCGCCGTCCCTGATTGTGTCGTGAACGGTGACCCTCTCCACATGGCACCTCATATCGTAAACGTATCCATTCCCGGAGTTGAAAGCGAAGTCCTCGTACTGTATTTGGATGCGCAAGGAATATCCGTATCAGGAAAAAGCGCGTGTGAAAGTACTACGAGTGAAGTCTCTCATGTTATACTTGCACTAGGGGGGAAGGAAAAAGATGCTTACGGAGGGACGCTTCGGTTTTCTTTGGGGAGAAATACAACCCAAAGAGATATTCGTGTCGCTCTCCGAGCACTCAAAGACGCACTCGCTATTCTCCGAAGCGCGTAATTTTTATAAGACTAATTTTTGTTGATATCTTTTATGTACGAAGCAAAACAATTTGAACATCTCTTGAGGCTTAAAGGTTTTTCAGATACATTATTGCGTAATCACATTACGTTGTATGAGGGGTACGTATCAAATACCAACAAGCTCGTGGATCTTCTCAATGTGGCTGAGCCGGGAACTCCTGCGTACCATGAGCTCAAGCGTCGCTTTGGCTGGGAGTGGAATGGTATGCGTCTTCATGAGCTCTACTTTGGCAATATGACCAAGGATTCAAAACCGCTCAACCCCGAAGGCGCCCTTGCGCAGGAAATCACAAAAACATTTGGTTCGTTTGATGCGTGGGAAAAAGATTTTAAAGCAACGGGAGCACTTCGCGGTATCGGCTGGGCGATTCTCGCTCGGGACGAGGAGACAGGTAGACTCTTTAATCTGTGGGTCAACGAACACGACGAGGGATACCTCGCGGGCGCCGTTTCTCTCCTTGTTATGGATGTTTTTGAGCATGCCTTTATGCTTGATTATGGTATCAAGCGTGCCGACTATATTGCTTCGTTTTGGGACGCTATTGATTGGACGGTCGTCGAAGGGCGACTCAAATAGGTCGTTTCTTGAAAGTTGCTCTCAGGGGATTCCTGCGTTAGTATAAAGGAATAAGAATTCACAAACGCTCATTTATGGAAGATCTCACAAAATCACAAGTTGTTCTCCTCTGCCTTTTTGTAAGCTTCGTCTCGTCTATGGCAACAGGGATTGTGACCGTGACGCTCATGCAACAGTCTCCCGAGCCGGTTACGCAAAGCATCACCAGTGTCGTGGAGCGCACGATTGAAAGAATCGCTCCCGCATCTCCTACGATTATTGAAAGACAAGGCAACACGGTGGTCGTCAAAGACGAAGATCTCATGGTCTCCGCAATCGAAAAAAATATGAGAAGCGTCGTGTCCTTCCGCACGATAGGAGCGGATGGAGAGACGTATCTTGCGGGGATTGGGGTTATCGTGAGCGAGGACGGGCTCGTCGTTACTGATAAACAAAATACCGTAGGAACCCTTACTACCACAATTGAAGGAGTGAGGTACACCTTTGATCTCATTCCTTCCAGTGATGAAAAAAATCCTCTTGCCCTCGGGAAACTCACTCCCATCGGAGGAGCAACAGGTGCACAGACGTTTGCCCCGGCAACACTCGGAGGGGAGGCATTGAAAATCGGGCAGACAGCAATCGTGATAGGGGGTCGTGAGGGCAAGACAATCACCCCGGGGCTTGTGAGCAGTCTCGACGTGCGCTCCGAAGGAGAGGGAAGCGGGCAAGCCCTCACTTCCTTTACGGTGTCCCAGCGCCTCGTTGCGTCCTTGGGAAATGGTGCCCCGGTTGTTCTCTTGGATGGGACGGTCGCAGGATTTTTGAGTATCAATGACGCAGTGGGCACGCAGGTGGGTATTCCCGCAGCCTTTGCTCGGGGGCTTGTAGAGGAGGCGGTGCGTTAGGAGTCAGCCCGGGGTCAAAGAGAACGAACGATTGACAAATCACATTAATTGTTGTAAACAGAACTCATTATGCCACCATTTAATAATTTCACATCAAAAGCTCGAGACGCCATTCGTCGCGCACACGAACTCGCCGTTGAACGGGGGCAAAATCACGTGACCCCCATGCATTTGCTTGCCGCTCTTGTCCTTGAAGATGAAAGCATTATTGCGTCCGTGGTGGAGCGCCTTGAAATTGACTCCATGGCGCTCGCCGAGGGGATCCTCGATAGCATTGAGCCCGATGCGCAACCACAAGGCACGTCACGCGAGTCGTATCAGCTTTATCTTACCCAGGAGCTTGGACAGATCCTTGGTGAGACGGCTCCGGCCCTTGCTCAAGAAATGAAGGATGAGCATATCTCGTGTGAGCATCTCTTTCTCGCACTCTTTGATGTACCCAGTCAGGCGCGCGATTTTCTCACGCAGTATGGTATTGAGCGAGACGCGACACTTGCTATCATCAAAGAATTTCATACGCAAAATATTAGCGAGAATAATCTTCCCAAAAAACCAAAAGCGGTCTACAAATATACCCGCAATCTCACCGAGCTTGCATCTCAGGACAAGCTTGATCCCGTTATCGGGCGTGACAATGAAATCGGTCGCTTGATTCAGATTCTCTCACGTCGTACCAAAAACAATCCCGTACTCATCGGTGAAGCCGGTGTGGGCAAGACCGCGGTTGTTGAAGGGCTCGCCATCCGTATGTCAAAAGGGGATGTACCTGAATCCCTCAGGGGGAAAGATCTCCTCTCTCTTGATTTGGGGGCACTCATCGCGGGCACAAAGTATCGTGGTGAATTTGAAGATCGTCTCAAAAAGATTATGAAGGAAGTTGAGCGCTCTGAAGGAAAGATTATTCTCTTTATCGACGAGATTCATACCATCGTAGGTGCGGGAGCAACGGAAGGGTCCATGGATGCTTCAAACATGCTGAAGCCCGCGCTTGCGCGAGGAGAGCTTCGCGCTATCGGTGCCACTACGCTTCGCGAATACCAAAAACACATTGAAAAGGATCCCGCGCTCACGCGTCGTTTTCAGCCGGTGATGGTTACGGAGCCTTCCCTTGAAGACGCGGTGGCAATTCTCCGCGGACTAAAAGAAAAATACGAAATCTTTCACGGTGTGCATGTGACCGACGACGCCCTCATCGCCGCGGTAAATCTGAGCAGTCGCTATATCACCGATCGCTTCCTCCCTGACAAGGCGGTAGACCTAATCGACGAAGCCGCATCGTCGCTCCGCATTTCCCTTGAAAACAAGCCCGCAGTCCTTGAGGACGCACATCGTCGTATCATGCGCCTTGAAATAGAAAAGGAGTCCTTGAAAAAAGAAAGCGCGGGTACGGGTGAGGAGAGCAAAAACGCAAAAGCGCGCACGAAAAAGATTGTAAAAGAAATCAGCGATCTTCGTGAAAAGACGCGCGAGATTGAGCTCAAGTGGACAAACGAGAAAGAACTCGTTGTTGATATTCGTAATATAAAAAAGGGACTTGAAGCCGCGCGCTTGGAATCCGAAAATGCCGAAGCAAAAGCGGACCTCGCGCTCGCCGCGGAGATTCGCTACGGACGTATTCCGACTCTTGAGAAGGAGCTCGCCACAAAAGTTGCTCGTCTCAAGAAGCTTCAGTCATCTCGTCGTATTTTGAAAGAAGAGGTTACCGAAACAGACATCGCGCAGGTGGTCGCGCGCTGGACAGGTATTCCTGTTACCAAGATGCTTGAAGAAGAAGCGGAGAAGTTTTCGCAGATGGACGAGGAGCTTCGCAAGCGCGTGGTAGGGCAGACGGAGGCTATTCAGAAGGTTGCCGACGCGGTAAAACGCTCTCGTGCGGGCATTGCGGATCCTCATCGTCCTATTGGGTCATTCTTGTTCCTCGGTCCTACGGGTGTGGGCAAGACTGAGCTCTCAAAAGCGCTCGCTGATTTTATGTTTAACGACGAGAAAGCGCTTGTGCGCATCGATATGTCCGAGTACATGGAAAAGCATGCCGTCTCAAAGATTATCGGCTCACCTCCAGGATATGTGGGGCACGATGAGAGCGGAAATCTTACCGAGATTGTACGCCATCGTCCATACTCAGTACTTCTCTTTGACGAAGTGGAAAAAGCGCACCCGGAAGTATTCAATATTCTTCTGCAGGTCCTTGATAATGGTCGCCTCACCGACTCAAAGGGTCGCGTCGTGAACTTCAAAAACACGATTATCATTCTCACCTCAAACATCGGTTCAGAATACATTGATAAGATGCAGGCAATCGGCTTTGGTACGCACGCAAGCGACGAAGGCGACTATGCTGATGCAAAGGAGCGCGTCATGGCAAGCCTCAAGGATTATTTCCGTCCAGAATTTTTGAATCGTCTCGATGAGATCATTCTCTTTGATATTCTCTCAAAGGATGTCATCAAGAACATCGTGGGACTTCAGGTGGATATTGTAAAGAAGCGTCTTTTGGAAAAAGAGATTGTCCTTGATCTCCATCCCGATGTGCTCGGGTACCTTGCGGACAAGGGGTACGATCCGCACTATGGTGCGCGTCCACTCAAGCGCTTGATTCAGACGAAGATTCTCACGCCAGTCGCGTCGCTCATGATTAGCTCCGGCATGCTCAAGGGTGGTCGCGTGCTCGTATCTCTTGAGAAAGGAGAAGTGGTAATCAAAGTAGAAAAGAAATCGACCGTGAGGACGAGGGTAAAGGCAGGGAAAAAGTAATCAAAAAAAAACACGGCTTGGGACTTCCCAAGCCGTGTTTTTTTGTTCTTCATAGTGGTACAATAAACAGGTAGCTATTAAAAATAATATTATGAATGAATATACTGAACAATCGGTGCCTGTAGCTTCAGGTACCAACACGGCGCTTTTGCCGGTGGGAGCTTTCTTGAAGGAAGTCTGGATGCTTCTCAAAGCTCGGTTCCTCAAACTCGCGGTGATAGCGCTTATTCCGGCTATTGCTCTATATTTGATGTCCTCTTTGCCAGAGGACGAGGTCATGCTGAGTCTTTTTGAGACTACGCCCGCGATACTACTTATTCTTCCAGTCCTTCTTTTCATCGCGATTTGGGTGCTTATGGCGGGAGTTGCCGCGCTTTTTGTTGCTGCGTCTGCTCCTGAAAACACCGTCACGATTCGTCATTCTTTAGGAATAGGATTCAAAAAATTATTATCATTGATTTGGATTGGCCTGTTGATGGGGTTCATTATTATGACAGGGGTTCTCTTGTTCGTTGTTCCGGGAATATTTCTTAGCATCGCTTTTATTTTTGCAGTACTCTTTCTTGTGAATGAAGACGCGCGAGGACTCACCGCACTCACAAAAAGTTACAACCTTGTTGCGGGAAGGTGGTGGGCTGTTTTTTTACGATATATGTTAGTGTATGTTCTCCTCGTCGTGATTTCAGGAGCTATTACTTTTGCCTTTAGGTTTAACGAAGCGCTTGGTGAATCGATAGCTTTCCTCATTAGTATGCCACTCACGGTATCCGCTCTTGCTGTCTTGTACAAAGATTTGAAAAGAGGAGAGACCCCCGCAACGCCTGAGGTTACGGCAAGAAGAAGGAAGGTTTTCATTGCACTGGCAATCCTTTACCCAGTTCTTCTCATTGCTTTCGTTGCCGTCTTTGTATCCTTTATACTCCCAAATCTCCCCGCAACGTTGTAGAGGGCGATGCGCTTAAGGGTATCATTGAACCTATTAGAAGTATGTGTTAGAGTAAACAAGTCGCTTTGAGGCGACTTGTTTGCGTAGGTGGCGGAGTGGTCAATCGCAATTGACTGTAAATCAATCGCCCTTTGGGCTTCGAAGGTTCGAATCCTTCCCTACGCACAATTCAAAATAGCGCCCATCAGGGCGCATATTTTGTTTGTGCGTAGGGAGGAAGCCGTTGGTACGGCTTCCGTAAGGATTCGAACGGCGGAATGTGAAATTTTTAGCAAAAAATTTCCATGAGCCGGTGCCTAGACCAAAAGTGAGTGGCGACGAACTTTTGAGTCGAAGGAGAATCCTTCCCCCAACAGACACCACTTTCCCCAAAACACCCTCCTACCCACGCTTTTCGCTTGAGCTCGCCTCGTTGCTTTTTTTTTGAGGATATAGTAGGATAGGCGACATGTCACAAGATCAACTTATCAAACTCGTCTGCAAGGACTGCAAGCGCGTGAACTATTGGTCGCGCAAGAACAAGAAGCTCGTTGAGCGCAAAATCGAGCTCGACAAGTTCTGCAAGTGGTGCAAGAAGCACACGACGCACAAGGAAGGAAAGAAATAATAAAAATACCCCCAAGTGGGGGTATTTTGCTATTATATATCCATGAATCACGACCTTCGAAAAGGACTGCGCACTTGGGTGGAAATAGACACCCGGGCAATCGCCAAAAACTATACCGCTTTTAGGAATCATATTCCTCCATCTGTGCGCCTGTGTGGTGTGGTGAAATCAAACGCGTATGGGCATGGTCTCGTGCAATTCGCGCAGGAGCTTGAAAAGCTCGGCGCTGATATGCTCGCGGTTGATTCGGTGGTGGAGGCGCTCACCCTTCGCCGTGAAGGGGTACGCACTCCGATTCTTGTCCTCGGATATACGCTTCCCGATATGTATGAAAAGGTTCTTGAAAAAAACATTCATCTCACGATTTCCAGCAAGGAGAGTTTGGACGAACTTTTCTCGAGAGGGTACCATACGCGCATCCCCATTCATATTAAAGTTGATACCGGCATGCATCGGCAAGGGTTTCTGGAGGACGAGAGGGAAGTGCTCATGGATTTTCTAGAAAAGAAAGGTTTTTTGATATCGGGGCTCTATACGCATTTTGCAAAATCAAAAGATTTCAATGATAGGACCTTTACGGAGTCCAGCATTGAAGTATTTTTGCGCTGGAGAGAGGATTTTAAAAAGAGGGGAAAGGTCGTGATTGCGCACGCGGACGCCACGGGAGGATTGCTTGTACATCCTGAAGCGCACTTTGATATGGTGCGTATCGGTATCGGTCTCTATGGTATGCCCGCTGCGGATACGTTGGCTACTTTTCACGAAGAAACCATGCCTCTTCACCCCGTGCTTACCTGGAAGACAATTGTCTCGGAGATAAAAGAAATCCCCGAGGGGTCTTCAATAGGATACGACGGCACACATGTGACGAAGCGCCCCACAAAGATGATGGTATGCCCGATAGGGTATTGGCATGGGTATCCTCGCGCGCTTTCAAACAACGCTGAAGTGCTTGTGCGCGGCAAGCGTGCACCTGTCCTCGGGCGAGTCTCAATGGATATGATAGTCGTAGATGGTACGGATATTCCCGGTGTGCGTGTGAGCGATGAAGTGGTTTTGGTCGGCGCGCAGGAAGGGGAGGAAATATCGGCAACAGAGCTTGCGCATCGTGCGGGGACGAGCGAGTACGAGCTCCTCACGCGCTTGAATCCTCTGATGAGAAAGATCTATCGGTAATTCCTTTTCGGACTATTTTTTGGTATAGTGGTCCAGTGTATTAAGACATTTTGTTCTCATTAGGGCCTATAGTTCAGTGGTAGAATAGCGGTCTCCAAAACCGTTGACCGAGGTTCGAGTCCTCGTGGGCCCGCCAAGAAATATGAAATAAAAAAGCCCCTTGCATTCGCAAGGGGCGATTGGTTGAAGGCATCATCAGACGATTCTCCCCAGGGAATTCGGGTTGGAAAAGTCATCGATGATGAGTACTTTGCCGTTGTTTTCGCCAGACAGAAGCATTTCTATCGGTGACCGCACGCGGAATACCTTCCCGGGCGGTATCCAGAATCCTTGGCGATCAACGCCACTGGCACAATCCCACCTCAAGCATCCAACGAGGGCTCGTTCGTCCTCGTCGTACTGTACCGCGTAATCGGGAATGTTGAAGGATTCCTGCGGAACATAAAGCGTGACCGGATCGCCGATGTGGATTGAGTTTGCGCACCACGCGCACGTAATCGACATCTTGGCGACACAATCGAGGCAATAGTCGGGTGCTCCGTTTTCGGAGAGAGGCATAGACATCGTAAAGCTTTCGCCATGCGATGTTATGTTACCCGTCTTCTTTGTCCAGTGTCCGCAGATATTTGCCTTAAATGTCTTGCGAAACGGATACGAGACGGCGAGCCATACGACCCACCAGTCATGAGACAGTCTTTCATTCATAAAGTACTCCTTTCAAGTTGAGGTTTTGAAGTTTATCCGGGTCGAATACTACGTGATATTTCGCAATAAGTAAAGGGTTTTAAAGAAAGGCTTTTCAAGTCTGCGTGCCTAAGCAAAACTTCAAAATGGCAACAAAAAATGTTATTATGTCTTAGTGAAATTGAATTAAGCGACCTAACCCCTCGGGATATTTTCTGAGGGTATGGTCAAAAATCTCGCTACAACAAATATGAATACCCTAGGCACACCTCAGCTTCATGAGAAGCCGAAGCACAAGCTCTCACCATCAACAATAGAGAAGCTTCAATACTATGTTTACACACTTTCCGACCCTCGGACTAATAAAGTTTTCTACGTTGGCAAAGGAAAAGGAAATCGCATAAATCACCACTTGCTTGGTGCACTTGAAGAGAAAACCAAAGAAACGGAGAAAATAAAAACTATCAGAGATATCCAAAAAGCGGGGCTTGAAGTAAGCCTCGATATTATTCGTCATGGCTTAACCGAAAAAGAAGCTTTTGAAGTAGAGAGTTCGATTATTGATGTCCTCGATATTAAATCTCTTACAAATCTTGTATCCGGGCATCATTCATACTTAAGAGGGAAAAAGACACTTCGGGTTATTGAAATTGAATACCAAGCAAAGCCCGCAAACTTTGACGAACCAGTCGTCCTTATCCGTATCAATCAGGAATTCAGGCACGATATGACTGTCGAAGAACTGTATACGGCGACACGAAAAGACTGGAAAGTCGGACAGCGAGTACATGACATCAGTATTGCTTGCGCCGTATATGCTGGAATTATTCGCGAAGTATATAGTGTCAAAGAATGGGTACCATCTCCCGGAGTTCCCGGACGGCATATGTTCAACGGAAAAATCGCAGAAGACAGAATTCGTAACAAGTACATCAACAAGTCCGTTGCTCATATCTGGAAGCAAGGAAGCCAAAATCCGATTAAGTATGTTTAATCGAGTTTTGCATAACAGTTATTAGATTTAATATTTTTAGACTATATGTCATATAAACAAAACCTAAAACGATATTTACTCGTTCCACTCGCATACATAGCGACAGGTATTATTCTTTTGCTACTTCTTGTCACGCTCAGTGTCTCCTTGGGATACTGGTGGGCTTTGCTTATTGTAAGCGCGCTCATGATTATCAGCACCGCCATATTTACCCGAAAGACCACAAAAAAAGAAGCTGCGGAAAAGTTTGGGCACAGAATGACCGTCTTCTTGATTTGTGTTTGGGGTATAAGCGGTGTTGCTATCTTTGGAGCATGGTTAATAGGTAGCAATGATTCTTCAAAAACCGAAAAGAGTACTGAGTTAAAATGCGATGAGGGTTCATACGCATATAGACTTACCCAAGACTTGATGAAGACATACCTTAAATCACCCTCCACCGCAAAATTTTCTCGTTTTCCGACATACAGCAAAGGCAATATTGTTGATTGGGGTAGTAGTTGCAGATACGCAATCCGCTCATATGTTGATTCTCAAAACTCATTTGGAGCGATGCTTCGAACGGAATATGGAGCTCATCTTGATATTGGTAGGGATGGAACGGTATCAATTCTTAGGTTGGAGATAAATAGTGAAGAGATCTTCAACAAGCTTTCCACTGATTAGACGGGGCACACGGCAAAAGACCACGACATAAAAAATGCCGTGGTCTTTTTCTTAGTCATCCAAACAAATCTCATTGGAGGTAATTCTTGTGTGCTACTAAACCCACATGGTATAATACATGCGTTATAAGCCGTTTTTTAAAATATGTAATTTATGCAAATAATCATTACTTGGTTGACTGCCGCGGTGGCTATCATGATCTCGGCATACATTTTGCCGGGTGTTGTGCTAGAAGGATTGATTGCAGCATTGGTCCTCGCTGTTGTCCTCGGGGCGATCAACGCGTTTATTAAACCTCTCGTTATTGTTTTGACGCTTCCTATCAACGTTCTCACGTTGGGGCTCTTTACGCTTGTGATTGATGCTGCGCTCATTATGCTCGCAGCAATGATTGTACCGGGATTTGGCGTGACAAGTTTCTGGTGGGCGCTTCTTTTTGCTGTCGTCCTCTCGCTTGTCAATGCTGTCTTCGCACACTTTGGGGGCAAGAAATAAGTATACATCTCCATACTCTCAAAGCCATCCTTGAAATACGGCTCACTCAAAACACTCTCACACTGAGGGTGTTTTGAGTTTTGAAATCTTTGTTTTTTCTGCTATGGTGCCCACAGATACACCACTACGGAGGAGTTCTTATGATGAGCAAGGCAACAGAAGATGCGGAGCGTACGATTGAGAACGCACGCAAGAGACTGAAAGACGGCACATGGCCTCAGGTTATGGCAGTCTTTTTTTACCCAAACCCGAAAGCCCCACGCGTGCAGGATGAAGAGTTCTTACGACTTCAATCTTTCTACGAAAATGCTTCGCTTCCCAATATGGCGCTGTTCATTGAGATTGTGCAGTTTATGGAAAAAGAATGCGGGGTAACCATGTCGTTTAACTTCAGTTTGTGCAACCGAAGAAACCAAGGAGACCTCGGAGATTCTGAAATGACTTCAGGACATGCAACACTCTATTTTGGTACCCGTGATTTACTCGTGGGTACGCGCGGAGGAGTGGAAGGTGCCATGGTATGGTTTAGAAATATCTCTGAAGGAATTTCCATGATTGCACCGGAGCTTCTCCAGATTTTGGATAAAATCTTTGGTGAGGCGGTGGGCATTGTACGACGTCCTGAAAAGGATAAGTCTCGTGTACACTAAAAATATCACCCCTTTGGGCGATATACTAAAAGCCCTAACACTATTCGTGTTAGGGCTTTTTTTGTGGCAGGTGTGTATGAGACGGAACGTTTACACCAAAAACTTCTTGACCTCCTTAAAAACTTCTCTCGTTTCTTCTTTTTTAAACCACCTGATTGTCGTATCTCGCTTAAACCACACCATTTGTCGGCGGGAGAATTGGATAATTTCTTTGAGGAGTTTTTCCTCGGCTTCTTTTTGGGGAAGCGTGTCGGTGAGAACGTCTGCCATCATACGGTATTCGAGTCCGAGCGAGCGCATACGCTTCCACGAGAGCCCTTCTGCGTGAAGTCTGCGTCCTTCGGCGAGCATGCCTTTTTTCATGCGCGCGGTGAGGCGCTTTGCGATGTTGTCTGTGAGGATATCTTTGCCGGGGTTAATACCGATTTGAAGGACACGATAGGGAGGTGGTGTGTGGGTGAGGGTGGGGACGGCACCGAGTTTCGTGGCGATTTCAATCGCGCGAACGAGGCGCCGAGGGTTGTCTTTATCTATTTCTTTTGCGCGACGCGAATCAAGTTTTTTGAGTATTATGAAAAGCTCTTTCGCAGATTTTTTTTCAAGCTTAGCACGGAGCGATGCGTCAGGAGGTACCTCAGGGATAGTGATTCCAGAGATGACGGCTTGAATATAAAAGCCGGTACCTCCGCAGAGTATGGGCACCTTGCCACGATGCACGATATCACGAATGGCACGCTCAGCAAGGCGTTTGTACTGCATGACGCTAAATGGTCGTTTCGGGCTTGCGACATCGAGCAGGTAGTGGGGGATTCCCTTCATTTCACGTTTGGTGATTTTCCCGCTCCCAATATCTAGTCCTCTGTATATTTGGCGCGAATCAGCAGAAATAACCTCGCCATTGAATCGGCGCGCGATTTCAACAGCGAGGTCGCTTTTCCCCGAGGCGGTGGGTCCCACCACGGCAATAAGGTGTATCTTGGTGTCTCTGGGCATCTTTGGTATACTCGCACTATATCAATAATTAATAATTTTGTAATTTCATGACAATGAATACCTGTAATGAGTGTGGATGTGAAGAAATGTTCGTCTCCGCTGAGATTGGGCAAGAAGTTCCTAATATTACCGTAGAAGCCTTTCACAATGAAGAGATAAAGAAAATCAGCCTCGCTGACTATCGTGGGAAGTGGGCGATTCTTTTCTTCTATCCCGCAGACTTCACCTTTGTATGTCCTACGGAGCTTGAAGAAATGGCGGACAACTACGAGGAGTTTCAAAAATTGAACGCGGAAGTGCTCGGTGTATCCGGAGATACGGTATTCTCACACAAGGCATGGCATGATACATCAGAAGCCATCAAGAAGGTGAAGTTTCCTCTCCTCGCGGATGTACGTCGTGAGCTCATGAGCGCGTTTGGTACGTACATTCCTGATGAAGGTATGTCGCTTCGTGGAACATTTGTGATTGACCCTGATGGCATTCTCCGTATCGTTGAAATCAACGATAACAACATCGGTCGTAGCGCAAAGGAGCTTCTTCGCAAACTCAAGGCAGCACAGTTTGTGCGCGAGCATGGCGGTAATGTGTGTCCCGCAAGCTGGGAACCGGGCGATGATACATTGAAGCCGGGTCTTGATTTGGTAGGGAAGATCTAAGCGGGTAGAGGGTAGGGTTTTTCAAAGAAAGCAGGCGGGGGCGTACGCCCCCGCCTGCTTTCTTTTTACCCCCCATTTTGTTACCATGGCAACATTGCCGGAGTGGCGGAATGGTAGACGCGCGCGACTCAAAATCGCGTCTCGTAAGGGGTGTGGGTTCAAGTCCCACCTCCGGCACAATGAAGACTCGCTCCTCAATGCGCCAGTCATGAAGAAAAACAAACCAACAAAGATAACCGATTACTTCGGTGCAAACCTCGCAGAACTTTTGGCGGGTAAAATCAAGTCGGTATACCCGTCGTTTGACGGTGTGGGATTCATAAAAGAGGTGGGCACACGCGTCCGTGGCAAAACATACACGGAGCGAATTGAGATTATTGCTCAATCGCTGAAAGATTTTTTACCTGCATCCTACCCGAAAGCACTCGCCATTCTTCTCAAAATCCTTGGACCGGAAAATCCCCACGAGACAGGCATGTTTAAACATTTCTATTGGCTTATGCCGGTCGGTAAGTTTATTGAGAAGTACGGGTTGGAACACTTTGATATTTCAATGCAGGCAATCGGTGAAGTAACCAAGCGTAATACCGGTGAGTATGCCGTGCGACCATATATTCGTGAGAATCCCAAGAAAGCGCTCACATATCTAAAAAAATGGGCGAAGTCAGATAACTTTCATCTGCGCCGTCTCGCGAGCGAGGGTCTCCGCCCGAAACTTCCGTGGGCGCCGAAACTTGATACATTCATAGATAATCCTAAGCCCGTATTTGAAATCCTGGAAATCCTAAAAGCGGACGATATTATGTTTGTTAAAAAATCAGTCGCCAATCACCTGACCGACTATCTCAAAGTTAATCCCGAACCGACGAGGCGACTGCTCAAGGAATGGGGGAAGTTCGACAACTCGCACACACAATGGATTATCAAACACGCCACCAGAAAAATTTCTTGAGTGCAGTCTATTGCTCATGCTAAAATGTAAGCATGAGCAAAACAAAAACATTAACTCACGCAGGGCTGATAGGATTACTCGTGACACTTCCGTTTGTAGTGCTTGAGCTGTATAATCGTGACCCCGCGCTCGTAGCTTTTCCGGTCGCACTATTTGTGGGGATGTGGTTTTTCTCCGCCGTTTTCTTTTACCTCATGTTTTCAATCGTGCGAATAGTGCGACAGGGGAAGACAAAAGAAAAATGGTCTCCACTTGTTCTTCAAATTATTATTGCTGTTCTTATTGCGCATGGCTGGATATACCTCGTGTTTGTTGACCAAATGCCGTGCTTTCTCGGCGCAATGGGATGTTAGTGAGAGCCCCCACGTTTTATTTTGAGCACGATTGAAGAATTGATATAATTTCTCTATGCAAAAAAACACAATTATCCGTGTAGGGTTAATAGTACTCCTGACGGTCCTTTTAGGGGCGTTTGGTGCGTCGTTTTTCTACTCCGATGGGCAGTACACGGTCTTCAATTCTGTACTGTTTATCGGAACACTGCTTTTGTTCAGAGTTTCTCTAAAGAAAGGTTTTGTCTTACCGGGAGATATTATTTCTATAACAGCTGTTTTTGCTTCAGGTTTAGTGTTATTCGTTCTAGCCCTCATTTATCCCACCGAGCCTGCTGCCTTCGAGGGTGCAACTTTTATGCTCATCTCTGTTGTCTCAGGAACTCTGATTATTAAGGAGTCTCTAGGGTATCTTTTTGGTTCTCGTATAAACAAGTTTCTTGAGGATGCCGGTGATCCCTTTCGTCCTAAGCTCCTTCAGGGACAACCTTTCCGCCTGGACCCTACGGGGTTCTCTCTGTTTGATGGGAAGTTTACATTCTTTTTCGCTCTCTTTATGATAGGAATCCTCTCTTTGTATGAGGGGGTGCTCGTTAATGGCTGGCGGTTGGCGCTAGCCTTTGGGCTCGGTGGTTTTTTGATCTTGAGGGTATTTTTAGCGTGGGCATTGCCTGACCATGTTTACAAAAGAGTGCTTTCGAAGGCGATGGTTCTCCAGCTTCTGCTTGGAATCCTCATTATCTGTGCAGGTTTTTCTCTTCTCCTTGTAGACCCTCATGCTTAAAAAATACGGAACGACAATAATCTATCTCACCACAGCGATTGCAATAGTCGTTTCAGCCCTTTTGTTCAAAGACTCCGAGTACGAGAATGCTTGGGTCTATGTGATGAGTGTCGGGTTTATTCTTGCCGCCGCTCTTGATGTGTATTCACAGGTAAAAGATAAGAATCGGGACAAGCGCTAACACCAAAGTGCAGGATTAGGGTATTTTGCCTCCATGGCTCTCTTTTGCTACACTTACTCTCATGATTGTTACATATTACGGAAAGCAGTTTTTCAAGATACAGCTTGGCGAGACGGTTATTGCCTATAACCCTATAGACAAGAGTTCAGCGTTTAAGTGCTCTCGTTTTGGGGCAGATGTCATTCTCTCTTCACTTCGTCATCCTGATTTCAACGGTCTCGAGCAGTGCTTTTATGGAGACCGTGAACCGGCGGTCATTAGCGGTCCCGGTGAATATGAGGTAGGAGGTATCTTTATAAAAGGATTTGGCACACATGCCACGTATGAGGGGGAAGAGAAGATCAACACGGTATACGGCATGATGTTTGAGGGCATCAATCTTTGTTTCCTTGGGTCTCTGCCATCACCTGAAGCGCTTTCGCGTGAAGTGCGTGAAGGTCTGGGTGAGGTGGACGTACTCTTCATTCCCATTCACAAGAGCGAAACCTTTGACCCTGCCGCTGCATACAAGCTCGCGCTTTCTCTCAATGCAAAAGTCGTTATCCCCATGGACTACGAAGGCGCGGAGGACGCGCTCAAGCAGTTTATCAAAGAGGGAAGTGACACAACCGAGACAATCGATAAGTTCACGTTCAAAAAGAAAGATATTGAAGGAAAGGAAGCAGATATTATTGTATTGAGTAACATCGCGTAGAGAACAGTATGCTCAAAAAAATCCGCCAAAAACCAGACCACGTGAAAGCAAGTATCTCACTCGGTCTTTCTTTGGCAATTTTTTCTGTCATTGTGCTTGTTTGGGTCTCTTCATTTCAAGCACGCGGTCAGGGGGCAATAGTAAAAGAGAAAACCGTGAGCCCTCTTGCCGGGATGTTCTCAGTCCTCCGAGGATTTACTGCCGATATAAAGCAAAGCTACCAGGAAATCACCCCCGCAGACTTTCTTGAGCCACGTGAAGAATCAACTCTTCCTGTAGCGTGGGACCCATTTGATACAGAAGGAATGGTAATTGTCGATACGACGGTTCCACCCCAAGGAGAATAAGTTTCCCGTGCCCTCTTGCAAAAGATACACTTATTTGGTACAGTCTCGAGTATGAAAAAAGATATCCACCCACAATATCACGCTGATGCAAAGGTAGCCTGCTCCTGTGGCGCGGCGTTTCCTGTGGGCTCCACGCTCCCTTCGATAGAAATCGAAATTTGCAGCAACTGTCATCCCTTTTTCACGGGTGATGAAAAAATCATCGACACCGCAGGACGTGTTGAGCGATTCAAGAAACGACAAGCGGCAAGCAAAAAATAACGACTCCGCACAGAAACCCCACGCTCTCTTGCCGTGGGTTTTCTTTTTGCACTACATCATAAGAAACGCATATGGATCTCGAAACATTTAAAACAAATCAGAAGACAAAATATCTCGCCACAGAGTACGAGCGTCTTCTTGGTGAAGAAGCGTCGGTAAGGGCCATGATAGAGAGCGACCCCTCAATGAAAGAGCTGGGAACTCTTGAGCTTGAGGATTTAAAGACACGTATTGAATCCTTGCGCATTCAGATGACGGAAATTATTGAAGCGGACAGAGAAGAGGCGGAAAAGCCAAAAGAGGTGCTCCTTGAAATTCGCGCGGGGGCAGGAGGAGAGGAGGCTGCCTTGTTTGCTGAAGATCTTGCGCTTATGTACGAGCGCTATGCGCAAAAGCAAGGATGGGAAATGACAAAGACAGATGAATCCGCAAGCGACATGGGAGGATACAAGGAAGTGGTTTTTCGGGTGAAAGGACCGACGGCATATGATTCACTCTATTTTGAAACAGGAGTACACCGCATACAGCGCATTCCCGCAACAGAAAAATCAGGACGTATTCATACATCAACAGCATCAGTTGTGGTGCTCCCGGTATTTCCGGAGAAACATTTTGACTACAACCCCGCTGACTTTGAAATGGAATTTTCTCGTTCAGGTGGCGCCGGTGGGCAGAATGTGAACAAGGTGGAAACCGCGGTACGCATCATTCACATTCCCACGGGACTTGCGGTGCGTTCCTCAACACAGCGAAGCCAGGTAAAAAACCGTGAACAAGCGATGTCGATGCTCCTCGCGAAACTCGAGGATATGGAGTGCCAAAAGCAATCAGACGCCGTTTTAAAAGATAGGAAACAGCAGATTGGAACAGGGGATCGTTCAGAAAAAATCCGCACGTACAACATTCTCCAGGACCGTGTGACAGACCATCGAATCAAACAGTCTTGGAGTAATGTCGAAAAGATATTTCTAGGGAATATCGGTCCGATTATTGAAGCATGCCAGGCGGGGACGGTGGGGGAGGTGTCCGACGAGGATTAGAGAGGGAAGCCTTGCAATTCCTGGAGGCTTTTGGTACACTTTCGTAACTTATGAATATGAACAGCACACAAAACGAAGCTCTTATAACCGACATGTTTGCCGCGGGGGCTCATTTCGGCTACACTCGTTCACGTCGTCATCCTTCGGTAAAGCCGTTTATTTTCGGTGCCAAGAATGGTATCGAAATTCTCGACCTTGAAAAGACAAGCGTTGAGCTCAAGAATGCGGAAGAATTTGTCGCGTCGTTGGCAAAGTCAGGAAAGCAAGTTCTCTTTGTGGGAACAAAGAATGAAGCACGCAAAGCTGTCGAGGCGGGGGCGTTTTCTATTGAGATGCCATTTGCCGTGGAGCGTTGGGTGGGCGGTGTCTTGACCAACTTTTCAGAAATCAAAAAGCGCGTTGCCCTTTTGGAAGAACTTCGCGCAAAACGTGAACGAGGTGAACTCTCAATGTACACCAAGAAAGAACGTAGCTTGATCGACAAGGATATTGAGCGTCTTGAGCGCAATTTTTCAGGAATTGTCGGCATGAAGGATGTTCCTGCAGCACTTTTTGTTGTTGACCCTCGCAAAGAATCTATCGCTGTTGAGGAAGCTCGTTTCCTCAAGATTCCTGTTATTGCTCTCGCAAACTCAGATTGCAACCTCGGAGAAATTGATTTTCCTATTCCCGGAAACGATAGTTCTCTTTCAAGTATCACCTTCTTTGTTAACCGCATCGTTGAGGCGTACAAGGCGGGTCGTACGGCGTAATGATTTCTGACCCGTTGAGGGTCCTTTCGTCCCTTTTATAACCAACGTTTCTCAATACCATTACTATAATTTCCTATTATGATTACCACCGAGCAAATTAAAGAATTACGCGACCTCACAGGAATCTCTGTCATGCAGTGCAAGAAAGCACTTGAGGAAGCAGGAGGAGACAAAGAAAAAGCTCTCGCACTCCTTCGTGAAAAGTCGGCAGAAATTGCCGCAAAAAAGGGTGATCGTGAGCTCGGCGCGGGGGCTATTGAATCATACATCCACAGCAATAAAAGCATTGGAGCTCTGGTGCTACTTTCTTGCGAGACGGATTTTGTGGCGCGTAATGAAGACTATGTTGCCATGGCGCGCGACATTGCCGTGCATATCGTAGCAACGGATCCACTCGTGGTAAGCGCCGAAGACGTCACCGACGAGATTCGCGCACGTGTCAAAGAAACACTCGGAGAAGAAGCAACTCCTGAACAGGTGGAGGCACATATTGCTGAAAGGGTGTTGCTCGATCAGCCCTTCATCAAAAATCCTGAAGTCACTATAAGGGGATTCATTGATGGTGGTGTGCAGAAGTTTGGAGAAAAAATCGTTCTCACTCGCTTTGCGCGCTTCTCTGTAGTAAACTAGAAGAGTTCGCTCTCCTTCTTTGTGGAGGAATCGTATGACTATTATCATCACTCTTTTTTATCTCTCACTCCTGGTAGTGGTAGCAATGATTGTAAAGAAGTTTCTTGAGATTCGAACACTCAAGCTTTCTCTGGTTGAGGGGATTGAACAAGAGATTTCTCGCAAAGCACACCATTTTATACAAATATTTTGGTACGATTGGTGTTTGGTCCTTATTTCTCGTACTCATGCCGGTGTCGTGCGGGGTTGGTATGTTCTTGAACACGCAGTGCTCGGACTTATAATTCGTCTTTCTGAGCGCTTGAAACGTCGTCACCACAAGCTCTATGATATGGTGAAAGGGAAGGGAGTTTTAAAAAATAAGGGTTCTGTTTCCACATTTCTTAAAGAGGTTTCCACCTACAAAGAGGAAGAAAAATCCTCAAAATAATACCTAGTTTGACATAGACAGAGGAGAGGAGTATACTCTGAGTGACGGTATACGATTGAGTTATAGGCGCGCCGTAGAGAGATACAATTTTATTATAAGGTGTTTGGTGTGAATTCTGTCACACCCGAACGTTTCTAAAACCTCACTTTCCAAAAGGGTAGCTTTGCTTGCCTTTTGTGTTTTGTTTTTCTGGAACGTTCGTCTAATTTTCCTACGCTTCCTTTATGCGAGAGAAGAAATATTTTGCGCGCTATAAAAAGCCGCTTGTGCCTATGCCGAATCTTGTGGAGACCCACTTGAAGTCATATGAGTGGCTCATCGAAGAAGGCTTGAAAGAAGCTTTCAAAGATTTCTCACCTATTAGAGATTATTCCGAGAAAAAATTTGAGCTTGAATTTACCGGTATCGAACTCTCAAAACCAAAGTATGATGAGTACTTTGCGAAAGAAAATAAGCTTTCCTACGAAGCCCCTCTCAAGGCGCGCGTGAAGCTTATTAATAAAACACTCAAGAGCGAGAAAGAACAGGAAATCTTCATGGCAGATTTTCCTATGATGACATCACATGGTACCTTCATCGTAAATGGTGTTGAGCGTGTGGTCGTCCCTCAGATTTCTCGTTCTTTCGGTGTGTCTTTTACGGCCGGTGAAATCAAAGGAAAGCGTTACTTCGGATCAAAAATTATTCCCGGACGTGGTGCGTGGATTGAAGTTGAATCAGACCCTGATGGAGCAATCTACGTGCGTATAGATAAAAAGCGAAAGTTTCCCGTGACCGTACTCTTGCGCGCTTTGGGAGTGGCGACCGACGATGCTATTCTCAAACTCTTTGCGCACGACGAGGACGCAAAGAAGATTGTTGAACACACCTTGAGCAAGGACTCTGCAAAAACTCCCGAAGAGGCGTTTGTGGAGATTCACAAGAAGCTTCGTGATGGTGATCTCGCGACGCCCGAAAATGCGCGCAGTTTTGTTGACTCTATTTTTGCAAAAGAGAAATATGATCTCTCTGAAGTTGGTCGTTTTAAGTTCAACAAGCGTTTTGGCAAATCTCTCGACAAGGCGGCGCTCAAAGAACGAACTATCAATGCAGCTGATATTGCAACGATTGTTACTCATATCGTAAAACAAAATCTCAACCCTCATGCGCTCCCTGACGATATCGATCATTTGGGCTCACGACGCATTCGCTCTGTGGGAGAAATGCTTCAGCAGAAAATTCGCGTTGGTCTCACGCAAATGAAGCGCAATATTCAGGACCGTATGTCGACAATCGATACTGATGCGACGTTGCCGGTTCAGTTTATTTCTCCTCGCCCTCTCCAGGCACGTCTCAAGGAATTCTTTGCGACAAACCAGCTTTCGCAGTTTATGACGCAGTACAACGTGCTCTCTGAGATTGAAAGCCTCCGTACCTTCTCTGCACTCGGGCCGGGAGGTCTCACACGAGAGCGTGCGGGTATCGAAGTGCGCGACGTACACCCGTCACACTATGGACGTCTTTGTCCTATCCATACTCCCGAAGGTCCAAACATCGGTCTTATCCTCCGTCTCTCATGCTATGCGCGTGTGAATGATTTTGGCATGATTGAAACACCCTATGTAAAGGTAAAGGGAGGAAAGCTTACCAAGGAAATTGACTATCTCGACGCCCTCGAAGAAGAGCAGTATTACATTGCCCATATGGCAACTGCGCTTGATGGCGACAAGATTGTTGATGAAAAAGTTTCTGTGCGTCACGATGGTACTCCTACACTCATTGATCGTGATCGTGTGGACTATATGGATATTGCCGCAAACCAGGCATTTTCTATTGCGACATCAATGGTTCCATTCCTTGAACACGACAACGCAAACCGCGCGCTCATGGGTTCCAACATGCAAAAGCAGGCTATTCCTTGTGTAATCGCGGAGGCACCCCTTGTTGCGACGGGCATGGAAGAGCTCGCTGCGCGTGATACAGGTCGTCTCATAGTGGCTGACGTTGATGGTACCATTACTCATGCGGACGCAAGAAAAATCTCGCTAAAGGACGAGAAAGGGAAAGTCCATGAGTATAAGCTTGTAAACTATGCGCGTACAAACGGCTTTACCGCATTCCACCAGCGCCCAAGCGTGAACGTGGGAGACAAAGTGAAGAAGGGAGCTATCCTCGCAGATACCTCGTCGTCAGACAAGGGACAAATCGCGATCGGCCAGAATACTCTCGTGGCGTTTATGTCATGGGGCGGTTCAAACTACGAAGACGCTATTATTCTTTCAGAACGTCTCGTAAAGGACAGCAAGTTTACCTCAATCCATATGGACGAGTTTGTGGTAAATGTTCGTGACACCAAGCTTGGGCCCGAAGTGACTACTCATGATATTCCTAATGTCGGCGAAGCAAAGCTCAAGGATCTCGACGAGGATGGTATCATCCGTATTGGTGCGGAGGTGCATCCCGGAGATATTCTTGTAGGAAAGATTACGCCAAAGGGGGAGCAAGAGCTTACTCCTGAAGAGCGCCTTCTCCGTTCAATCTTTGGTGAAAAGGCGCGTGATGTAAAAGATACATCGCTTCGTATGGAGCACGGTAAGCGCGGGCGCATTGTGGGAGTAAAGGTATTCTCACGCGAAAAAGGTGACTCGCTCGATAGCGGTATTATCAAGCGCATTCACATTGAGGTTGCCCAGGTGCGTAATATCTCTGTGGGTGACAAGCTCGCGGGCCGTCATGGTAACAAAGGTGTGATTTCAGTCATCCTTCCTGAGGAAGATATGCCATACATGGCAGATGGTCGTCCTGTGGACGTTATTTTGACTCCCCTTGGTGTGCCATCTCGTATGAACCTGGGTCAGATTTTGGAGCTCCACTTGGGGCTTGCCGCGGATACTTTGAACTATCAAGCGATTGTTCCTCCATTTATGGGTGCGACACCTGACGAAATCAAAGCTGAGCTTGCGAAGGCAGGGTATCGTGAAGACGGAAAAATGAAACTCTTCGACGGTCGTACCGGAGAGGCGTTTGATCAGGATATTGCCGTAGGGTATATGTATATCTTGAAATTGAACCACATGGTTGAAGATAAGATTCACATGCGTTCAATCGGACCATACTCACTCATTACTCAGCAACCTCTTGGCGGTAAAGCACAAGGTGGTGGTCAGCGTTTTGGAGAAATGGAAGTGTGGGCTCTCGAAGGCTATGGTGCGGCGCACGTGCTCCGTGAGATGCTTACCATCAAGTCAGACGATATTAGTGGTCGTTCAGGGGCATTTGATGCGATTGTGAAGGGGGAGGAGATTACGCAAAGTAATATCCCCGAGTCCTTCAATGTACTCCTCAATTATCTCCGTGGACTCTCTCTTGATATCCAGCTCCTTCGTAAGGACGAGATTAAATAACCTTTAGCTGTAACCAATTATGAAAACATTACGCGAACAACAGAATTTCGATTCAATTCTTTTGAAGCTTGCATCCCCGGAGCGCATTAAAGAATGGTCTTACGGCGAGGTTACCAAGCCTGAGACAATCAACTACCGCACTCAGCGCAGTGAGCGCGGAGGTCTCTTTGACGAACGTGTCTTTGGTCCGGAAAAAGACTTCGAGTGTTATTGTGGAAAGTATAAGCGCATTCGTTACAAGGGTATTATTTGTGAGAAATGTGGTGTTGAGGTGACGCGCTCAATTGTACGTCGCGAGCGCATGGGTCACATTGAGCTTGCGAGCCCGGTAGCTCATATCTGGTTTCTCCGCAATATTTCTTCTCGTATGGGGCTCTTGCTCAACCTTCCCCTCGTTGACCTTGAAAAGGTAATTTACTTCGCGGGCTACATCATTACGAGTGTAAATGAGGCAGAGCGTGAAAATCTCATGCACGAGCTTGATACGGAGTATAAGACTAAGTCAAAACAGCTTACTGATGACACGGCTAAAGATGCGTTGAAAGAGCTTCTCCTCACAAGCAAGCGTGAAATTGAAAGTCTTGTGGAAGGAAAAGTTCTCGATGAGGTGTCGTACCACAAGCTTTCTCTCAAGTATGGTACTGCGTTTGAAGCAGGTATTGGTGCTGAAGCAATTTACAACATCTTTAAGAAATTGGATCTTCCAAAGTTTAAGGAGAAACTTGAGGCTGATTTTGAAAAGGCGGGTGCCGTAGAGCGTGCGAAGCTTCATAAGCGTCTCGCGCTTGTGAAGTCGATGATTCAGTCGGGCGTTCGTCCTGAATGGATGTTTGTCACCGTCATTCCGGTTATCCCTCCCGCACTTCGCCCCATGGTCGCCCTTGAAGGAGGTCGCCATGCGACATCTGACTTGAACGATCTCTATCGTCGCGTAATCAACCGCAATAATCGCTTGAAGAAACTCAAAGAGATTGGAGCACCTGACGTGATTCTTCGCAACGAGAAGCGCATCCTTCAGGAGGCGGTGGATTCGCTCGTCGACAATTCAATTCGTCGCGTACAATCTGTTTCTATGAATCAGGCACAAAAGCGAAGTCTGAAGTCTCTCGCAGATACGCTCAAAGGAAAGCAAGGTCTCTTCCGACAAAATCTTCTCGGTAAGCGCGTAGACTATTCAGGTCGTTCGGTGATTATCGTGGGACCAAGACTTCGGTTGAACGAGTGCGGTCTTCCAAAGCACATGGCGCTTGAGCTTTTCCGCCCATTCATTATTTCAAAGCTCATTGAGCGCGAACTCGCATACAATATTCGTGGTGCAAACAAGCTTGTCGATGACAGCGTTCCCGAGGTGTGGGCAATTCTTGAAGAGGTAATCCGTGGTAAGTACGTGCTCTTGAACCGCGCGCCGACACTTCACCGTCTCGGTATCCAGGCATTTCACCCAATTCTTGTTGAAGGAAATGCTATTCAGGTTCATCCGCTCGTATGTACCGCCTTTAACGCAGACTTCGACGGAGACCAAATGGCTGTTCACGTACCACTTTCGACCCCTGCTCAGTATGAGGCGGGAGAGTTTATGGCTGCCAATAAAAACCTCTTGGGTCCCGGAAACGGCGATCCTATCGTAAACCCTAAGCTTGATATTCCTCTTGGGTGTTACTCTATGACAAAGATTATCGATGGTGCGAAAGGGGAAGGAAAGATTTTCCCAAATCCAAATAGCGCCATTACCGCATATGACTTTGATGCCGTAAGTTACCGCGCAAAGATCAAGGTGCTCGGAACGGATACACCAAAGTACACACAGTTTGAAGGGCAGGTCTTTGAGACTACAGTGGGTCGCCTTCTCTTCAACTCCGTACTTCCTTCTGATTTCCCTTATGTTAACAAGGAGCTTGGGAAGAAGGAGCTTGAGGTACTCATTGATGAGATTATCAATCGGTATGGTATTGATGCTACTCCTCCAATCCTCGACAAGATAAAAGATTTCGGATTTAAGTATGTTACCAAGGCCGGTATCACGTGGGGGCTTGATGAAATTAAGACACCCGAGGAAAAAGCTGACGTTATTGCGCACGCTCGCAAAGAAGCTGATGAGGTTCGCGAAGAATACAATGAAGGACTTTTGTCGGAAGAAGAACGCTATCGTCGCACTATTGAAGTGTGGCAAGGCGCTCGTGCTGAAATAGAAAAGTTTATGCCAAGCACGCTCCAAAAAGATGGTTCCGTGGAGGACATGTTGAAGTCAGGAGCTCGTGGTTCGTATGCTCAGATTCTTATGATGGGTGGTATGACCGGTCTCATTGTGAACACTGCGGGGCGCGTCATCGACTTCCCAATTATTCCCTCAAGTAAAGAAGGTCTTTCTCCTATTGAGTACTTTATTACGACACACGGTTCACGTAAGGGTCTTGCCGACACGGCGCTCAATACCGCAAAGGCAGGATACCTCACACGTCGTATTATTGATGTTGCTCAAGATGCCATCATTACTGAAGAAGATTGTGGCGAGAAGGAGGGCAAGGTTATTCGCAAAGAAAACCTTGTCGGCTTCGACATTCCTCTTTCAAAGAACCTTCGTGGTCGTACCCTCGTCCAGGATCTTGTCTTGGAGGATGGAAGTGTTCTCTTTAAGAAGGGACACCTTGTGACAAAGGTTGATGCGCGTGAAGCTGAATCAAAGGGCATCACCGAAGCAGTTGTGCGCTCACCTCTTACGTGCAAGACACTTCATGGTGTTTGTCGCAAGTGCTACGGTCTCGATATTGGGCGCAACGAACTCGTCAGAACTGGTGAAGCGGTGGGTATTGTTGCCGCACAGGCGATCGGTGAGCCGGGAACTCAGCTTACCATGCGTACCTTCCACGCCGGAGGTATTGCATCAGTTGGTGGTGACATTACCACAGGTCTTCCACGTGTTGAGGAAATCTTTGAACGTCGTATGCCAAAGAGTCTTGCGATTGTATCTCATACTAATGGCGTTGTCACAGAAGTGACACGTAATGAAAAAGAGCTCCGCATCGTAGTACTCCCCGAAGCAGGCGAGGGTAAAAAGAAAGGGGAGGCTATGGAGTATGAGACAACGCGTGCTCGTACGCCGCTTGTGAAGGTGGGGGAGGCAGTACTTAAAGGACAGTTCCTTTCAGACGGCTCCGCAGATATCGCAGAAGTATTCCAGTACGCAGGCAAAGATGCTGCAGAAAACTACATTATCAATGAAGTACTGAAGATTTACGAACTCCAGGGCGCGTCGATCTCTCGCAAGCACATTGAGGTAATTATTCGCCAGATGTTTTCTCGTCGCAAAATTAAAGAAGCAGGAGATACCAAATACAACATTGGAGAGATTGTTGAATGTGGTGAGCTTGCTCTTGAAAACGAGCGCGTTGAAAAACTTGGTGGAACAAAAGCTAAGGGCGAAGCACTCGTTCTCGGTATCTCCGAAGTTGCCCTTACTACAAAAAGTTGGCTCTCTGCTGCATCCTTTGAGAACACCACGCGTATTCTCATCAACACTGCAATCCGCGGAGAAGTTGACACTCTCCGAGGGCTCAAGGAAAACGTTATCATCGGTAACTTGATTCCTACAGGTACAGGGTTTGGTGTAAAGAAGGAGGATGGACTTCCTGGCAACGCAGAAGAAGAAAACGCGTAGTTCTTTGTGAGTTTTGGCGTATCGTTTTAGAGAAAGAGAGGTGCTTTGTTGCGTCTCTCCCTCACTAACATCCTATGGCTTCATCTGTTGAAGAAATAAAATCACGACTCAACATCGTAGATATTGCAGGAGAATACCTCAAACTTGAAAAAGCGGGAGGTAACTTCAAGGCACGATGTCCGTTCCACAATGAACGAACGCCGTCCTTTGTTGTTTCTTCATCTCGCCAGTCATATCATTGCTTTGGGTGTAATCGCGGAGGAGATATTATTTCTCTCGTGCAAGAAATTGAGGGTATAGATTTTCTTGGTGCGTTGAAAATCCTTGCCGACAGAGCGGGTGTTGTTCTTACACGCGAGCACGCTGCTACGCGAGACACAGAGCGTGGTCGAGAGAGTCTCTACAAGGTTCTCGAGCTCGCAACAAAATTCTACGAAGCCGTTCTCCCCAAGTTTCCGGAAGCTTTGGTATATCTCCATAAGAGGGGCATCACGGACGAAAGTATAAAAACCTTTCGTATTGGATTTGCTCCCGATGAGTGGAGGAGCCTCTCGGACGTCCTTCTCAAGAAGAATATTCAGGAGACGCTCTCTGATCGAGCGGGGCTTATTACGCGCTCTCCGAAAGGATTTTATGATCGTTTTCGGGGGCGCATTATGTTCCCTATAGCAGACACTGCAGGGCGTATCATTGCGTTTTCAGGAAGAGTACTCAAAGACGAACCGGGAAAAACTCTTGGGACGTCATCTCAAGCAAAGTATGTGAATAGCCCTGAGACGGAAGTCTTCCATAAATCTCGAGCACTTTTTGGATTTCATCAGGCAAAAGACGCGATGCGTCGTCTGGACAGCGCGGTCTTGGTGGAAGGGCAGATTGACCTCGTTATGTCTCATCAAGCGGGAGTGACAAACACTGTTGCATCTTCCGGCACGGCGTTGACGGCAGAACATCTGGGACTCATCAAGCGCTTTACGCAAAATATTGTGCTAGCGTTTGATGCCGATGATGCAGGACTTGCTGCAGCTCACAAGGCAATTCTTCTTGCATTAGGAAGCGACATGTCAGTGCGAATTGCCGAGATTCCTCAGGGTCTCGATCCTGCAGATTTGATACAAAAGAATCCCGATCTCTGGAAGAACGCGATTACGGAGGCGCAGCCGGTTGTTGATTTTTACCTCAAGACTTTCCCTACACGCTTTACTGACCAATCTCTTCTGCGCAAGAAGGTGTCTGAGATTATTATTCCTTTCGTGGCTGCGCTAAAGAGCTCTCTTGATCAAGGGCATTATGTAGGAAGGATTGCAACACTCTTGGGGATACAGGAAGGACCGGTATGGGATGAGATAAAAAAGGTTGCACTTCCCCAAGAGAACATCCCTCCTGATGCTACTACTCCTTGGAAACCTCTCTCTCGGCTTGATCGACTCACGAGAAGTATTGAAGGACTTCTCTTGTGGCAGGAGGGGGTGCCGGAGACAAACGTCAGTGGTCTTGGTGAGATGCGTAGAACGTTTGACGCCCTTCTCAAGGAACACAATATTGAACACAGTCCTCCAGACCAACACGAAGAAGAAGTCTTTGAAGCTGAGATTAGGTTCGAAGGAAATGCGAATCTTACTGAAGAACTCAAACTCCTCTTGAAGACACTTGGCGAAGAGATTTTACGGGAACGCTTTACTCGTACAATGAAAGAACTCAAGCATGCAGAAGCAGAGGGGGACATCGCCAAAGCGCAAGAGCTCCTCAAAGTATGTCAGGAAATTTCAAAAGAATTACACGCCATAACCACCAAAACATCATGAAGAAAAAAATCATAAAAAAGATAAAGAAAGTTTCTCCTTCTTCAAAAAAGAAATCCCCAACGAAGAACGTTGCAAAAAAGACAGCAAAGAAAGTTCCCGCAAAGAAGGCTGTAAAAAAAGCTCTCCCTAAAAAGGTAGTGAAAAAGGCTTCCACAAAAAAGAAGGGATCATCTCAGATGATTATTACTAAAAAGCCTCCTGTGCGAAGCGCTAAGGCGACCCAAGAATTTGAAGAGAAAGTAATACGCCTCACCGCAAAAGGGCGCGGAAGAGGGTTTGTTACGTTCAATGAAATTCTTAAGGAATTTCCTGCTGTTGAAAATGATGTATATTTTCTGGATGAGCTGTACGAAAAACTCCACGATGGTGGTGTGGATGTTCTTGCGTCGGGGGGAATGCTTGATACAGAGCCTGAAGAACTTCTTCAAGACAAAAAGTACATGTACAAAGGAGGAGACTCTTCATATGACTCGGTGCAGATGTATCTCAAGGAAATCGGGCGTCACTCTCTCATTTCTGCTCAAGAAGAACGCGATCTCGCAAAACTTATTCAACAAGGCGACATGGAAGCAAAAAATCTCCTCGCGCGCGCAAACCTTCGTCTCGTGGTATCGATTGCAAAGAAATATGTGGGACGCAGCGCTGATCTCACCCTCCTTGACCTCATCCAGGAAGGGAACCTCGGTCTCTTTAAAGCCGTAGAGAAATTTGAATGGGAAAAAGGTTTCAAGTTTTCCACATATGCGACCTGGTGGATTCGCCAGGCGATTACACGCGCGCTTGCTGATCAATCGCGCACCATTCGTATTCCTGTGCACATGGTAGAGACCATTTCAAAATACAAGCAGGTAGTGCGTCGCTTGAGCCAGGATCTCGGGCGTGAGCCACTCTTGGGCGAGATTGCAACCGAGATGGGACTTGATATTGAGAAGATATATACCATAAAGAATATTGACCAAGATACCGTATCTCTGGAAAAGCCGATTGGAGATGATGATGAGAAGTCTACCCTCGGTGAATTTATCGCCGATGATAAAATTCTTTCTCCGGCTCAAGATTCCGCACAGCGAATCCTTTCGGACCAAGTGAAAGAAATTCTTGGTGACCTTTCGGAAAAGGAGCGCAAAATTCTCGAAATGCGCCATGGCCTCATTGATGGTGTTGTGCACACGCTTGAAGAAGTGGGCAAGGAGTTTGGTGTCACGCGTGAGCGTATCCGTCAGATTGAAGCAAAATCAATAGAAAAGATTCGTGCGCACGATAAGGTAGATAAGCTCCGAAACTACTAGGGTCTCCTCATAGAATAAAAAAAAATCCCAAGAAATTCTTGGGATTTTTTTTATTCTGTATATGAACGTGTTCTTAGCGTAGTACTTTTTCTATTTGTGCTTTTACGGTGAGGTATGATTGCGCTCCTTCAATGATGTCGACAATTTTTCCATTCACGACAATCAAAGAGTGTGGGGTACCGCTTACTCCCGCATTATTGCCACTCATCATATCCATCTCAACGAGGGTGCTCATCTCACCGCTCTCTAGACAGGTATTGAAGGCATCCTCGTCAATACCGAGCCCGGAAGCAAAGACAGGAAGGTCTAGGAGATTAAGACCATCATTTGAAGTGGTTACACGAAAGATAGTGTCAACGTACTGCCAAAATTGTGTATTTCCACCAAGGCGCGCAACACATTCTGTTGCCTCTGCTTCTTTGAAAGCTTTTACATGGAAGGGGAGAGGGAAGTGGCGATACACCCAAGCAACTTCTCCTTCTGCACCAAACTGAGCCATGATTTGGTTCATTGTAGTGTGAAATACTTTACAATACGGACACTCAAGGTCTGAGTATTCTACGATAAATACCTTCGCCTGAGGGTTTCCTCGAATGTGATCCGCTTCTGTGATAGGCTCAAGCGTTATGTTTGAAGGTATCCCTGGGGCAGAGTTCCGTTCAGTATTTCCAAAAGAGGAGGGAGTAGTACCTCCTCCAAAGATTATTGCTGCGGCAATGATGAGCCCCGCAACAATAATTGCTCCCGGAATGGCGAATGTATTGCTGGCAGGGGATGTCTTTGTGTCTTCCATGTGTTTGTATAAACTATATGATGAATAATACCAGTAAGTATATATCATCTGGCACAAAATGTCCTAGTATGCTTATAATAGTATATGGATATTTCTCAAGCTCGATTTATAAAAGGGATTATTGGGACAGACCCTATCCTCAAAGACGGTAAACGACAGGTTGCCTTTGTGGGTCGATCCAATGCGGGAAAGTCGAGTGTTATCAACTCGCTTCTGGGGCGCAAGGACTTGGTAAAATCAAGCTCTCTCCCCGGAAAAACAAAAGAGATTAATTTTTTTCTCGTTAACGAATCTTCGTACTTCGTGGATCTCCCCGGGTATGGGTACGCACGTATGGGTGCTCGTGGTGCGGACAAGATTCGCAAGCTGATTCTCTGGTATCTGGGAAGCGGAGAGGCGCGTCCTCGTCTCGTCGTCGTGGTAGTGGATGCGGGAGTGCCACCAACTCCATACGATAAAGAGATGGTTGACCTTCTCCGTGCGGAACATCTCGACATGATCATTGTTGCAAACAAGATGGATCGTTTGACGCAAGCCGAGCGTGCGCAAAGTATCAAAAATCTTGAAGAAGCATTTCTTGCTCCCGTATTTCCATATTCCGCGCGGACAAAGTTTGGGAAGGAGGAACTCTTTGAAGCTATCTCAGAGAGCGCGTTTTCCGCGTAAGCGTCATAGGATAAACACACGCAATCTGTTTTTCCCAAGGAATTCCTTACAAAAAGCCTAGGGGGGGGGGGTAAAATAAAAAAGTTATTACCCATTAACTTCAACCAAATATGTTTAATCCCGCAGGCAGAATATCGCGACAGCGTTATTGGGGGGTAGGTATCCCGCTCTCCATACTTTCAATCTGTTTGGCGATATTGTTAATAGTCGCGCTTCCTTTAATAGCTCTTACCAATTTTTTCTCTCCTCCTCTGGGAACGTTTATACTCATCGCGGGGTATGCACTCTCAATACCCATTGCGTATGTAAACATTGTCCTACATATCCGCCGTTTTCATGACAGAGATAAAAGTGGTTGGTGGGTGTTGGTTGGCTTTATTCCAATTATTGGTCCTCTCTGGCTTCTCGTTGAATGTGGATTTTTGCGGGGTACGGTAGGGGCAAACAGGTTTGGTGAAGATCCTGTCATCTCAGATAGAATGGACCCCGTTTTTAAATGGACACTCATTGGATTTGGAGCAATCATCGTAATCTTGATTGTGTGGAGATTATTGTGGGCATATACCCAAGTAAAAAACGATCAAGCCCGATACACGAGCCAGGCAACAACTTCTCCTGAAGGAACCATAAACTTAAGTTTGGAACCTACTGTTTCGTGGGATGGACTTGACGACAGTAACACCATCACACCCCTCGCCCAACCGACAACAGCAGGCTCTTCCCCTGTAACAATAACCGATGTGTCCACAAATGTTTCCCAGGTAAATTGTGATGATAATTGGCAATGTCTTATTTTGGCCGCTAGCCAATGCCGACCAGCGACTGGAACTATCAATTATAATAATCTTCCCACTCCCCCTTTTGGAGAAGTCTTACTGACTTCAGGAAGAACGAAATATGAGGTTAAAAAATCTGGTAATAGTTGTACATTGGTTTATTCCATGATAAGTGCATCCTTCGCTCTTTCAGCTGAAGGACGCTCAATGGCGGTCGCTCAAGGTCTTACTGATGCGGAAATTGACGACCAAGTGAAAGCTATGAATGACAGTACCAACGATGCTATCGGACGACTAGTAACGTGCACGGCTAGCGGTAATGTTATCGCCTCATATCTCTCAGATACAAAGAATGGTATTCGTGGTGAGGTTACTTGGATCATGGACTTTACTCCTGGTTCTGTTATGCAATCTAGAGTAACTACGTCTTCGGGAGAGGACTTTATATGCTCACACTCATCCCCATTAGAGTAGACCACATTTTCTTGTAGGCGCTTTGTTCTAAAGTATGCTACTATCCTGGTATGGAGCGTAATCGTATAGTTTTTGCTATTTCTCTCATCGTACTCTTGGTTCTTGCCACAATCTCCGCAGTCTTTATTTGGAAAGGGGAGGAACGTGAACGTGATGACTTTCGTGTGGAGGTCGTGACAAGCTTTTATCCGCTCGCGTATCTCGTGGAGGAAATCGGTGGACCACATGTGCGCGTGGTGAATCTCACCCCTCCCGGTGTGGAGTCCCATGATTTTGAGCCGACACTCAGAGACCTTGCACGCATGGAGAAGGTAGATATTTTCTTCTATAATGGGGCAGGCTTGGAACCTTGGGTTCCAAAGTTTCTTTCGGGTGGTTTTGGATATCCTCATAGTATCGTAAATATGAGTGAAGGAATTGCCCAAGAAGGAACCCTCCTCATTCACGAAGGAAACACGATAGATCCTCATATATGGCTCGACCCCGCAATCTTTTTTCAACAAGCCCTTCTTGTGCGTGAGGCGCTCATAAAAGCAGATCCTGAGAGGAAGCCTTATTATGACGAACGAACCAATATTCTTTTAGCAAAGCTCGAAATTCTTGATGGGGATTTTTTGCAAGGATTGCAAGAGTGTCTCCATAGAGATATTATTGTTTCCCACAAGGCGTTTGGATATATGGCGCGTGCGTACGGTCTCGTAGCGACATCCATCGCAGGGATTTCTCCTGATGAAGAGCCGTCCGCAAAAGCTCTTGCGGATCTTGTAGCGCTTGCGCGAGAGAAAAATATCAACCATATATTTTTTGAATCATCAGAAAATGTACGCCTTTCAGAAACTATCGCGCGCGAAGTAGCTGGCGAAACGCTTGTGCTCCATACGTTGGAAAGTCTCACTCTTGAAGAGTCAAAGAAAGGAGAAAACTACATAACGATTATGTATAAGAATCTTGCAAATCTTCGCACCGCACTCCAATGTCATTAGAAAAACCCTTAATAGAGCTTGATGGCGTAGATTTCTCATATGGGGCAGGAGCCCCCGTGCTTCAGAATTTTTCTGTTTCTATTCGCAAGGGAGAATACTTAGGAATCATTGGACCCAATGGAGGAGGTAAAACTACGCTCCTTAAAATAATTCTCGGACTCCTTCATCCTGATCAGGGTACCGTAAAGCTTTTTGGAAAAGATAGCCATGATTTCAAAGAGCGGCATCGTATTGGGTATGTACCCCAGCGTGCCACACAAGCCGACAAGGGGTTCCCGGCAACGGTATTTGAGGTGGTAAAGAGTGGTCGCACTGCTCGCTTGGGCTTTTTGCGCCCATTTGGGCAGGAGGACTTAGCTGTCGTCGAGCGTGTGATGGAGCTTGCGGGTATCGCACGATATCGTGATACGCTCGAAGGCGATTTATCGGGCGGGGAACGTCAGCGTGTGTTCATTGCTCGTGCGCTTGCGGGGGAACCCGAAGTGCTCATCCTCGACGAGCCGACTGTGGGTGTGGATATTGGTGTACAAAAAACGTTTTATGATTTTTTGACAACACTCAATCGCGATCACCATATTACGATTATTTTTGTCTCACACGATGTTGATGCGATTTCTCGTGAAGCAATGACGCTTCTCTGTGTCAACCACAACCTCGTATGCTACGGACCATCAAACGAGCTCTTGAACGACCATGCTATTTTGGAGAGCCTCTATGGCGAACACAATATGAAGCGCCTTCACGAACATGCTTGAGATTTTTCAATACGACTTTATCATTCGTGCGTTTAGTGCAGGTATTGCGATTGGTATTATCGCGCCTCTTATCGGCATGTTTCTCGTGGTGCGTCGGTACTCTCTCATGGCGGACACACTGGCACACGTGTCACTTGCAGGCGTTGCCCTCGGACTTCTTCTTAAAATTAATCCTATCTTTACCGCGATAGGACTTTCTCTTTTGGCATCATGGGGGATAGAGCACTTGCGCCATTCTCGAAAAATATTTGGAGAATCAGTGCTCGCACTATTCCTTTCAGGTTCTCTTGCTTTTGCCGTAATCATTCTTTCTTTGGCGAATGGGTTTAATACCAACCTTTTTAGCTATCTCTTTGGAAGTATTTCTACCGTCACTCCTCTAGATTTATGGGTTACCCTTGCACTTGCGGTTGTTGTGTTTTTAACAGTCATTCTTTTTTATAAAGAGCTGTTTTCGGTGTCATTTGATGCAGATCTTGCGCGTGCACAAGGTCTCCCCGTGAAGCGTCTCAACCTCATTATTGTCATGCTTGCCGCGATTGCTGTTGCGCTCTCTATTCGTATTGTGGGCGCGCTCTTGATTGGGGCGCTCATGGTGATTCCTGTTGTCGCAGCACTTCAATATGGGCGAGGATTCCGCACGACACTTCTCTTGTCCGTATTTTTCTCGCTTATTTCGGTTCTCTCAGGGCTTTTCATCTCATATTACCTTGGTCTCGCATCTGGAGGTACTATCGTATTGGTTGCGCTCGGTATATTTTTGGCGAGTTTGTGCCTCTCCGGTTCACGGACTTTAAAGGGGCTCTCTTTTGGCAAATAGTCTATTTTCTGTTACACTCCCTCAGTATGTTTAAAGAATATTTGCTCAAACAAATGATTAAGCGCCAAATGAAGGGCGTCCCTGAAGCGGAAGTTGATCGCATTATTAGCATCGTTTCCAAGAACCCTGATTTTTTCAAAAAAATTGGTGACGAAATAGAAAAAAAAGTAAAGTCAGGACGATCTCAACAGGCAGCTACTCTGGAGGTAATGCGCGCGCATCAGGCTGAGATTCAGAATCTCCTTAAATAACATGTCGCTTGCTATTGGTATTGTAGGGCTTCCCAATGTGGGAAAATCAACACTCTTCAACGCACTTACCAAAAAGTGTGTTGCCGCAGAGAACTATCCTTTTTGCACCATTGATCCTTCTGTGGGGGTTGTCGCGGTACCTGATGAGCGTCTCCAAAAGCTCGCGGAGTTTTCAGAAACTGCGCGTATCATTCCTCCGGCTGTTGAATTTGTGGATATCGCAGGGCTCGTAAAAGGTGCGAGCGAAGGGGAAGGATTGGGGAATAAATTTCTCGCTCACATCCGTGAAGTGGATGCTATTGCAGAAGTGGTACGTATCTTTGAAGATGACAAGGTGATTCATGTGCATGGTGCCATTGATCCTGTTTCTGATATTGAGACGATTAATCTTGAGCTCATCATTGCCGACCAGCAGACGGTTGAGAAGCGTCTCGCAAATATCGAGCGTGATGTGAAGCGGGGGGACAAGGATGCACTCAAAGAAAAAGACGTAATTCAAAAAGTTTCGGGTACGCTTGCTTTGGGTAAGCTTGCGCGTTCAATGGAGCTCTCTCAGGACGAAATCCCCCTTGTAAAAGCACTCCACCTCCTCACTATGAAGCCCATCCTCTATGTGCTCAACAAGAAGTCCGGAGGCAAGAATCTTGATGAGATGAATGATGAACGGTATACAAGCCTCCTCGCATATATCAAAGAACAAGGCGCGCATTACGTGATTGTCGACGCCGGTGTTGAGCACGAACTTTCTCAGTTGGAAGGAGAAGACAAAGAAATGTTTCGCACAGAGCTTGGAGCATCGGATGATGGGGTCAACGATCTCATTCGTGCAAGCTATGCAATGTTAGGACTCATGACATATTTCACAACAGGGAAAGAAGAGACGCGCGGGTGGACGATAAAAGAGGGAAGTACGGCACCTATTGCAGGCACGGCCATTCATACGGATTTTAAAGATAAGTTCATTCGCGCGGAAGTTATTTTTTGGAGTGATCTTCTTGGTGCGGGATCATATGCGAAGGCACGCGAGCAAGGTCTCGTACGCACTGAAGGGAAGGAGTATATTGTCAAAGATGGCGATGTGATTGAGTTTAAGATTTAGTGTATACTATATACATCATGAATAAACGCATCGTACACACAACAGCAAAAGATTTTTTTATAAACTTGGGAATGGTCGGACTTCTTTACTTTCTCGTGGTGAATGTCCTCGTGCTTCTCTTTCGCACCATCGACAAAGTATTTTCCAGCGGTCAATTTTCATATTACAATCCTGATATAAGTTTTCCTCTCGCTGCACTTATCGTAGGATTTCCTCTGCTCCTTATCACCGGATACATCCTCCACGCTGGTGATGCACACCATCCCGGAAAAAAAGATCTCCCTGTGCGTAAATGGCTCTCATACACCACACTCTTCATAGCAGGTGCTGTCCTCGTTATAGATCTCGTTATCCTCTTGAGTAAGTTCCTTCGTGGCGATGACCTCACAACAGCCTTTCTTTTGAAAGTCCTCGCGGTGTTTGCGGTCGCCCTCCTTGTATTTAGTTACTATATTATTGATCTTCGTTACAAAGGAAAACTTCCTCTTCGCGCGGGAGCAGCGTTTGATGCCACCCTTTTTGTCGTATTTGCAATTGGATTTGGTTTTTGGGGTTTTGGTTCTCCTGCGACACAACGAGCAGAGCGCTTTGATACCGTACGTATCAATGATATGCAAAACATCCAATCCCATCTCTTGAGTTATTGGCAAGCAAAAGAAACTCTTCCGGAAACACTTGAGGAAGCAAGCGATGCACTCAGGGGCATCAGCATCCCCAAGGATCCTCGCACGGGAGTTGCATATGGGTACGAAAAACGAGGAAATACAGAGTTTACTCTTTGCGCAGACTTTGAGCGAGCGACAAGAAGTTCATCGCAACAGACTCGTTTGGGAATCTACAACTCGGGATTGGAGTTTTGGGATCACGAAGCAGGGGAGACATGCTTCGACCGAAGCATTGACCCGGACCGATACCCTCCTTACCCTAAAGGACTTATACAGTAGCCCACCTAACGCAAAACCGCCTCCTTGTTCAGGGGGCGGTTTTGCGTTAGGATGAGGTAATATTTACGACATCATGAAAGCATACGACCACAAGGATCTTGAGGGAAAATGGCAAAAAATCTGGGAGGAGACGGGAGTGTATCGCACGGATGATTCTTCTGAAAAACCAAAACAATTTATTCTCGATATGTTCCCGTATCCATCAGGAGAGGGTCTTCATGTGGGGCATCCTAAGGGATATATTGCGACTGACATCTATGCACGCATGAAGCGTATGAGCGGGTTTAATGTACTCCATCCCATGGGGTGGGATGCGTTTGGTCTCCCCGCGGAACAGTTTGCGATTAAGCACAAAGTACATCCTCGTGTGGCGGTAGAAAAAAATGTTGCTCGCTACAAAGAGCAACTCTCTGTTATTGGTCTTGATTATGATTGGGCACGCGAGATAAATACGACAGATCCTGCCTTTTATAAGTGGACGCAGTGGATTTTTTTGAAACTGTTGGAAAAAGGTCTTGCCTATGAGTCATATGAACCGATTAACTGGTGCCCCACGTGTCAAACGGGTCTTGCTAACGAAGATCTTGATGGAGGGAAGTGTGAGCGATGTGATACTCCCGTCGAGAAAAAGCCCATGCGACAATGGGTACTCAAAATTACGGAGTACGCAGACCGCATGCTCAAAGACCTTGATCTCCTTAATTGGCCGGACTCTATCAAGGAAGCCCAACGAAATTGGATTGGGAGGAGTGAAGGAGCGGAAATAGATTTCAATTTGGTATTCAAATTGCATCCAAAACATAACGATTGGCGCGACCCAAAAGACGAAAAACCTGCGCATATTACGGTATTCACCACGCGTCCCGATACGCTTTTTGGTGCGACATATCTGGTGCTTGCCCCTGAACATCCTTGGGTAGAGGCTTTGTGGAATACCGAACACGACGACAGTGTGGGTAACAAAAGTGAAATAGAGGCATATGTGAAGCATGCCAGGGAAAAGACCGATATAGAACGTGCTGACGCGACGAAAGAAAAAACGGGTGTAAACGTTGAAGGAGTTGTTGCTCTTAATCCCGTGACGAAAGAAGAGATTCCAATATTTGTTGCGGATTATGTGCTTGGAGGGTACGGTACGGGTGCGGTGATGGCTGTCCCGGCACATGACGAGCGAGACTTTCTTTTTGCTCAGAAATTTAGCCTGCCTTTCAGGGAGGTTGTCGTGCCTCATAGGGTTGATTATAAAAATCCCCCCGTATCAGAAAAAGAAGTTGTTACACGAAAGAATATTCATGGTCTCGTGCGTAATCCAAAAACAGGCAAGATACTTTGTCTCAAGTGGAAAGAACATCCTTGGACAACCCTTGTGGTGGGAGGAGTAGAGGATGGTGAGGATATTATTGAAGCGGCGCGGAGAGAAATTCTAGAAGAGACGGGATATGCACACCTCAGTGAGGGTCGCATCTTGGGAGGAGAAGTACGTGCCGACTACTTTGCAGCACACAAAGATCAAAATAGAATCGCGTACACTAGTCTTGTTGCATTTGATCTTCTTGATGAAGAACAGCAAGACATCTCAGCGGACGAACAGAGTAAACATGAAGTCGTTTGGCTTGATGAGAAGGACGTCACAGTGGAATTGATGACCCACGCAGAAATGGACATCTGGCTTGAAAGAATGAATGGCGCGACGGGGGCATACACTCATTCAGGTGTTCTTGTGCATTCCGCACAATTTAATGGCAAAAGTTCTGAAGAGGCAAAAAAAGAGATTACAGAGTTCGCAGGTGGTCGTTGGGTGACAAAGTATCGTCTCAAGGAGTGGGTGTTTTCACGTCAGCGCTACTGGGGTGAGCCTATCCCGGTTATTCATTGTCCGAAGGATGGTGTTGTTCCCGTTCCCGAGAAGGAACTTCCCGTGCTCCTACCTGATGTGACTTCGTACGAACCCACAGGAACGGGGGAGTCACCTCTTGCGGCGATTTCAGATTGGGTCAACACGACATGTCCGCAATGTGGTGGTCCGGGCACGCGCGAGACCAATACGATGCCTCAGTGGGCGGGATCATCGTGGTATTACCTTCGTTTCATTGACCCAGAAAATAATGAGGCACTCATTGATCCGAAAAAAGAACATATATGGGATCCAGTTGACCTTTATGTGGGAGGCGATCATGCGGTGCGCCATCTTATCTACGCGCGTTTTTGGCATAAGTTTTTGTTTGACATAGATGTAGTCCACACTCTTGAGCCGTTTATGAGACTTGAGTTTCTCGGTTTTATTCTTGCTGAAGATGGTCGTAAAATGAGCAAGCGATGGGGAAATGTCATTAATCCCGATGATGTGGTAAAAACCTATGGTGCTGACACGCTCCGTCTCTATGAAATGTTCATGGGACCCTTTGAGCAAACTATCGCCTGGAATACCGAGAGTATCATTGGACCACGAAGGTTCCTTGAGCGTGTATGGCGTTTACGAGAGAATGTTTCATCTTCGGTAAAAGATACCGAAACTCTCGAGACGATTCTTCATAAAACAATCAAAAAAGTAACGGATGATATTGAAGGGTTTGCCTTTAATACCGCGATTTCTTCGCTCATGGTGCTTTCGAATGAAATGGAGCGTGCCAAAGAATTTTCTCCCCAAGCCTACGAGACATTCCTGAAACTCCTTGCCCCCTTCGCTCCTCATATTACCGAAGAACTTTGGCATGAATTGGGGCACGAGGACTCAATCCACCTTTCTTCATGGCCTACCTACGATCCTCAAAAATGCATCGCTACAGAGGTAACAATTGCCATTCAGATAAATGGGAAGGTCCGCGACACTCTTGTTGTGGCGGCAGATATATCCGAAGACGAAGTTCTCCGTATTGCCCTTGAGCGCCCTCTTGTGTCCAAATGGATGGAAGGGAAGAAGCCCGCAAAAACGATCTTTGTTCCCGGGAAACTTCTCAGTATTGTCTTAGAAAAATAAGCTTTTATTTCAAGAGATTTTTGGTCTTTTGAGGTATACTACGAAACCCTTGACGCTTTAATTCTTTAATGCTAGTATGTCTTCATATAAAGGTTCTGGGTTCTCATCATTATATTAGATTATCCAAAAATAAGTATGTCAGCACTTACGTTTAAACCAAAGCAGTCTGTCAAACGCTTGCTTTCGGTATTGTCTCCCCGCGCGCTTGACGTCATTACCAAGCGATATGGCTTGAAGGATGATACCAACCGTATGACCCTTGAAGGAATCGGTGCCACCTATGATATTACACGCGAGCGCGTGCGCCAGATAGAAAATTTTGCATTGGCCACCATTAAAAAGTCAGATGTCTTTAAAAAAGAGTCTGCCGTATTCAAAGAGCTTCACGATGTCATCGTTTCCATGGGGGGTGTCGTTTGTGAAGAGGATTTTCTCATGCACCTATCCCGTGATGAGAGTACTCAGAACCATCTTTATTTTCTTCTTGTTCTTGGAGAGGAGTTTAAACGCGAAAAAGGAGACGAACATTTTAAACATCGTTGGATCGTCGATGACAAAACATCAATGCGTGTACATGATGCGCTCCGCAAACTTTTCGAATCTCTTTCCCACGAAGATCTCGTTCCCGAAGGAGAGATGGTTGAGTTGTTTATCAACCACTTGAAGGAAGTTGCCGATGGGTACAAGAATGAGGAAATCGTGAAGCGTTGGTTGTCCCTTTCAAAGACAATTGGGAAAAATCCACTTGGTGAATGGGGCATGTCTCGCTCACACAATGTAAACGCGCGCGGTATGAGGGACTATGCATATCTCGTGATTAAAAAACACGGTTCCCCGATGCACTTTACAGAGGTTACCAAAGCAATTACACAGACCTTCAACAAGAAGGCTCACGTTGCCACCTGTCACAACGAACTCATCAAGGATAGCCGTTTTGTGCTCGTGGGGCGAGGTCTCTACGCACTCTCCTCATGGGGGTATGAACGAGGAGTAGTTAAGGACGTGATTGCAAAGATTCTCAAAGAAGAAGGCCCTCTCACCAAAAAAGAAATCATTGACCGCGTCCTCAAAGAACGATACGTCAAAGAAAATACCGTGTTTGTAAATCTTCAAGACACAAAACTCTTTAAGAAATCAAAAGACAACAAATACTCACTTGCCTCATAAGGGTACATAAAAGCGCGGAAATTCCTTCCGCGCTTTTGTAGTTTTGCGCTTCTTCTTGTACAATAGAGTTCATGGAATTTCTAGAGCACATAGGGCTCATCGATCTCTATACGGGGGTCATTGGGTACCTCATTATTTTTATTAAGTGGGCGCCATTTTGGGTGCCCCTGGTACTCCTTGCGTATCTTTGGGGGTTGTGGATGCATTATGTCCAGGCGAAGTGGCAGACTGAGGTGAAGTGGATCATGCTTGAGTTGAAGCTTCCCAAAGAGACTCATAAAGGTCCTCTTGCCATGGAGCTTGTGTTGAATGCGCTCTATCAGACAGGTTCGGGTATCTGGTATGACAAAAAAGTAAAAGGACGCGTCAAGGATAGATTTTCCCTAGAGATGGTTTCTCTGGAAGGTCAAGTAAAATTTTTTATTCGTACACCCGCCGTACACAAAAATGTAATTGAGGCTCAGCTCTATGCGCAATATCCTGACATAGAGATTTTTGAAGTTCCCGATTACACGCGCTATGTCGACTACCGAGGAAGAGAAGGAGACTGGTCGTGTGTCGGTATGGATTTTGGCCTCGGAAAGGAAGATGCCTATCCTATAAAAACGTACATCGATTATGGTCTCGATAAAGAAGGTGTCGACGAGGAATACAAAATTGACCCCCTAAGCTCTGTTATTGAGTATCTTGGATCAGTAGGAAAGGGCGAGCAAGTCTGGATTCAGATTATTGTACAGGCCGCCACGAAGGCTCACCACTATCCGCACAAAAAGGATGGGTCAATGGGGGACTGGAAGAGTGAGGGAGAAGCGTTGGTCGACAAACTTACTCAGCGCAAAGAAGAACGCGATGAAGAAGGGAAGGGCGGTCCGCGCACACAGCATATGACAAAGGGTGAGCAAGAAATTGTCGCTGCCATTGAGCGCAATATCAGCAAGTTTGGTTTTGAGTGCGGGGTCCGAGCGCTCTATGTTTGCAAACGTGATCGTTTTAATCCTTCAAATCTCAAGGCAATCGGAGGGCTTTGGCGCGGGTTTAGTACCGCAAATCTAAATGAGTTTAAGTCTACCATTCAGACCTTCGGTGTTGATGCATGGTGGCAAGATTATAAAGATGTTCGTATCACGAGCTATCGCAAAGCACAGTTTGAGGCATTCAAGCGTCGGGAGTTTTCATTTGAAGATCAGGTGAGATGGGTTGCAAACATCCCCTCTGCCTCGCCAATGGTGATTACGCCGTTCAAACACCCTTTTGTATTGAGCTCTGAAGAGCTTGCAACGATATTCCATCTACCGGGAGGAGTGGTACAGACGCCAACGTTTGGCCGTCTCTCTTCACGCAAGAGCGAAGCTCCTACCAACTTGCCAATCTAATTCAATTATGGAAGAGCTATCCCCTGAATTTAATAATCCTACAAAGCGGAGCTCGCCATTGTTTGAGTTTTTGGGTATTAAAACACGCATGATGAAAGGGGCATTTTTTGTGGCAGTGGGACTCATTGGTATATGTGCATTCTTTTCGTATCTCTTGATAACCCCGCGTCATTTCCCCGAAGGAGAAATGATTATCATTGCAGAGGGTCTCTCTTTGGGTGAAGTGTCTCATCTTCTGAAAGAAAAGAAGGTTATTCGTTCCCGCATGCTTTTCGAGGCGTGTATTCTTGGGACGACAGGGGATCGTCATGTCCGCGCGGGGACGTATTTACTCACGGAGCCCGAGTCAGTGTGTCGTATCGCCGACCGTATTGCCAGGGGGACGACAGGTCTTTCGGCAATCCGTTTTACCATCCCCGAAGGGTTTACGAATCGCGAAATCGCACATACCGCACTCCGCCTCTTAAGAAACTTTGACGAACAGCGTTTTCTTGAAGAAGCAAAGATGTATGAGGGGTTTTTGTTCCCCGATACATATTTTTTATCTCCTGACGCCAGTGATGTGAATGTTATTGAAACACTCAGCAAAGAATTTGATAAGAAAATAGAGCCGTTTCTCGAGCGTATTGAGCGCTCCGCCCACTCTCTTCGCGAGATTGTGATTATGGCGTCTATCCTTGAAAAGGAAGCGCAAACAATCGAAGACCAAAGAATGGTCTCAGGAATTCTTTGGAAGAGGATTGAAATAAATATGCCACTTCAAGTCGATGCCTCGTTCTTGTACCTGTGGGGCAAGGCTTCTCATGAACTCACACAGGAGGATCTCCGCTTCGACTCTCTCTACAATACGTACGTTTATCGTGGGCTTCCTCCGGGACCTATTGGCAATCCAGGGCTTAGCGCCATTGAGGCAGCATTAACTCCTGTATCCTCTCCATATCTTTACTACTTGCACGACAGCAAAGGGGATATTCACTATGCAAGAACATTTGACGAACATAGACAAAACAAAGAAAGACATTTGCGTTGACGCCCAACACCTTTCCTGCTATACCCTCAGTATCTATGACCGCAACGTCTAAAGGTAGGGTCTATGTCGGCATGTCAGGGGGAGTTGATAGCTCCGTCACCGCGGCGCTCCTCAAAGAGCAGGGCTACGAAGTCATCGGCGTATTTATGAAGGTGTGGCAACCTGATTTTTTGCCGTGCACATGGGAGGAGGAACGTCTTGATGCTATCCGCGTGGCAGCTCATTTGGGTGTTCCTCTCAAAACATGGGATTTTGAAAAGGAATATAGAGAGGAGGTTTTTGAATACATGATTCGTGAGTACAAGGCAGGCAGAACACCAAATCCTGATGTCATGTGTAATCGGGAAATAAAATTCGGTGTATTTTTTCGTCGTGCGATGGAGGAGGGTGCTGATGTTGTCGCGACGGGGCATTACGCGCAGTGTGTGTACAATGAGCACACAGACAAACACGAGCTCCACAAGGGCAATGATCTCGCGAAAGATCAGTCATACTTTCTCTGGACACTCGGTGAGAAGGAGCTTTCGCGCACACTGTTTCCTGTGGGTGGATTTCAAAAAACAAAGGTACGCAAACTCGCAAAGAAATTTAAGATTCCCGTTGCGGATAAGAAAGACAGCCAAGGGCTTTGCTTCGTGGGCAAGCTCAATATGAAAGATTTTCTCGCGCACTATATTCCCGAAAAGGAAGGCGAGGTGATCACGGAGGAAGGCGAGGTGATCGGTACTCATCGAGGAGTAGCGTTTTATACCTTGGGAGAACGAAGAGGTTTCCTCATTACGAAGAAAACTCCCGAGGAACTCCCGTACTATATCGTCGCGAAGGACCTCAAGCGGAATACGCTCACTGTGGCGCACAAAAAGAAAGAAGAAAACACGAGTGAGTATATTACTATCAGCGACTGCCTCTTTCGTCGCCCTCCGGAAACGGATAAAGAGTACACCGCACAAGTTCGGTATCATGGAGAACTTTTGTCCTCTCGCGTTGAGTGCCTGGAGGGGAATCGCGCTCGGGTAATCTTTAGCCATCCGGTAGTGGTTGACCAAGGTCAGTCCATCGTATTATATGAAGGCACTGAGTGTATTGGCGGAGGGGTGCGAGAATGACATTGGGCAGGTTTTGTTTTTCCTCAAAATATGGGATTATAGAGAGACACTATGGTACAAAAAGATTCTCAAAATATTCCCTGGGTTATAAAGACATCGGGTGTCCGTGAGCAGTTTTCTGTAGCCAAGCTCCGTCGCTCACTTGAACGCTCGGGAGCAGACGAAGCGACTGTTCAGCAAATTCTTGACCATATTCTCCCGGAAGTTACTGATGGTACGAGGACCTCGCTCATTTACAAACACGCATTCGCATTACTCAAAAAGAATCTGTATCCTGCGGCAGTCCGATATAGTCTCCGCAAGGCGGTTATGGAACTCGGTCCGAGTGGGTTTCCTTTTGAAATCTATGTCTCAGAAGTTCTCCGCCGCAAAGGGTACACTGCCGAGACAGGCGTGGTGCTTCCGGGGTTCTGTGTCCTTCATGAGGTTGATATTTACCTCCGAAAAAATGACAAACATATTTTTGCCGAGTGTAAATTTCACAATCAGCAAGGGATTAAGGTTGATATAAAAGTGGCACTCTATATTCACGCTCGATTCCTTGATCTTAAAAAAGGTCATGAATCAAAAGAGCAATCGGGAACACGGGATATCCACGAAGGGTGGCTCATTACTAACACAAAGATGAGTGCGGATGCGATTCAATATGCAAATTGCGTGGGACTCCGCCTCCTTGCGTGGGATTATCCCGAGAAAGGAAATCTCCAAGATCTTATTTTAGAGACGGGTGTGCATCCTTTGACGTTCCTTTCTTCGCTTTCATCGCGTAACAAAACAGATCTCCTCGCCAAGGGGATCGTTATGTGTCGAGAGCTCAAAGAGAATGAGCAAGCCCTTCGTGATATTGGATTTTCCGAAGGAAAGATAAAAGGCGTCCTCCGTGAGGCAGATCGCGTATGCCAAGAGTTTTAATATTCACAATCGTGTGCTATAATTAAGAGATGGAACACCTCCTTGCGCTCATCGCTATTCCCGAAGTGGAAATGTTTCTCAAGCTTTTTACCGCTCTCTTTTTGGGCATGTCTCTTGGGCTAGAACGTGCATTAGCCCAAAAAACAGCCGGCATGCGTACCTACGGGCTTGTCTCAATGGGTGCGGCACTATTTATTATTATTGCGGTTACTGCATTGAAGCATTTTGATGAGTTTACCGCGCTTCACCAGTCTATCCGTATGGCCGCTCAGATTGTGACAGGTATCGGGTTTATCGGAGCAGGTCTCATATTCTTTAAGGGGGAAACAGTAAGCGGGGTGACTACTGCCGCAGGTATTTGGGTTGCTGCTGGGATAGGTATGGCTGTCGGGTACGGACTTTTTGGGTTGGCACTCATGGCGACACTTTTGGTACTTATGGCATTTACACTCTTTTGGTTTGCAGAGGAGCGCATCAGAGACACCTTTCTCCATCGAGATCATCACGACACAGCCTAGGCGACTCTAACGCTTAACGGGCACTCTCAGCAGGTATGAATTCACGAGAATTACGATCACGATTTTTAAAATTTTTTGAGAAGAGGGGACATGCCGTCATCCCTTCAGCTTCTTTGGTACCGGAGAATGACCCTTCGGTGCTTTTTAATACTGCGGGAATGCAACCTCTCGTCCCGTATCTTTTGGGAGCACCGCATCCGGATGGCACGCGCCTCGTGAATGCACAAAAGTGTGTTCGCACGCAAGATATCGACGAGATTGGCGACAGCACCCATGCCACATTTTTTGAAATGCTTGGAAATTGGTCTCTTGGAGATTATTTCAAAGAGGATGCGCTTCGCTGGAGCTTTGAATTCCTCACTTCAAAAGAAGAGGGGCTCGGGCTTGATCCTCGTCGTCTGTATGTGACGGTATTTGCGGGTGATGAAAACGCTCCTCGCGATGAAGAATCAGCGACCATCTGGAGAAGTATCTTTGTGGAGCACAACATTCCGGGAGAGCGTATCTATTTCCTCAGCGCAAAATCTAATTGGTGGAGCCCCGGAGACAATGGACCATGTGGGCCCGACTCAGAAATGTTTTATGATGTGAGCGGAAAGCACACCGAAGGAATGACACTTGAAGAGTACCTCGCTGCTGATAACGCACAGGATGTGGTTGAGATCTGGAACGACGTATTCATGGAATACAAAAAAGAGAACGGTGTTGTCGTCGGGAAGCTCAGCCGAAAGAATGTCGATACGGGTTCGGGACTTGAGCGCGTACTCATGACGGTGCAGGGCAAGGATAATATTTTTGATACGGATTTATTTACGCCCATTTTTGACGCCATTCGTGCACATACGGGCGGAGAAATTCGCGATATGCGTGCGGCACGTATTGTTGCGGATCACATGCGCGCGTCAACGATGATGATTACGGATGGAGTGCGTCCTTCAAACACGGATCAAGGATATATCGTGCGCAGGCTTTTGCGTCGCGCGGTGCGATACGCTGATCTCTTGGGACTCCCTCCGCATACACTCTCCAAGATTGTAGAGGTCGTAGTCTCAATATATGATGAGGCATACCCGGAAGTCTCTGTTCGAAAAAAAGAGACCCAAGAAGCGATTCAGAAAGAAGAGGAGAAGTTTAGAAAAACACTCGAGCGAGGAATGAAAGAGTTTGCGCGCCTTGCTGAAGAAGGAGCTATTTCTGCCGAGGGAGCATTTCAACTTTTTTCCACGCATGGCTTCCCGCTTGAAATGACTGAGGAGCTCGCCTCTGAGCGGGGAATTGTGGTAGATAGAGAAGGATTTCAAGAAGCGTTCAAAAAGCACCAAGAGCTTTCTCGCGCAGGAGCTGAACAGAAGTTCAAAGGAGGCCTTGCTGATACAAGTGTTATGTCGACACGGTATCACACTACGACACATCTTCTCCATCAGGCACTCCGCACAGTCCTTGGAGAAGGAGCAATACAGAAGGGTTCAAATATTACCGCAGAGCGCTTGAGGTTTGACTTTGCTCATGGTGCAAAAATGACCGATGAAGAAAAGCGTGCCGTTGAAGATTTGGTGAATAAAAAGATTTCAGAGGCGCTTCCAGTCTTTTATGAGGATATATCTTTCGAAGAAGCACAAAAACGTGGGGCGATAGGGCTCTTTGGTGAAAAATACGGAGATACCGTACGCGTATATCAAGTGGGGGAGGGAGATTCTCGGTACAGTCTTGAGTTTTGTGGAGGACCTCATGTGGAAAACACAAGCGAGCTCGGTCACTTCAAGATTGTAAAAGAAGAGGCCGTTGCCCAAGGAGTTCGTCGTATAAAAGCGGTACTTGAATAATTCTCTTTAGGGAAAAGGGGCGATGCTGCTTTTCAGCATCGCCCCTTTTCCCTTGTTCCTCCGCACCAGAAAAGATATACTGATAGAGTAATGGCATTTTCTTTTTCATTGCGTTCAAAACATAAAGAAAAAACTATTCTCGTCGTTGATATTGGTTCAGCGAGTGTGGGTGTTGCGCTCGTCGCTCTTTCTCCTAAAAAAAATCCCCACATCCTTCTTTCAGAGAGGGAAGAGATTCCTTCCCAACCCGAGCTTTCCGCCCCAAAACTCCGACGTGCTATGGAGGGTGCGTTGGGGCGAGCCTTGCGAACTATTGGGAAAAACCTCAGGAAGCATCATTATTCTCTCCCTGCGCGTGTTGTGTGTACGCTTTCCGCGCCGTGGTCTCTCGAAAAAACACGCCACATTATTACCGAATCCGAATCCCTCTTTGTGGTCACAGAACGCATGGTCGATGATATCTTAGAAGTAGATATGGGGAATCTCAAACAGGAGCTTTCCGGTACTCTGCCCACAGAAGATATTTTTGTCTTTGAGCGCCGCGTGTTGGGAGCTTCGCTTGATGGGTATCAAGTGAGCTCTCCCTTTGGACGCAAAACAACACGCCTCGACACCATAGCGCTTTTCGGAGTGTCTTCGAAAAAGGTTATGGATGGGATTGTCTCTTATATTGGGAGAGTATTTCATACGAAACAGATAGAGTGGAGCTCTTTTTCTCTTGCCTCGTTCAGTGCGATACGAGATATTTTTCCTCACGAAAAAGATTTTCTTCTCCTCGATATTACAGGGGAGGCGACCACGGTGTCTCTTATCAAAAACGACCTTTTAGACCAAAGCCTCTTCTTCCCTCGGGGTAGAAATACGCTTATTCGAGAACTTTCTCTAGGAATGAATGTTCCCCATGAAGCGGCTGGAAGCCTGTTCAAAATGTATCTTCGTGGTACACTAAATGAGCAGAAGCATGAACAGGTAAAGCGTATTTTGAAAGAATCGAGCCAAGGGTGGGTGAGTCGTCTTGAAAAGACGCTCACGGCGCTCCACAAGGAAGGAAACCTTCCCCACACGGTGTTTTTTAACGCAGACAAAGAAGTAGCTCAGTTCTACCATGAGATATTGAGCGAAATTGGTACGGGGTTTGGGGGAGCGTTCTTTTTCCCTCGATATGTGGACCCACAAGTGTTTCGAGGATTTATAACATCAGAAGAAGGTATATCTCGCGATCCATTTTTGGTCATCGGAGCATTATTAGCAAGTAAATTGAATACACAATAATATCACCATGGATAACATCAAGCGAAAAGCAACAGCACATAAAAGTGCCCCTAGCCCTGAACACAGCACGACACATCATCGTGTACCCCACAAAAATGATTCGCATGACGGTGCAGACAAGGTTTCTCCGCATGATCGTATTCAAAGCAGCCCCTTTTTCCAAAAGAGCTCCTCTCCTGTTTCCGTCGTTCCTCCTGTTCGTCACCATCGCGCAAAAAAGAAGAAAATCCCCAGCGGTAAAGTATTCTTCTTCTTTGTCCTCCTCGCTCTCTTGTTTGCAGGGGTATTTTTTGGGGCAGGGCGTTTTGCAAGCGCTACGGTCCGCCTCACGCCAGTCGTCGAGACTGCTCCTCTCGATAAAAATATAAGCGCTTCTCTTGAAGGAGAGGGTAGCGGACTTGCATTTCATGTAATGACGTTCTCGGAGGAGAAGATTAAAGATGTTCCTGCTACCATTGAACAAGATGTACAACGGAAGGCATCAGGAACGATTGTCATCTACAATGCTCACAACGGAAACGCACAGCGACTTATCGTAAATACGCGCTTTGAAACTCCTGATGGAAAAATATTCCGTATCGGTGAATCTGTCGAGGTGCCGGGCGCAGTCATGTCCGAAGGCAAGGTGGTGACACCGGGCGCTCTTGAGGTGACGGTATATGCAGATGCTCCCGGAAGAGAATACAACATCGGTCTCTCAGACTTTACCATTCCTGGATTTAAGGGGGATCCGCGCTACACAACCTTCACCGCTCGCTCCAAGAGCGACAGTCCCATGACAGGAGGTTTTTCTGGGGTGGTCAAAGTTCCTTCTCCTGAAGCTATCGCTATCGCACAGAGAGAGTTAAAGGACGATCTTAAAATCCTCGCAATCGAGAAAGCTCGCGCGCAAGTTCCTGAAGGGACAATATTTTTCCCGGGAAGCGTACTCCTTAAATACGAAGAGATTCCTGTTGATTTCACAAACAACGATAGAGCAGCTGTGGGTATCCGCGCAACAACATCCGTCTTTTTCTTCAATTCCAAAGACTTGGTAAGTATGTTGGCGTCCGAAGCACTTCCGCACTATGACCCAAGTGCTTCTTTCTCGCTCCTTAAAAGAGAAAACCTTACGTTCACATTTCTTGATTCTGTTGAGCAGGTAGTCGTTGAAGATATCGACGATATTCGCTTCAACATACGAGGGGAGGGCGTATTTATAGGGCTCCTCAACGTCGAAGAAATGAGTAATACTCTTGCAGGGAAACAAAAAACCGCATTTGCTGAAATCGTCAACACCGACCCTCTCATCGAAAAAGCTGAACTCTCCATATTCCCTCCATGGCGCTCTGCGTTCCCTGAAGATTCTCGCAAAATTGCCATTGATATTATTAATCAGTAGGTACCGTTGTTTGACGGCAGAAGAGAGATCTGGTATCATCTAAGACCACAATGGGAGAGTCAGAAAAAGAAGAGCTTATTCAAGGAGAAGTCATCGAGGCATTACCAAGCGCCATGTTTCGCGTGGAATTTGAAGATGGAGTAGTCTCTATCTGCTACCTTGCGGGTAAAATGCGTCTTCACAGGATTAAAGTTCTTATTGGTGACAAGGTTATGGTCAAAGTCGATCCCTATGGAGGCAAGGGGAGAATCCTTAAACGTCTCTAAGGGGGTGTTTTTGGAGAAACAACTGGAAATTATGCCTAAAACTCTTGCATTTAATTTAAAAATGCGATAGAATGGCAAAATCGTTTCATTTCGGAACGGTTGGTTCCGATTTGCCCTTGTTTTGCAAAGGTTTTCTCACAAACTGAGCATTACTCTAAAGAGGCATTTATTTTTTATGAAAGTACGAGCATCAGTGAAAAAGATTTGCGTAAAATGCAAAATGGTCAAGCGAGGAGATCGTATTCGTGTTATTTGTGCAAATCCAAAACATAAACAGCGACAAGGCTAAATATATTTAGAACATGCGTATTTTAGGAGTTACTATACCAGACGAAAAGCGATTAGAAATTGGACTCACTGCGGTCTACGGTATCGGTCGTCCCGTGGCAAAGAAAATTCTCAACAATGCGGGAATTGACGGCGGAGTCCGTGCGAAAGAATTGTCTGCTGATGATGAAGCAAAGATTCGCAAGGAAATAGAAGGCATGACCCTAGAAGGGGACCTCAAGCGCTCCGTTGCTTCATCTATCAAGCGTTTGAAAGATATAAAGACATACCGAGGAAGTCGTCATGCAAAGAAGCTTCCTGCGCGCGGACAGCGCACAAAGACCAACTCGCGCACGGTCCGAGGTAATGTTCGCAAGACTATGGGTTCAGGGCGTCGTAAGGCTGACAAGAAATAATATAGTATGGGAAAGAAACGAATCATCAAGAAAGAAGGACAGACTGCGGACCAAGGATTGGTCTCACGTGCTCTCGCGCGTACCGCAAAGAAGAAGCATGCTACAGGTACCTTGTATGTACAGTCAACATACAACAATACTAAGCTTATGCTTGCCGACAAGAATGGCGGAGCCCTCCTTGCTTCCTCATCTGGTGCGCTCGGTTTCAAAGGAGCAAAAAAGGGGACTCCGTTTGCTGCCGCAAAGGTAGGAGAACTTTTGGGGGAGCGCGCACTCATCATTGGTATCAAGGAAGTTGATGTGGTGGTGAAAGGAGTCGGATCAGGTCGTGAAAGCTCGATTCGCGCGTTTAACTCAAAAGGAATCGATATCACCAAGATTCGTGATGTCACCCCGGTTCCTCACAATGGACCAAAGCCTAAGAAACCTCGAAGGATTTAATCTTCTTAACGTAATCATATGAGTAGAATTCCATGTAAAGTTTGTCGTCGTCTCGGAGAGTCAATTTGCGGACGAGAAAAATGTGCTTTCAAGCGCCGTCCGTACCCTCCTGGTCGTACGATGGCGGAACGCAAGCACCGTTCTTCGGTGACTGACTACGGTCATCAGATGCGCGAGAAGCAGAAGGTTCGCAACACATACGGTCTTCGTGAAAAGCAGTTCGCTTCATATATTAAAGAGGCGACAAACATTAAGGGCGTTAATCCCGCAGAAGCTCTTTTTGAGGTTCTCGAGTCTCGTCTCGACAGCGCGGTACTTCGCGCGGGGTTTGCCCCTTCTCGTTCTCTTGCGCGCCAGATGGTTGCGCACGGACATATTACGGTAAATGGACGCCGTACCTACATTCCTTCGCGTCGCCTTAAAGTGGGAGATGTCCTTGCGGTGCGTGAGGGAAGCAAGGGTACCGCATTGTTTTTGGGGATTGCAGAGAAGCTTGCTTCACACACTGCGCCGACGTGGCTCAGTGTTGACGCACAGAAGGTTTCCGCAACGTTTCAAGGAAAGCCAAAAGCTATCCAAGGTGAGTACACGTTTAATCTCACCACGGTTATCGAGTTCTATAGTCGTTAGTCCTATTACCGGATAGACCAAACATATTTTTAATATCATCATGCTCGACTACAACATCACATTGCCATCAAAACCAAAGATCATCTCCGAAGATGGTTTTAAGGGTACTTACGAGATTGAAAGTCTTTATCCGGGATACGGTCATACCCTCGGAAATTCATTGCGTCGCATTGTCCTCTCATCACTTCTCGGCGCTGCCATTACCTCGGTAAAAATCGAAGGCGCTCCTCATGAGTTTTCAACGTTGGACGGAGTCAAAGAAGACGTTATCACCATTCTCCTTAACCTTAAAAAAGTTCGCTTCAAGCTTGCTACCGAGGGTGAGCACGTAGTAACCCTTTCTGTAAAGGGGGCAAAAGACGTCACCGCGGGGGACATCAAGCTCTCTGGACAGGTGGAGGTTTTGAATCCTGAGATTTCTGTTGCGACACTTACGAGCAAGAATGCTTCTCTTGAGATAGAAATGACACTCATGAATGGCTTCGGATACGTTGCGAAGGAGATTCACCAGAAGGACAAAGTAGAAATTGGCACGATTGCCGTTGACGCCATCTTTACTCCTATTCGCCGTGTAAACTACGAAGTTGATAACATGCGCGTCGGTGATCGTACGGACTACAATCGCTTGCGTATGACGATTGAGACCGACGGTACCATTACGCCACGTCGTGCGCTCGAAGCATCTATCGAGATTATGACAAAACAACTCAAGGCAATCATCGGATTTTCCGAAGCGGAGGAAGAGGTTGTCGAAGCACCTTCTCTAGACACTATCGAAGAAGAGGGTTCTTCAAAGAAGGAAGTTGCCGACACAGAGTTCCTCAAGACGCGTATTGAGCAGCTTGATCTTTCTACGCGCACGACAAACGCTTTGAACAATGCGAACATCCGCACGGTGGGAGGGCTTGCGCGAAAGACAGAAGAAGACCTTCTTGAGATTGACGGTCTAGGAGACAAGGGAATTCAGGAGATTAAGCGCGTGCTTGCGCAGTACAACATTATCCTCAAGGATTAATGTATCTTAGTAAATTAGAAGTAGTATTATGAAACATCACAAGGCACTCAGAAAATTTGGACGCGACCACGCAGGACGTTTGGCGCTTATGCGATCCCTTGCGTTGTCATTGATTATGGAAGAGCATATCAAGACAACAGAGGCTCGCGCGAAGGAGCTCCGTCCTTTTATTGAGAGCCTCGTCACAAAAGGTCGTACACCAGACCTTAACTCACGTCGCTTGATTGTTGCGCGTCTCGGCGGTACGCTCGGAGAAACTGGCGCAAAGAAGCTTATTGAAGACATCGCGCCTCGCTACAAGGAGCGCCCAGGCGGGTACACGCGCATTGTGAAGCTTCCTCGCCGAGGAGGTGACGCAAGTAAAATGGCGGTTATTGAGTTTGTATAGAAAATATTACCATGGCTACGAAATCATATACTATTGATGCAAAGGGAAAGGCGATTGGTCGCGTGGCGACCGAGGCGGCTATGATTCTCATGGGGAAAAATACCCCCGCATTTCAGAACAACAAGGTTGCTGATGTTTCAGTGACTATTGAGAATGCTTCTCAAGCCGCTATCCCTGTAAGTAAGCTTGGGCAGGTTCGTCACAAGCTCTACAGCGGGTATCCCGGTGGGTTGAAACAGCGCACCCTCGCGTACGTTCTCGAAAAGAAGGGATACACACAGGCGTTCACGCTTGCCGTAGGGAGAATGATTCCTCGTAATCGTCTCCATAAAGAGCGCATGAAGCGTTTAGTGGTTATTGATTAACAATATATTTTATGACAACGAAGGATATCACAACAGAAAAGGTACCGACTTCAGAGGAGCATGCTCCGAAGAAGGCTTCTCGTGGAAAGGAGAGCCCTTACATCGAAGCGGTAGGCCGTCGAAAGACTTCAACCGCACGCGTACGTATCTCAGAGTCTTCAAAGTCAACGATTGTTGTTAACGGCAAAGAGCTCAAAACATACTTTGTAACCCCCGAACTTCAGAAGATTATTTTGGACGTTTTTGAAAAATCAAAAGTTCCAGGAAAGTACACTACGAGTGTCGTGGTAAAGGGAGGTGGTATTCATTCTCAGGCCGAGGCAGTACGTCACGGACTTTCTCGAGCATTGGTGACGGAGGATACCGAGCTCCGCCCACGCTTAAAGAAAATGGGCTTCTTGAAACGAGATCCTCGTATGAAAGAGCGTCGCAAGTTTGGACTCAAAAAAGCACGCAAAGGTCCAAAATGGAGTAAGCGCTAGAGAAGTTTATTCACCACGGGCAGTGGTAAAAAAGAACGTTTTCAAAAAAGAGGATATTATTCAAATAATTTCCTCTTTTTGTTCAAAATTTTTTCAATGTGAGTTTATGTGATACGATAAAAATCTAATTGAGTATATGCGTATGAATAAGAATACACATCATGAAGAAAATGAGAAAGTTGAAAATATTGACAGCAAAAACGATGATATGTATAGTGATGAAATCCAGATTGAAGACATCACGTCTGAGGAGACTATAGAGGCTCTCCAGAAAAAAATGCGCGAAAAACTTCGCGTCTGCGAACAAGAAAAAAAGGAATATCTGGACGGGTGGCAACGTATGCGCGCAGATTTTGCAAATGCTCGCAAGGAAGAAGAACTACGCCGCACCGAGCTCATTAAATTTGCATCAGAAGGATTGGTGGAAGACTTGCTCCCCGTGCTCGACAGCTTCTCCATGGCATTTGCAAACAAAGAGGCATGGGAAAAAGTCGACCCAAATTGGCGCAAAGGAGTAGAATATATACACGCGCAACTTTTTTCAGTCCTTGAATCTCGGGGCCTCGCAGAAGTCGGAGCTCTGGGGGATACCGTTGATCCTCGATCTCATGTGGAGATAGGGCAGGTCCCCGTCGATAATCCTGAACAGGTGGGGAAGGTTGTAGAGGTGACACAAAAAGGGTATCGCCTCCACAGCAAGATTATCCGTCCGGCACAGGTGAAAGGGGGAAAAGGAAAAGAATAGGGAAATTATTCGTTCAATAACATAATCACATAATATTTATGGCAAAAATTCTTGGTATTGATTTGGGTACAACAAACTCAGCGATGGCTATCATCGAGGGAGGCGAACCACGCATTGTCGAAAATATCGAAGGAGCGCGTACGACTCCATCTGTGGTTGCTACAACAAAGACAGGAGAGCGTCTCGTGGGGCTTCTCGCAAAGCGTCAGGCAGTGACCAATCCGGCACAGACGCTCTTTGGTATCAAGCGTTTGATCGGGCACGACTTCAATGACGAGGGAGTTGCGCGCGACATGAAGAACGTTCCTTTTGTTATTGAAAAGGCGGCGAATAATGGCGTCCAGGTAAAAATGGCGGATCGCGCGTATCGTCCTGAAGAAATTTCTGCGATGGTGCTCCAGAAGCTCAAGCAGGATGCTGAGGCAAAAATTGGTGAGAAGATTACACAGGCGGTTATTACCGTTCCTGCGTACTTCAACGACTCACAACGCCAGGCGACAAAGGATGCGGGGCAGATTGCGGGACTTGAAGTCCTCCGTATTATCAACGAACCCACCGCTGCCGCCCTTGCATACGGTTTTAATAAAAAGAAAGATGAACAGATTGTAGTCTATGACTTCGGAGGAGGTACTTTTGATGTCTCTGTGCTTGAGGTTTCTGATGCGGATGGCGAGCAATCCATCGAAGTCCGCTCAACGGATGGTGACGTGCACATGGGAGGCGAGGACATTGATCAAAAGATTATTCGCTGGATTGCCGATGAATTTAAGAAAGAGTCCGGTATTGATGTTTCTACCGATGCACTCGCGCTCCAGCGTTTGAAGGAGGCGGCAGAAAAAGCAAAGCATGAACTCTCCACGACGCTTGATGCGGAGATTAATATTCCGTTTATTACTTCAGATAGCTCAGGACCTCGCCACCTTCAGCTCAAGATGTCTCGTGCAAAACTCGAAGAGCTCGCGCGTGAGTATATCGACAAGTCTATCGAAATCACCAAGCGTGCTATTGAGGCATCTCCATTTTCCGTTGCGGATATTGATGAGGTGATTCTCGTAGGTGGACAAACACGCATGCCCGCGATTGTTGAAGCGGTGAAGAATCTCTTTGGTAAAGAGCCAAACCGATCTATCAACCCTGATGAAGTGGTGGCGATAGGAGCTGCTATTCAGGCGGGTATTTTCCAAGGCGATGTGAAGGATGTGCTTCTTCTTGATGTGATTCCGCTTTCGCTCGGTATTGAGACCTTTGGTAACGTAGCAACGAAACTTATCGAAAAGAACACAACAATCCCGGCATCAAAGTCCCAGGTATTTTCAACCGCGAGTGACAACCAGACCTCCGTGGAAGTCCATGTGGTACAAGGAGAGCGTCCTATGGCTCCGGACAATAAATCTCTCGGACGCTTTATTCTGGATGGCATCCCACCGGCGCCACGCGGTATGCCACAAGTTGAAGTGACTTTTGATGTCGACGCAAATGGTATCTTGCAAGTAAAAGCAAAAGACAAAACAACAGGCAAAGAGCAATCTATCCGTATCGAGGCAAGCTCGGGTCTTTCCAAGGAGGATATTGAGCGCATGACGAAGGAGGCTGAAATGAACGCGACAGAAGATGCGAAAAAGCGCGACGCTGCGGAGAATAAAAATATCCTCGAACAGATGGTATATACTGCAGAGAAAGCACTTCGAGACAACGGAGATAAAGTTCCCGAAGATGTCAAAAAAGCCGTTGAAGAAAAAATCACCCTCGCAAAGACCGCTTCTTCCGGTACCGACACGGAAGTGATGAAAAAAGCAGGAGAAGAGCTTTCGGCTGAGCTTTCAAAAATTGGCGAGTTTATGGCAAAAGAAGCAAGCACTCACGAAGGTGAGCAAGCCCCTTCAGACGCAGAAAACCAGGAAGGAAAAGTACACGACGCGGAATATAAAGAAGGGGAGAATCCTGAAAATAAATAAGTGGTCTAAGGGTTGATCCTTGGCGTATTGTGCTTTTGGTTCTATACTCTGGCTAGCATGGCAAAAGACTATTATAAAACTCTCGGCGTGGAAAAGAACGCTTCCAAGGACGATATAAAGAAAGCGTTCCGTCGCCTTGCGCATAAATATCACCCGGACAAGAGTGGTGGTGATACGGAGAAGTTTAAGGAGGTAAACGAGGCATACCAAGTACTCTCTGATGAGACCAAGCGTGCTCACTATGATCGCTTTGGGGATGCGCATGGAGCTCAAGGGTTTGGTGGGGCAGAGGGATTTGATTTCTCGGGCTTTGGAGGGCAAGGATTTGAAGGAGTAGATCTCAATGATATCTTTGGAGATATTTTTGGTGGTCGCGGAAGAGGTCGTTCGCAAGTACGTCGCGGGCAGGATATATCGGTGGATGTGCCAATTAGTTTTCGTGACGCGGTATTTGGCGTGGAGCACAGGATATCACTCACACACCATGTCTCCTGTGAGTCTTGCAAAGGGAACGGCGCAAAATCGGGGACCAAAGAAATCTCCTGCACACGCTGTGGGGGCAAGGGGCAGATTACTGAGACGCGCCAGTCAATACTCGGTGCTTTTGTGCAGACGAGAGTTTGTGATAGCTGTCATGGCGTAGGCAAGGTTCCCGAAGAAAAATGCCCAACATGCAAAGGGCAGGGGATTACGCGCAAGAAAGAAGATATCACCATTGCTATCCCCGCAGGAATCCAAAGCGGAGAGATGGTGCGCCTTACGGGGGCGGGGGAGGCTATCTCGCACGGTACGCCGGGAGATCTCTATGTGAGGATTCATGTGGCTCCTCACAAGGTCTTTGCGCGTGATGGTGCGCATCTCATCGCAACACTTGAAGTAAAGCTCTCCGACGCACTCCTGGGCGCGGAATATCCTTTTGAAACCCTGGATGGGAATATCGCGCTTACTATTCCACGAGGAATCTCTTCGGGGGAGGTCCTCCGTATTCGAGAAAAGGGTGTCCCCATCGACAAAAAGCGTCGTGGCGATATTTTTGTAAAAGTACTCATCAAAAATCCCGCAAGACTCTCAAAAAAAGCAGAACAGCTCATCAAAGAACTCAAAGAAGAGGGGATATAACAAGAAAGACAACGAGGGGTTCTATGGTACTATTAAGAAAATTTTTCTATGACCTCATCTAAACATAAAAAACAAGACACGCTCAAAGGGCTGTATGTTCTTTGGCAGTATATACGCACGTATCAAAAGGAACTCACCATCCTTTCGATCCTTGGTATTTTCTCAGCGTTTGCAAATGGTTCTGTTCCTTATATCTTAGGTAAGTTTTTTGATGCGATTATTAGTCAGCCTAATCCTTTGTATATCGGAGGCGAGGCAATAGCATGGTGGGCAATTCTCCTTGCTCTGTGGGCTATGGTGCAATGTATTGCGATAGCTTCGGACTGGACCAATGATAGGAGGCTCCATCTGTGGGGAGGACAGATGTATATAGATTATCGCGTGAACGCCTTTACGCGCCTCATTCTTCTCCCACTTCAATTTCACAAAGAGAAACGACATGGAGAAGTCATGGAAGCGACAGGGCGCGCTGCGAATGGTTTATATTCCATTATTACGTATACTTTGGTGCGCTTGGCGCCCCAATTCATCAGCATTATTATCGGTCTCGGTTTTATGCTCTCTATGAATGTCCCCCTCGCACTTGTCCTTTTGGCAGGGGTATTATCGTATGTTTATGTTTTGGTGCGAATAGCCCCACAGAGCGTCGCGCTTCAACGTTCCGTTCATAAAAAATGGGGAGAAGCGTATAGTGCGGGATCGGAAGCACTTGTAAATATTACGACGGTAAAACAGTCTGCTGCAGAAGAAAATCAATTCGGTCATATTTCCCGAATGTATACCGCGGCGCATCTACTCGGGACAAAAATTGAATGGCTTTGGTCAAACCTCAACTTTTCTCAAAAGATTATTGTGGTAGGGACACAGCTCGTTATTTTTATATTATCGGTTTTTTCTATCATGGCAGGAACGCTCACGCTCGGAGAGCTCGTTGCGTTTAATGGCTATGCGGCTATGGTCTTTGCGCCATTTGTTACACTCGGGCAAAATTGGCAGACAGTCCAGAATGGTCTCACTGCTCTTGAGCGTGCGGAAAAGATTTTTGCTGCAGAGCCTGAAGTATACGAACCCAAAAATGGAATAAAAGACATTCCCCTCAGTGGCGCTATAGAGTTTAAAAATGTTTCTTTCTCATATGGGAAGAACATCCCCGTGCTTCAAGACGTGAGCTTCACGGCAAAACCGGGCGAAACGGTGGCACTTGTAGGAGAATCTGGCGCGGGGAAGTCAACACTCATTGATCTCATATCCGGGTACAATTTCCCCACAAAGGGGACCGTTTCTATAGATGGTTTTTCTACAAAAAAGTTTTTCCTGAAGTTCTTGAGAAATCAGATTGCGATTGTTCCTCAAGAAGTCGTTCTTTTCCATGATACGATAAAGAAAAATATTGGCTATGGTCGCCCTCGAGCTTCTTTTGCGGATATTCAAGAAGCGGCACGTATCTCCCATGCAGATCATTTTATCGAAGCATTTCCTAAGAAATACGAGACGCTCGTAGGAGAGCGAGGGGTCAAGCTCTCGGTGGGGCAAAAGCAACGCATCGGTATCGCCCGTGCAGTACTTCGTGATCCAAAAATTCTTATTCTTGATGAGCCTACCAGTGCCCTTGATAGCGAGACAGAAAGATTTGTCACCGATGCGCTTAATCACGTCATGCAAGGACGCACCACATTTATCATTGCACATCGACTAAGCACCGTGCGCAGAGCAGACAAAATTCTTGTTTTAGATAAAGGAAAGATTGTTGAACAAGGAACTCACGAAGAACTAATGCAGATTGAAAACGGTAACTACCGCCGCCGCTATGAGTTACACATAGGGCTAGTGTAGTCTGAAATTCGTATGGAAAAATTTACATTTTTAAGCGGAGAACATCAAGCACCGCGCCCGATTGTCGAGAGTGGCGCTCAGTATATTCAGCCTGGCTCACGAGTACTTGATTTTGGTATTGGAAGTGGTCGCAATAGTGTTTTTCTCGCAGAGAAAGGTTTTGAGGTTGATGGATATGATATTTCAGAAAAAGCTGTTGCAGAACTGGAGCATGTTGTTGAGGAGAGAAAGCTTCCGATGCATGTGTACCAAATGGATTTTCAAGAGAATACACCGTCGTTTGCCCAGTATGGTTTTGTGAATGCGTTGTTTGTACTCCACTTTTTGTCGAAGGAGCGTGGTGAAGAGATCGTAAAGAGAATGACTCAGGACGCTCCTTCTGGAGCGGTACACGTTCATGCGGTGATTACGGCAGAGGGAGATTTTTATGCAGTCCCAAAGAATCAGGACAAATATTATCCGAAACCTGGAGAACTCAGAGAATTTTACGAAAATGCGGGTTGGGATATCAAAGAATTTTTTGAAAAATCTCAACCTATGCTGGCGAAACATGAGGACGGCACACCCGCTCAAAACCTTGTGTCGTTTCTTGTCGCAGTAAAAAAGTAAGGTCTTTTATAAAGGAGCCTTTAAATCGTAGAGCACTTGGGTAGGAATAACAGATTCAATACATTCCTGCATGATTGCACGGTGGGTACGATTGATTTCACGTTCTTGATTGCTTGGAGTAATGTTGTTGCCCTCCATATGGGCTACAACATACATATCGCCATTAATTTCAAAAAGCTCAAAGATCTCATGAGTGCAACCTTCTTCCTGCAAGGTATCAACTGCTTCATCATGCAACTCTGTACGAACCTTTGCAGTCCAAGCCCTAAATTTCTCTACCTTGTCAGCCTTTAATTTAAATATTTTCATTATGTTACAATGGTAGCATGACTAATGCAGAGAAAAAACAACAAGTACTGATTATCCATGGAGGGACGAGCTATAAAGACAGGGAAGATTTTTTGGAAGGGCTCAGACAAAAACAGGTGAACCTTGAGTGGATTGTGGCTCAAAATGATTGGAAGGATTACTTACCAGAGAATTTAGGTGAAGATTTTGTGGTATATGCGCCGTCAATGCCCAACAAGCAAAACGCTCAGTATGAAGAGTGGAAAATTATGTTTGAGAAGATTTTCACACTTCTTGATGAAAACCCAATTCTCATAGGACATTCTCTAGGGGGAATTTTTCTCGCAAAGTATCTCTCAGAAAATACTGTTGCCAAAAAGATAAAAAAGACATTTCTTGTAGCTGCCCCACTTTATGACGACCTTGAAGGCGAAGGACTTTATTCATTTGCGCATACAGGAGATTTGCAAGGGCTCCACAAACAGGGAGGAGAGATCTATATCTATCATAGCGAAGACGATTATGTCGTACCATGTAGTCATGGAGCGGGTTATCATGAAGCACTCCCTGGTTCAATATTACGCAGTCTCAAAGATCTAGGACACCTAAAGGTTCCTCACATTCCTGGGCTCATAGAAGATATCAAAAAGTAAATCTGAGATAATAAAGACCAAAATAGTTCTCGTTGAGGAATTTTTGTGGTATTATAAATGTGTTGAAGGTTCTCTCGTAGAATGAAAATTATTCCCCTCGTAACTCAGACAATTCTGTGGCTCATTACTCGGCCACTTTTTTTGATGTTCGTAAGGGCGAAGACTTATGGGAAAGAGGGTTTGAAAAAAGCTCCGCGGAATGCGATTCTCGCGGTAAATCATGTCAGTCAGCTTGACCCAATCATGGTTCTGGTGACACTGGGGCCTTGGTCTCATCTTATGCCCGTGTTTTCTGTTTCTCAGCAAAAGGAATTTTACAAGAAAATAGGTCTCTTCGCTCGGTTTTTTTATGGAGGTGTTCTTTTCCGTGCTTTGGGGGCTCATCCCATCCATGTTGGAGCAGGGAACTACGAGCTTTCTCTCAAAACGCATATTACCATCCTTGAAAAAGGCGGAACCGTAGGTATTTTCCCCGAAGGAAAGAGGACAATAGACGGCACGGTGGGAGAGGCAAGACCCGGAGTGGCGTACCTTTTGTGGCGCACAGGAGTTCCTGTCGTCCCCGTGGCGCTCCACGGGCACTATGATATGACAGCAAAGAGTTTCTTTACGCGTAAGCGCACGATTTCAGTTCATTACGGCAAGCCAATATATAGAGAAGAGCTTTTCCCTCATAACCTAGAAAACAACCCTCCCTCAAAAGAGCAGTTTAAGGCTGCCGCGCAAGTCATCATGGGGCGAATAAGAGAGATGCATGAAGCAAAAGAAATTCATAAAAAGACGTAGTGATAGTATCTGTGCTTGTGGTATAATGTGAGATATGTTGGATTCTAAATTTTGGGCAAAATACTTCCGCGTCTATGATGCTTTAAATCAGCTCATCCCGTACCAAGACCTAATGTCTTTGTTTGTGGAAAAAACAAAAGAATTGGCGAGAGGGGAAGAGATTCTTGATCTTGGTTCTGGGACAGGCAATCTCTATTCTCGCCTTGAAGCTGAAGGATATATTCTGAAAGGAGTTGATTTCTCTGAAGAAGGAATTGCTTTACATAAAGAAAAGAAACCTAATGGAGAAGTGATACACGCGGATATTACCAAAATATTACCCTTTCACGATGAGGCTTTTGATGGAATAGTAACCAATAATGTCATTTATACACTTTCCCCCGAAGAGCAGATAAAAGTTTTTAAAGAAGTATATCGCAAGGTTAAGCCTAGTGGGTTTCTCATTAGCTCCAATCTCGCTCCCGATTTTCGGGCGGGTAAAATTTACAACGCACACATTAAACAGTCACTTATTCGAAAAGGACTTTTAAAAACATTGCTTGATGTAATTCGTTTCTCGATTCCTACTGTTAAAATTTTTTACTATAATTTTTTAATTAAAAGACAAAATATGGGAGGCGGATATCACTTTCTAGATGAAGCCACTCAAGAACGTTTAATCTCTGATGCAGGGTTCCATATTCTTGGAAGCACAAGAACGTATGGGGGCCAAGCGGTTTGCACGTGGGCCAGGAAGGACTAAATGAAAATATACGAGCGGTTAAAATTTAATCACGAAGGTAAGACCAAAGAGATATTTTTCGGAGTACCAGAAACTGCTGAGGAGCTTGAAAAAATGTATTCTCTCCGTTTTGCTGTGTATGACAAAAAAGATTATTTTAAAGAAGACCTTGATATTAAAACAGACCAAGATCTTTTAGACCAAGAAGGGAAGTGTCTCTATATTGTTGCTCTTGTAGATGATGGGAGAATCTTAGGAGCGGTTCGGCTCATTCGTGACGATGTGTTGCCTACAGAAAAGTTTTTTAAATTTAAAGAACCTGTTGAAATTTCAAGGATTCCTCGGAGCGCTCGAGGTGAGATAGGGCGGTTGGTCGTTCAGCAGTATTCGGGAGACTCCTTTTTTCCAAGAAATCTTATTCTCTTGTTCATGTTAAAATCTCTTCTTCGCCTTGGGTCAGAAGTTGGCATAGAGGGAGGATATTCATTTGTGAAAAAGACCCTTTGGAATAAGCTTGCAAAGCTTGGTGTCCCTATTCATTTGATTCCTGACTATGTGCAAACATATCCAGAAGACGGCTCCCTTTATAATTATTTTAATCAAGAAAAGGATCCAGTTTCCCCTACTTTTTTCTTACTTTCTGAGGCAGAAAAATATTTTGAATATTTGCTCGGCGCAAACTCTAAATTGGTACACAAAGAAAAGGACACGGATGTATATATACTCAATGATTCACTGTACACAAAGTTTCTAAAACAAATGAAGGTTTTATAAAAACGTGTTAAAATATAAGGATGGAAGCAATGATCCCGCCCCTGCTCGCAATCTCGGCTGTCGCTAATTTTCTTATTTGTGTCTTGATAGTCCTTCAGGGGTATCGAGGCGTTTTCATCTTTGCTATTCTTGGTGTTGCGTGTTGGGATGTATCAATTCTTTTTTTCCATCTAAACGTATTTACGTTTTTGAATTGGGTGTCCTTTGCTCACTTCTTTGCTCTTGTTGTTGTTTTCTCTTATTATCTCTTTGCTTTTAAATTTCCACGCGAAACCATAAAAGAGAAAAATAAAATATCCCTATATATCTTACCCGCGGTATGTTTCCTTGTTGCCACGGTTGCAATTTTCCTTACAAATTGGGTGGTAGGGGATGTTGACTATGGGAATCAAGTATATGTAATCGGTAAATATTATCCGATATACGGCACTCTCATCACATTTTATTTCTCTGTAGGTTCTTTTGTTCTCTATAAACAGTTTATTGATTCGACTGACCAAACAGAGAAACAACAGGTTCGCTTGGTTCTAGCTGGTGCAATCGTATCTATTTTGATTGCCACTGTTGCTGATTTATTGCTTCCTTATCTCTCGTCATTTGAGTATATATGGATAGGTCCTTTTTCGACAATTCTATTGGTGGTCGCAGTATCGGTTGCGATTCTTAAGTATCATCTATTCAGTATTAAGTTAATCATTGCAGAGGCCGCGCTTATTTTGTTGAACTTTCTGCTATTCGCTAACGCTGCTTTTTCTCAAGACAGCACAATCTTGGCACTAAATGTTCTACTCTCTTTCTCAGTTTTGTTTTTCTCCATCCTTATCATCCGCGGTATCTACAAAGACATCAAAGATCGTGAACGTATCCAAAAGCTGGCAAATGATATGACTACTGCGAATAAGCGCTTGCTTGCCCTTGAGCAACAAAAAACAGAGTTCATCTCTATTGCGTCTCACCAGCTACGCACACCGATGACGGTTATTAAAGGCTATGCGTCCATGGTGCTTGAAGGAGCTTTTGGGAAGCTTTCGCCGGGGGCCTATGATGCGATGGAGAAACTCTATAAGGCAAGTGAGAAAATCGTTGCCCTTATTGAGGACCTTCTCACGGTGTCGCGCCTTGAGCAGGGGAGAGGGTTGCCTATTTTTGAAAAGGTGCTTTTTGCAAAATTCCTTCGAGAAACCCTTGAGCCCTTTTCCAAAGAAGCCGAGGAGATGGGACTTCGCCTCTCCTTTGTGGCGGCAGAGGGAAGCGAATCTACGCTTGTATCCATTGATAAGAAAAAAATTGCACAAGCGCTCAAGCACCTCATTGATAATGCCATGAAATATACGAAAGCTCCCGGCAGAATCAGTGTCACCTTGGCACACGATGGATCCAAAGGACGCGTGTATCTTTCCATCTCTGATACGGGTATCGGTATGACCGAGGAAGAAATCACCTCGCTTCTCCATACAGGGAGCCTCAACGATACCGATACGCGAGGATTCTTTGGTAATAGTGATGTATCTTCAGAGAAGTCTTCTTCAAAAAAACTCCTTTCAAGCGAGCGTGTCGTAGGAATAGGTTTTTATATCGCGCAAGAAATCATCGTTGCTCACTACGGGGCTATTCATATAGAGTCTGAGGGAGCAGGACGCGGTACTACGGTGACGGTAGAGCTTCCCGAGGTTTAAAGAATGAGTGAGAACTCGTGATATACTATAGCCATGATAATGCCTCTTTGGAATCTTTTTTCTCAAATCCCAACCCTCGGGTGGAGCATGATTCTCTTTGGGGCAGCGTGTTGTTTTTTCATGATTCTTATCTTCGCGGAAGACAAGAAAAAGGGGAGCAATAAAGCACTCCTTCTTTTGAGCGCGATTATTCTTTGCTGGGGTCTCATGTACTGGGTCTGGGTCGTATCGTCGGGTGACATAATCCGAGAGCGAATACTCATACTGTTTTACAGTATTACGGCGCTCATTCCTCCCGCAACACTCCTTTTGACGTATCTTTTTGCTTATCAAGAAGAGGCGCTTGCGGAGATTCCCAAAAAAGCCGCAGCTGTCCTCCTCCCGTATATCACCCTCGTCATACTCATGCTTGCGTTCCCGGGGTTTATCGTAGGATATAATGCGCAGGCGATACATGCCCCTCTCGTGTTTGGAGGAGGGTTCGCCTTGTTCGCATTATACGCACTTGTGTGTCTGTCGCTGGGATTTTATCTCCTCTATAAAAAGTACGCGAGAAGCGCGGGTATATTCATTGCGGAGCTCAGGTATCTCCTCGCGATATTTATTGTTGCCGGGGGCTTTGGGCTCTGGTTTGCAATCTTTTTGCCATTATTTTCGCACAACCTTGATCTCTTTTGGGTGGGACATCTGGGGGTCGTCACGTTCCTTTTCTTGTCCGGTCTTTTTACGATTCGCTACAATTTCTGGAGCTTCAAGGTAATCGCAACGGAATTCTTCGTCTCGTTCATTCTCGTTATTTTGCTCGTTGAGCTCTTTTTGGCAACCTCACTCTTGGACCTTTTTATGCGCACAAGTATTGCGTTTTTGATTTTGTGCGCAGGGTTTTTTCTTATCAATAGCATTAAGCGTGAGTTTGATTCACAAAATAGAATCAGACACTTGCTCCATGATTTGGATGAAGTCAATGCGCGCTTGAAGATTCTTGATAGAAAGAAATCAGAGTTTTTGCTCACTGCGTCACACCACCTCCGCGACCCGCTCACGTCAATAAAGGGGTATGCGTCTATGATTGCAGAAGGATCTTTTGGTCCCGTTGACGCACCGATGAAAGAAGCGCTCACAAAAATCTTTGATTCAAGCAAGCAACTTGTTACCGTTATCTCAGACTTTCTTGATATTTCGTCTATTGAATCAGGAGATATCAAATATGAATTTGCGCGCGTTGATATGGGAGATCTCGTTTCCGGTCTCGCGCTTGATATGCAACTCTATGCAAAAAATGCGGGCATTACTTTGGAATCAGCCATTGATACTCCCGCGGGAGGGCTTTGGGTCAGAGGAGATTATGGCAAACTCCGCCAAGTGTGCTCAAACCTGATTGATAATGCGATCAAATATACACCCCAGGGTACGGTCACGGTGGGGCTTGCCAAAAGTGATGACGGAAAGGATGTCGTCTTTTCTGTCACGGACACGGGTATTGGTATGAGTGCGGAGACAAGGAAAAAGCTTTTCAAAAAATTTAGCCGAGCACAAGGTGTAAGCAAAGTGTATACAGAAGGCACCGGCCTCGGCCTCTATGTGGCAAAGGAAATTATCAAGAAACATAAAGGCAAAATATGGGCGGAGTCATCAGGAGAAGGAAAGGGGTCGTCGTTTCTCGTATCTTTGCCTATTCAGACACAAACAGCTGATGCTGACCCAGCCTAGATAGTCCTCTTGGGACCTTTAAATAACGGCGCTTTTTTGATATACTGCCTCCATGAATAAAAGATTGCTTTCGGGAGTGAAGCCGACAGGGGTTGTCCATTTGGGCAACTATTTTGGTGCAATGAAGCAATTCGTGGATCTCCAAGAAAAGTACGAGTCACTCATTTTTATTGCCAATTATCACGCACTTACGAGTATAGAGGATGGAGAGAAGCTCAAGGTACTCACCCTGGACCTCGCAATGGATTATTTAGCAATTGGCATTGATCCTAAAAAAACAACGCTATTTCTTCAGTCCGATGTGCCTGAAGTTACGGAGCTCTGTTGGATTTTCAACAACATCACCACGATGCCGTATCTCATGCGCGCACATGCATACAAAGACGCCGAGGCGAAAAACAAAGAGGTGAACGTAGGACTCTTTGATTATCCTATTCTCATGGCGGCGGATATTTTGATCTATGGTGCCGACGTCGTGCCGGTAGGACAAGACCAAAAACAACACGTCGAGATTACGCGTGACACGGCAGAAAAGTTTAATCGTATCTTTGGCGAGACCTTCAAAATGCCTGAGCCTGTCATCCTTGACGCGGTAAAGACCGTCCCTGGTACCGACGGGCGCAAGATGAGCAAGAGCTACAACAACGGCATCTCACTTTTTGCTTCTGATGAGGAAATCAAAAAAGCCGTGATGAGTATTCCTACCGACTCAAAGGGTATTGAAGAGCCAAAAGACCCCACGACATGCAAAGTATTTGCATTCCACGAGCTTCTCGGAGCGTCTGACCTTGAGGAGGTGCGCGAGCGATACATCAAGGGAGGTATTGGTTACAAAGAATCCAAAGAGATTCTCATCAAAAACATGATTTCGTTTATAGCGCCTCTCCGTACGCGCCGCGAAGAGATTGCGCGTAATCCTGAAAAAGTCCTCGCCATTCTTCGTGAGGGTGGAGAAAAGGCACGTCGTATGGCTCAGGAAACCTTGCGTGACGTGAGAGCGCGTGTAGGGCTTGAGGTAGGAACAAACTAATTACAAAACATTATGGCACGCGTATACATCAAAGATTTAAAAGATTATATCGGGAAGGAGGTAACTATCGCGGGATGGGTTGATATTCGTCGCGACCATGGGAAGCTCATCTTCCTTGAGCTCCGCGACGTCAGCGGTAAAGTGCAAATGGTGGCACTCCCAAATCATGCTGAAGCGCACACACTCGCAGGGACTGTTCGTTCTGAGTGGGTTCTTGAAATTCGTGGACAAGTAAACGCACGCCCGGAGCGTAATGTGAAAGAGGGCCTCAATGGTAACTTGGAGATTGAAATGCTTGAGGTAAGGGTTCTCGGTCAAGCTCAAGAGCTCCCATTTGAATTGAGTGCTGAAGTCAACCTCGATACGTATCTCGACCACCTTCCGCTCACGCTTCGCAGTGCTAAAGCGAGTGCAGTTTTTAAAGTACAGGCGGTCATCGTCGCGGCATTTCGTGAGTTCCTGATGTCTCAAGGATTCACTGAATTCCAAGCACCAAAACTCATTGGTGAAGATGCCGAAGGTGGTGCAAACTCTTTTGATGTAACATATTTCGGACATGTAGCACACCTCGGTCAGAGCCCCCAGCTCTACAAGCAGATTATGGTGGGCGTGTTTGAGCGCGTATTTTCTACAGGTAACGTGTATCGTGCAGAAAAACATGCGACCACGCGCCATATCAATGAATACACAAGTCTTGATATTGAAATGGGTTTTATCAAAGACCACACGGATATCATGGAAATGGAGAACAAGATTCTCGCGTTTATCATGAAGAAGATTTCGGAAACATGTGCGGAGGAGGTTGCACTCTTGGGCTCAACGATCCCAAATGTACCCGAGCAAATTCCACGCCTCAAGCTTCGTGAAGCGCAAGAGATTATCAAAAAGGAAACAGGGGAGGACTGCACCAATGAACCAGATCTCGAGCCTGCGCATGAACGCTTTCTTTGTGAGTATGCAAAAAAGACCTGGGACTCTGATTTCCTCTTTGTGACACATTTTCCGGTTTCAAAACGCCCCTTCTACACGTATGAAGATGAAGAAGACCCTGGGTTTACAAAGGGAGCCGACCTTTTGTTCCGTGGTATTGAAATTACGACGCTCGCTCAGCGTATCCACGACTACGATACTCTTGTCACCGCAATGAAGGCAAAAGGACTTGACCCTCAAAAATTCCGCTACTATCTCCAAGCCTTTAAATACGGTATGCCCCCTCATGGTGGTTTTGGTCTTGGGCTTGAGCGTCTCACCGCAAAACTCCTTGGTATTGATAATGTAAAAGAAGCGACCCTGTTTCCACGCGATATCAATCGTATCGACAACCTTCTTTCTGAATAAAATTACCCATGGCAACAGGCTACAATGTAAAACTTGAGACATTTGAAGGACCGCTAGAGCTTTTGCTGGATCTCATTGAGAAACGGAAACTTTTTATCAATGAAATTTCGCTCGCGCAGATTGCCGATGACTATATTGAGGAGCTCAAGAAGTTTGAGTCCTTCCCCGTAAATTTCGTATCAAATTTTCTTGTAGTCGCGGCGACGCTTGTCTTGGTTAAATCAAAATCCCTTCTCCCCACACTTTCGCTTACCCCGGAAGAGACACAAGATATTAAAGAGCTTGAGGATCGCCTCAAAGAATATCAGCGCATTCGAGAGCTTTCTCTCCACATCAAATATCGTTTTGGGAAGACGCCTATTTTCTCACAAGGCATGCGTCGTAAAGAAGTTGTTTTTACTCCCACACAAGAGATACAGTCGCTTGGCCTCGTATCTGCTCTCCGTGATGTTATTGCGCGCTTTCCTCAAAAGACCGCCTTGCCAAAGGTCCTTGTAAAGAAAGTCGTTTCTCTCGAAGAGGTTATGGACAAGCTCGCGACGCGCATTACCTCGCACATGCGTATGAGTTTCAAGGAATTTGCAGGGGTAGGAAAAGAGGAGAAGGTAAATGTGATTGTAAGTTTTCTTGCAATGCTTGAGCTTGTAAAGCAGGGTGTTATCGCGGTGACACAGCATCAAATCGGTGAGGATATAGAAATAGAAACAAACGTCGTCAGCACTCCCGCGTACGGTGTGGGTCCCACGACATAGTGTGGTAGTATAAAGAGAATTATGAGTGAATCATTGTCCATCCAAGCGCAAATAGAATCAATTCTTTTCTTCAAGGGAGAGCCTGTTGCGATTTCGCTTTTGAGCTCCGTTTTAAAAATCTCCCCCGAAGTCGTAGAGCAGGAAATCCAAAAGCTCGAAGAATATTTTTTGAGAGAAGGGCGGGGGATTGTGCTCCTCAGAAATGGAGACAAAGTTTCTCTCGGCACGACCCCCTTCATGCATGAGCTCATTGAGGCTCTCAGAAAGGAGGAACTTGGAAAAGAGCTCGGAAAGGCAGGTCTTGAGACCCTTGCGCTCGTGCTCTATCGTGGACCTATTTCTCGCGCGGAAATAAACCATATTCGAGGAGTAAACTCAAACTACACCCTGCGAAATCTTTTGGTGCGAGGCTTGATTGAAAAAGATGAGTCAAAGGGCGTTCGTGGCGCGCTCTACAAACCAACCTTTGAGCTCCTGGCTCATATGGGGATTACAAAGATAGAGGACTTGCCGGAATATCAGACGCTCAATCAAGAAGTGGCTACGTTTGTTGAGGCTGACAAGGAGGACACCTACGAAGAAGATGAAGTTCTTGATGAGGTCGTCGAGGAATAGGAACATATTATGAAGGATTATATTTCCCCCATACTCGAGCAAGCTCGACACAGATTGGCATTTCTCCTCCTTGGGATTGCGAGCATGGTGGTCATTGTGGGTACGTTGCTCGTGATAGGGACACAAGAAACCTCTGCAACGCGGGATAATCCAGAAGAGATTTCTTCTCTCGAGGAAGAAGCACCCGACCCCTTCAAAGACATTCGTCTTGAAGCTCGGGGAGCATATGTCTTTGACCTTGCAAGAAACGAAGTACTCTTTGCACAAAACGAAAACGAACAGTTACCCCTTGCTTCTCTAACAAAAATTATGACGGCGCTTGTCGCGTATGATTCACTGAATCCAAGCGCGCTCATTACGATAATTCCCAGAGATCTTTTGGAGGAAGGGGATTCAGGGTTGTACGTGGATGAGCGTTGGCGTATGGAAAACCTCATTGATGTAATGCTCATCGTTTCATCAAATGACGCGGCATATGCCGTTGCTCGCTTTGTAGGAAGCGCGGGAAATACACAGACAGAGCAGTCTCTCGGCTACGACCGTTTCATCTCTGCTATGAACGAAAAGGCACAAGAGCTCGAGCTTGATTCATTACAGTTTTATAATTCTTCAGGACTTGATCTCGTAAAAGATGCGACCCCTGTCGTCTCAGGAGGATATGGCTCTGCGCGCGATATGGGACTTCTCCTTGCGCGTCTTTTCCAAAATCATCCCACCTCTCTTGAAGCAACACGCCGTGACGTGCTTCACGTGGTCTCGCAAAGCAATCTCTCCCATACGTTTAGAAATACCAACTCTCTTTTGGGAGAATACCCCGGACTCATTGGCTCAAAAACGGGCTTTACCGATCTTGCGGGGGGGAATCTGGCACTCCTTATCAATATAGGGATTGACCACCCCGTGGTCGCGGTGGTTTTGGGCTCCACACGAGAGGGGAGGTTTTCTGACATGCGAAAGCTCACCGCTGCGACTATCAAGTATTTTGAGTAAATAAAGGACTTTTTCTTTTATCTCATTGTTTAGTATACTTACTCCTATATGGACCTCATTAAGATTTTTCTTCCCACAGTACTCTCGTTTTGTATTGGTATGGCGCTCACCCCATACCTCCTTACATTTCTCCATCGTCATAAAATGTGGAAGAAAAAAAGTGTCTCTATGGCAACTGATGGGGGCACAGCCACGTTGACAAACAGTCTTCATAACGACGAAGAACGAAAAACACCTCGCATGGGAGGAATTATTATATGGGCGTCGGTTTTTGTCACGACCTTCCTTTTAGCATTGTTGGGGCTAATATTCCCCGAGACGGTTTTTGAAAAGCTTTCATTCTTGTCCCGCAATCAAACGTGGCTCCCACTCTTTACCCTTATCGCCGGGGGAATGTTTGGTCTCATTGATGATTATCTTGTTTGCAATGATCGCGGATCATACAAGGGAGGAGGACTTTCTCTCCGCGCGCGATTGGCGTTTGTGATGGCACTCGGCGCACTCGGTGCATGGTGGTTTTATGCAAAGCTTGGCATGGCGAGCATCTACATTCCGTTTGTAGGAGATTTTTATGTGGGATTTTTCTTTATCCCTCTGTTTATATTCACCATGATTGCCATGTACTCCGGGGGAGTTATTGATGGTGTTGATGGGCTTTCCGGAGGGGTTTTTGCCACGATATTTGGTGCGTACGCGGTTATTGCGTTTACGGCGGGGCAGGTGGATATTGCGGCATTTACCATGGTAGTAATTGGAGGTATTCTTGCCTTCCTTTGGTCAAACATTCCTCCGGCAAAGTTTTTTAATTCAGAGACGGGGACGATGGCGCTTACAACCTGTATTACCGTTATCGCGTTCCTTACCAATGCAGTCGCGGTACTTCCGCTCATTGCATTCCTCCCGCTTCTTTCAGCTGCTTCAAGTCTCATACAGATTGCTTCAAAGAAATTACGCGGAGGAAAGAAAGTATTTCTCGTCGCGCCAATCCACAACCATTTTCAACTCAAAGGCTGGTCGCCTTATCAGGTAACGATGAGGTACTGGATCCTTTCTATCATGTGCGCGGTTGTCGGGACGATAATTGTCCTTGTTGGCTAAAATCCTATGGCTCGAGAGAAAGGTAAACAGCATATCGACAAACCTCTCTTGTTTCTTACCGCAGCGCTTGCTTCTGTAGGATTTTTCATTTTCACCTCTGCTTCGTTCGGGCTTTTCGCGCGAAAAGGATTTTCTCTTCAAGAACTTTTTTTTGATCAAATGATTCTCGGGCTGTTGCTTGGTATCGCCGCACTGTTCATTGTGTCGCGTATTCCTCTTAAGTTTTTCCGCACCTACTCCCTCTATTTTTTCCTAGGTTCTCTTGTGCTCAGCCTTCTTGTGTGGTTCCCGGGATTGGGGATTGAGCACGGTGGCGCACGACGATGGATTGCATGGGGCGGGGTTTCTTTTCAACCATCAGTGCTCTTGAATTTTTGTACCGTCGTATATCTTGCGGCGCTTCTCCCGCTCGTACGCCATCGTCTTGGCGAGATTAAATATGCCCTTGGTGTGGCGGTGGGGGTACTGATTCTCCCCGGGGCAATCCTTCTTTCTCAACCTGACACGGGTACATTTGGAGTACTCTTTGTCGCAGTGAGTGCCATGTTGCTTGCTGCGGGGATGAAGATACGACATTTTCTCGTGCTAGGACTTCTTTCTCTTTTGGCGGTGGGGATTCTCATCCTGGCTCGTCCGTACATGAAAGAGCGTATTCTGACGTTCGTAGACCCTTCCCGTGATCCTCAAGGCGCAGGATACCAAATCCAAAAATCACTCACCGCGATAGGGTCGGGGGGTATCACAGGACGCGGATTTGGACAAAGTATCCAAAAATTCGGCTCTCTTCCCGAGCCTACAGGGGATTCGGTTTTTGCGGTCGCAAGCGAGGAATTCGGCTTTATTGGTGGCGCGGGAATCATCCTTTTGTTCCTTCTTTTTGGTATTCGTGGCCTTCAAATTGCGCGGAGAACCACGGATCCGTTCGGTGGACTTTTGGCCGTTGGAATTGTTATACTGATCGTCTGGCAGTCATTTGTAAACATCGGGGCTATGCTCGGTGTCATGCCCCTTACAGGAGTTCCTCTCGTGTTCATAAGCCATGGGGGGACGGCGCTCCTCTTTGCCTTTATTCAGGTGGGTCTTTTGCTTAATATTTCTAAAACAAAACGCATATGAAAGTAGTCTTTACCGGAGGGGGCACAGGAGGGCATTTTTATCCTCTCATTGCCGTCGCTCAAAAACTCCACACCATTCTTGAGGCAGAAAAAATCGCAAACGTGGAGTTTGTGTTTATGTCTGTCGATCCGTACAACGAGGATGTCTTGAAGCAGAATAACATTGCCTTTAAGCGTGTTACGGCAGGGAAGATGCGCACCTATTTTTCTCTTGAGAATATTACCGATGTCTTCAAAACTTTTTTTGGAACCATAAAAGCAATTTTCCAGATTTTTTCATTGTACCCTGATATTATTTTCAGTAAGGGAGGCTACCCGAGCTTTCCTGTTTTGGTCGCGGCGCGTTTTTTCAGAATTCCCGTGATTGTGCATGAGTCTGACAGTGCCCCCGGGAGAGTAAACGCATGGTCGGGTAAGTTTGCACAAAAGATAGCTATCTCGTACCCTGATGCTTCGCAATATTTCCCGGAAGGGAAGACGGCACTCACCGGAAACCCTATCAGAGAAGAGCTCATCCGTCCTTCTGAAAAGGATCCTTTTGCAGAGCTCGGTCTTGAGCCGGGTGTTCCCGTGCTTTTTGTCCTCGGCGGGTCTCAGGGTGCGCAAAAAATCAACGACACCATCGTCACCCTCGCACCTCGTTTGATTGAGCATTATCAGGTCATCCATCAAGCAGGCCCCACTAATGAAGTAGAGGTAAAAACCCTCGTGCATGGACTCACCGCGAAAAGTCCCAAGGCTTCTCGATACAATGTATACGGCTACTTGGATTCACGTACGATGAAGCTTGCGGCAGAGGCCTCATCCCTTGTGGTATCGCGCGCGGGATCAGCTATTTTTGAGATTGCGGCGTGGGGGATTCCTGCTATCTTGGTGCCCATTGCCGTCTCCAATGCCGACCATCAGCGTAGTAATGCCTTTGCATACGCGCGTACGGGCGCGGCAAATGTCATTGAGGAAGCAAATCTCTCTCCTCACCTCATGTTTTCAGAGATTGAGCGCCTCATGGGTGATCAGGAGAAACGTAATGAGATGAAAACCGCGGCACTTGACTTTGCCGAGCTCGACGCGGCGGAAAAAATAGCACGAGAAATCTCCCGTGTACTCCTTCGTCATCAGAAATAGTCATGTCTGAATCCGTATCTCCGATTGTCACACGATTTGCTCCTTCTCCCACGGGGCTTCTTCATGGGGGGAACTATCGCACCGCGGTATTCTCATACCTTTTCGCACGCGCCCATGGAGGAAAATTCATCCTCCGCATAGAAGACACTGATCGTGAACGCTCCAAAAAAGAATATGAAGAAAATATCATTGAGTCTTTGGCGTGGCTCGGCCTTGAATACGACGAATTTCATCGACAAAGCGAATACGTAGAGAGACACACAGAGGCACTTCAAAAACTTATTGATAGTGGACACGCATATATCTCCCAAGAAGAAGCAAAAGACGGCTCGGGGGTTATAAAGGATTTGGTGCGCTTCAAAAATCCAAACAAGAAAGTCACATTCCACGACACTATTCGTGGTGCTATTGAGACAGACACTACAGACCTCGGTGATTTTGTCATTGCAAAAAATATCCACGAGCCCCTTTTCCATCTTGCCGTTGTCGTGGATGATGCGCTCATGGGAGTCACGCACATTATTCGCGGGGAAGACCATATTGCAAATACACCTCGTCAGATTCTCCTCTACGAAGCATTGGGGTACAATATTCCCACCTACGCGCACTTGCCTCTCGTGGTGGATGAGAAACGCGCAAAGCTCTCAAAGCGTCGAGGTGCGCAACCACTCACATTCTATCGCGGCCAAGGGTATCTTCCTCAAGCCCTCTTGAACTTTCTCGCACTTATCGGCTGGAATCCCGGCACCGAGCAAGAAGTTTTTTCCAAAGAAGAACTCCTCAGAGCCTTTACCCTTGAGCGTATTCAAAAAAGCGCAGGATTCTTCAACCCTGAAAAATTAAATTGGTTCAACAAGGAACACATGAAATTGCTTTCTTCCGAAGAAAAGGAAAAGAGGATTGAGGCATTTATTCCCGAAAATATACGAGCGTTGCCGGGATATTCAAACGACATTCTCAAAAAAGCGCAATCTGTCCTCGTTGACCACATAAGTCACTTTGGTGAAATTGCCGAGATGGCAGGGAAGGGGGAACTCACCTATCTCTTTGAAGACCCTGCATACGCGCCCGAAGCGCTCATCTGGAAGACAAGCGACCAAGCCTCAACGCGTGGGTATTTGGAGCACATCATCAATACACTGTCAGCCATTGAAACGGAGCAGTTTTCTGCGGAAACGGTAAAGGCAAGTCTCTGGGACTATGCGAGCGAACAGGGGCGTGGCAATGTCCTCTGGCCCATGCGCTATGCACTCTCAGGACGTGAAAAGTCTCCTGATCCCTTTACCCTTGCCGAAATCCTCGGGAAAGAAGCAACCCTCAGACGCCTACAAACCGCTCACGAAAAAATGTCCTAATTCTCTATATTCCCAAAAAAGAGCTTTTTGGTATAATGGATTCATATGGTTTCTCAGGTATCTCGATTGCATATCCTCGCAGGGGTTCTCGGTGTTCTTTTTGGGGTCTTTGCGTTCATGCACACGACGAGTGCGCAGAGCGTGGATGAGCTCCGTCAGAGTATCGCTGAAAAAACGAGCCAGATTCAAGATATTGAAAAGGAGATTGAGCGGTACAAAAACGACCTCGGGAAAATCGCAACGCTCAAAGCGAATCTCAGTAATCTCATCGCCTCCCTTGAAACAACACAAAAGAAGTTGGACACGGAGATTAGGCTCACGGCAACAAAAGTAGACAACACCGACTTGAAGATTCGCCAGCTTGATACCGACATCACCTACAAGGAGAACGAAATAGAAAATCTTCGCGCGGCACTTCGCCAGTCAATGCGCATTATGTATGAATATGACGAAAAGACTCTCGCCGAAATAGCGCTTTCCGGAGAGAGCTTTTCTGGTATATGGGGTGACCTTGCCGCTATGGCGGAAGTGAATGACTCCCTCACAAACAACGTCATTAGGGTCAAAAATGCCCGAGAAGAGCTTCTCATGAAGCAAGGAGAACATAGGGAAGAAAAAGGACAACTCATTGATTTGAAGAGCGAGCTTTCCGACAGGATGAAAATCGCCGAAGATAACAAGAAAGAACAAACGGCAATCCTCGCTCAGACAAGAAATCAAGAATCCGCGTATACAAAACTTTTGAACGAACAGCTCGCGCTCAAGGAAGCATTTGAACGAGAAATCCGCGACTACGAGACAACGCTCAAGTTTATCCTTGACCCAAGCTCAATCCCGCCTCGTGGGACGAAAGTCTTTTCTTGGCCACTTGATAAGGTCACCATTACTCAGCGCTTTGGAAGGACAAGCGACTCAGGGAGACTCTACGCATCAGGAACACACAATGGTGTGGACTTTGGCACGCCTGTAGGCACTGCGGTAAAGAGTGTGCTTGCGGGGACGGTGGTCGGCACAGGTGATACCGATCTCGTATGTCCAAGAGCATCCTATGGTAAATGGGTGCTTGTCCGCCACAACAACGGCCTCTCTACGCTCTACGCGCACCTTTCGCTCATCAGAGTGTCAGCGGGGGATACGGTGCAGACAGGGGAGGTGATTGCCTATAGTGGCAACACCGGCTACAGCACCGGTCCGCACCTCCATCTCACGACCTTTGCCACAAGCGCCGTGAGTATTGAAAGTCGCCCCAGCGTCGCGTGTGGTGGAAAGACCTATACCATGCCCGTCGCGGCGGTAAACGGATATTTGGACCCGCTGGATTATTTATAAAAAACACAGTACACTAAAGGTATTATGATACGAGTTATTCTTTTCATCATCGGGCTTATCGTCATTTTTAATTTTCTTGGCATCGGGCGCTTTATAGAAGATACCCCAATTTTGGGGAGTATTTGGGGAATCTTTCAGACGGCATGGAATATGTACCTCGTTCCTTTGGGACAATTCCTCTGGACGAGCGTTTTAGGGCTTTTTAGCGTAGGAGAGTAGTATAAGTAAATGGCAATCATAATTTCAAACCAAGGCAGAAATGCCGTTAAAATAGATAGATCATCATTCGACAAAGAAGACCATCTTCAACGATATATCTACGAAAACCCAGAGAGCATTCCACTCTACGACATCAAGGAAGACATCCGCCTTTTGATACTTGCTCGCGAATTTCCAACCAATAGCGGTCCCATTGATGCTATCGGAATTGACCAATACGGAGAGTTGTATATCGTAGAGACCAAGCTCTATAAAAATCCAGACAAGCGCACGGTCATTTCCCAAGCCCTCGACTACGGGGCCGCACTCTGGAAACACTCTAATGATTTCAATGAATTTCTTGGTATCCTCGACGAACATACACAACGAGTTTTCAAACTACGCACAACCGACAAGATCAAAGACTTCTTCCATCTTTCCGACGACGAAGTTACTACGACCATAGACAAGGCACGAGCCAACCTAAACAACGGCGTGTTTCATTTCGTTGTCTTGATGGACAAGCTTGATGATCGCCTTAAGGATCTTATTTTGTACGTGAATCAAAACAGCCAGTTTGATGTATATGCTGTCGAGCTTGAATACTACAAACACGATACCTACGAAATCATTATTCCCAAGATTTTCGGTGCAGAAGTGAAAAAAGACATTGCGGTCTCGTCTTCAAGCGGTTCTCGCAGGAAGTGGACGGAAGAATCTTTGTTTGAAGATGCACGAAATAAACTAACCCAGGACGAGTATCGTGGATTCGAACGCATATATAATTTTTCTAAAGAGTATGCCACTGAGATGCGGCTGGGTACTGGTTCATATGGATCTTTCAGTCCGATTTTTGGTAATCTCTCTGACCGCTCACTCTTTACGCTCTCGACCGACAAGCGTCTCGCGTTCAATTTTGAATGGACTGCTAAGGTAAACGAGTCTTTGGTAGAGGAATACAAGAATAAGCTCGAATCCATCGGCTTCTTGTTTTCTGAAAACTATAAGGAATTACGCCCGAGTGTCATGACGGAGGAATGGTTGGCAAAAACCGATGATTTCTTGGGAGTTATCGGGGACCTACTCAAATCCTCTTAGCAATAAGAAAAAAGCTCTTAGTTGTTTGTTCTCTATTTATATAATGTCGCAAAAGATATATTGTGCGACGTATATACATAAACCCGCCCCTGCGTAATATTAGCTTCCCTTTTGAAACACCATCATGTATACTCTCGGCTAGAGGAGGTTCCTTTTCCCTGTCTCCAAAAAATAAAAACAACTCAAGGAGGTTCTCCACATGTTCACATCTTCGTTTCTTCAAGGCACGTACGCGTCGTTCGTCCTCTTGGGCTCACTTATTTTGGCCCTTGTTGTAGTTGGGACGTTTTTGTTCCTCGTTTTTGCATTCATCATCAGTTTGGGACGATTCGCAATATGGGTCTTCTTAACCAACCCTGACGATGAAAGTTAGCCTAACCCCCCTACCCAAAACCGCACGGCTTCACAGCTCGGCGGTTTTTTTATTTGTCTCGTTTTTGTAAATTAATCTAATTAAGCTTTCTGATATAAACGTCTACTGCCTCAGTAAAAATTTTCTCCAATTTTGGTTCTTCTTTAACCTTTTCCCAAGTGAACTCCTTTCTACGAAAGAAAAATGATGAATGTTCTACAGCGTATTGCCCAAAGCTTAAGAATTGAAACTCTAAGAGGAAGTACTCCCCTTCTTTTGTCCCGACATCGATAGAAATAAAGGGGACATTGAAAAACGCAAAAACTTTTTCCGCAAAGTTTAATAAATTTGGCGATACATCTTTTGGAAATGATAAAATTCCACTACCGCTTGCTCGGAAATCTCCTGGGCGATTTTTTCTCTCAAGGACATAAAACCTATCACTGTATATAATTATTTTATAGTCACAGGAAAGACCTGAGATAAAATTTTGGGTTATAAATTTCTTGCGAAAGTTTGATATTGCTTTAAATCCTCTTCCGTTTAAAGTGCCACGAATAAATCTTTTTAAGTTTGTGGTAGAATAACTTTTTGATACCCAACGAGCCATATGAAAAGCTTCTCTTTGGGATAAAGCAAGTCGTATCCCCCTACTCTTTGACCCAGCTGCTGGCTTTATAACAAGTGGGAGTGAATTTTTATTAAGAGATCTTTGAAACTCGTCAAATGTTCCATATTTTTCTGAAACAAAATTTTGAATTAAGGAGAGGTTACTAGTATCCCTTAGGATTTCCATAAATACTTTATTGTGATGTGCTCTAAATTTTAAAAAATCCGGTATTAATATAGCACCTTTAATTTGAAGTCCTAATAAGACATCTTCAATATAGTCTTTATAATAAAGTCCAGGATCCTCTGCGGATTGGTACAGTATAAACGCCTCTGTGTATTTATTAGAGTAAAAATTTATATCTGAGAATTTTTCAATTTCAACACGATACCCCATCTCTTCGAATAAACTTTTAATACAGGAGGTATCCATACTTCCCGCTACTTCTTTTGTTGATGAATAGAAGGTGTTTCTGTAATCTACTAAAATGAAAATTTTTTTAAGTATTTTCATTTTTTAAATATTTCTTCAAAAAAAATCTGGTCCCTGACCGCGTTAAACGCAGTATTGTAAAATTTTACCCTCCCACTTCTAACTTTCTCTACTTGTTCCTTTAGAGTTTTTCTGGCAAAATCCTCTTGAAGCCAGACAAAGGATAGATTATTTGCGCGCTCATCTTCCGTCCTTAAGTCCTCGCTTGTTTTTTCTCTTGGTTCTGACAAAAAACAAACTGTTTGGTACTCTTTGGCGTCTCGATTACGAAACTCAAGTATCCTTCCAACCTCTTTTGTAATTTTAGTATTGTAACCCGTTTCCTCTATACACTCTCTTTTTATTTCTTTCTCTAGGCACTGACTATCAGAGCCCCCACCAGCCAAGAGGTATAATCCATGAATGGAATTCGTTATAAAGCCATATTCTCCATTTTTATTTTTGATAATAGCTTTCACTGTGGTTCTCTTTTCATAATGATTCGGGGTAGCATATTCTGGCTGAGAAAAGATATCCTTATCATGTAAGACTGCTAAGTAGTTCATACTTCCATTTTATCATAAAAATAGGACTCTTCAGAAAAAATTGAAGAGTCCTAAAGTTTTAGACGATGTCAAAGCTAATTTTGGGCAAAGGTTCTTTTAGTATAAAATCCCCAGTACCCAAATGGTTAAGCGTTGCCACATAGCAATTGGGTGGGTTTGCAAGAAGTCTGAATTCTTCATCGCTAATATTTAAAAAAGCTTTGACGATAACCCTCAACGCAAACCCATGTGTAAAAATTACAACACATTCCGGGTGTTCTTTAGATAGCCCGTCTTTTTTCAATGTCCTTACAAAAGTCTCAATTTTACGTACAAAATCAGGAGTAGAGTCTCCTTGAGGAAATTGAAAATGTAATACACCAACGCGGTACCTTTCCTTCTCTACTTCTTTTATGCTTTTTTCATCTACGTTGCCCCAATTTAGGTTCCTAATGCATTGTTCAGTTTTGATGCAAAAATCAACCAAGGGAAACTTCGAACAGAACAATGTCATTGTTTGTTCAGCACGGTTTGAAGGAGAAGTGATTATCTTTACCTTTTTGTGTTTGGATATCAGTGGAGCTAAAATCCTAACAATCTCCAAAACCTGTCCTTTGCCCATCGTTGTAATTGAGATACGTCGATCAGAAACGTAGTTACGTATACCAGGTCTAGTATCTTCGCTCGACTGAGCATGTCTTACAAGAAAGATTTGCTCTAACACAGTACACCTCCTATTTTGAGTATAAAAGAACTACTTAAAATTTTATAAAAAAGAATACAAACGTCAACTATGTTTTTTTATCAAGTTTAGTTGACTTAATTATTTTTCTAATTCCAAGAGACCATGGCGTTTGCGCTCTCCACCCTAATAATTTTTTTGCCTTGGAAACACTTATTTTTTCGTGCAATATTTGGTTCCTTCTTTGCCCTACATGAATAATTTTACTTTTTGATTTTATAATTTTTTTAATATCTTTCGCCATAGTTAGCGCTGATATATTTTCAGAAGTAGAGAGATTGATTGTTTGGTTAACTACTCTATTTTTGTTTTTCAAAACCTTAACACATGCATCAATAAGATCCTCAACGTAAGTTAGTGTTCTTGTTTGCTTGCCACTCCCATGGACCGTTATATCTTCATCTCTTCGAGCTTGATCTATAAAAATTTGAACCCCCAAAGCGGATCTCATCCCTACTCCATATGTTGTTGGAAATCTTAATATGGTGTATTCAAGGTCAAATGATTTGTTAAATCCTTTTATTATGGATTCAGCTGCGTACTTAGAGTATGCATACATCTCAGATGGGTTCGGTAAGATAGTATCTTCAATCCCAGACTTTTTAATATTTCCATAAACACATAATGTAGAAGCAAAGATTAACCACTTCTGATATTTGGAACAAATAAGTGCAATATTTTGAGTAGCTACAATATTTATATTTAATCCAATTTTTACTTTATCAAGGTTCTTAACCATCTCATTTAAATCAGCTTGTGCTGCGATGTGGTAAACAATATCTACTTTTTTTATAGCACGTTCGACTTTATCAAAATCTAGCAAGTCGTCACCGTCTATGAGATCAAAGCCATAAACTTCATAACCTAGCCCAACTAGCTTTCTGTAAAGATGGCGACCAATGAATCCACGATGTCCGGTTATCAATACTTTTGGTTTGGTAGTCTTCATGTTTTTCTGATTTAATATATCTATTTTCTTACATTTTTAGTCTTCCCGTGGAACTTTTTGAGTGGACAATGCGCGTGATCGTGCCGAGTTGCTTTGCAGTAGGTCCTGCCGTATTCAATGAAAAGATACGTTGCCTTGAACCAATCTTCTTGCGGAATGATTGCCATGAGGTCTCGTTCAATATGTATCGGATTCTCTGATTTGGTCAGCCCAAATACCCTTGCCAAGCGCTTCACATGGGTATCCACCGCTACGCCTTCCACTACCCCATATGCATTCCCGAGGACTACATTTCCTGTCTTGCGTGCTACACCAGGTATTAGGAGTATTTCTTTCATCGTTCGAGGGATTTCTCCGCCGTATACTTCCTTTACCATTTTTGCTGCCGCGAGGATGTTTTTTGTTTTTGCGCGATAGAACCCCGTCTGAAAGATATCTTTCTCAAACTCCCGCGGATTGGCATGCACATAGTCATCAAGCGTTCTGTATTTTTTGAAAAGCTTTTCGGTCACCTCGTTTACCTTCTTGTCGGTGCATTGCGCTGAAAGCTCCACAGCGACAAGGAGCTCCCAATTGTTTGAATACTTGAGAATCATCCCCGCAGTTGGAAAGAGCTTTCTCAATTCAGAGAGAATCGCCCCAGCTTTTTCTTGGAGTTGTTTATTCTTTGATGGCATAGAGTCTTCCCTGCTTATGAATAAATCCTTCTTGCATGAGGTCTTTGATGACATGCTCTACGAGATTTTCTTGTGTGACGAGTTCTTTTTTGAGATGCGCAAGTGTTTGAGCTTCTTTTGTAAGAAGTTTTATGATATTTCCCCGCACTTGCCGACGGGAACCTTTGAAAGTGCTTTGGCGCACATAGTGCTTGCTCTTAGTATTTGCGTTCCCTCCCCTGCGCGGAAGCTCTGATCCGTAGTCCATCAGCGCCCAGCACCATGTGCGGGGGTCTTTTTGATCGAGTGATTGTTCAATGAGAGGAAAAAGTTCTTTATCATGAATCCCCTCTCTATCTTGAAAAAAATGGTGAATAAATACACGACGGATGTTTGTCTCAATAAAGACTTCAGGCTCATTCCATGCAAACGTGCGAATTGCGCCTGCGGTATAGGCCCCGATGCCGGGCAGGGATTCCAAATCTTTGCGGTCTTGTGGGATTTTGCCATGAAAGCGACGCGTCACCTCATCTGCAATGCGTTTCAAGGCAAGTGCGCGCCTGTTGTAGCCCATCCCTTGCCACACGGCGAGCACTTCACTGAGCGGTGCTTTGTGGAGCGCAGTAATGGTCGGAAACTTTTTCAAAAACTCAGGATATTTTTGAAGCACACGACTTACTTGCGTCTGCTGGAGCATTACTTCAGAGACAAGGATGTGATACGGGTTCTTTGTCTTTCTCCACGGAAGCGAGCGTTTGTTCTTGGCATAAAAGTCCAAGACAGTATGCTGAAAAGACGGTAAGTTTTTCTCGGTTCTTGATGCCATAAGAAATTAAGCGCACAAAACCTAAAGGGTATGCGCCAAAGGGTATTGCGCAAATTCAGGGAGGAGATTTTTCTCATAGAGAAGTCTTGAAAACGCTTCCGCCTCCATGACGGCTCCCGTGAGCCCATTGTGAGGTTTCGGTTCCGTAGGAAGCCCTACGTAGGCGAGGATAGCATCAAGAGACATTTCGACGCGATTGTTTTTTCGAGGAATTTCTTTTCCGCGTCGAACCATATCCATGTAGCACACGGTATGGAGATCAAGTGTTCTATAAGAAAAATGCCATGAGATGTGCGCGCGTGAAAAAGAATCGTTTATAAAGTCACGATCAAAGGATGGGTTTTGCCCCGCGAGAGTTTTGTCTCCGGTCTCCTCCACCCACTGCAAAAAATGCTCCATGAGCTCTTGGAGAGATTGCTTCTTGGGGTCGTGGCACTCCTCCTCGGTAAAACCATTTACTGCAAGAGCGTCTTTTTGAATCTTTGCGCCGTCCCAGATGCGACACTCATCATAAAAGCGCCGTTCGGGGTTTTCAAAGTCGATAGCCCCAATACTGAGAATTGAATGTTTGCGGTAATTAAGCCCGCTTGCCTCCATGTCTGCGACAATCATAATACCCTCAGTATACTATATTTTCCTCCCTAAAGCCCCTTACAGTTTGCTGCCGGTGTGTACCCTTTTGCTTCCGCCTCTTGTTTGGAAGCAAAAAATACCTTGTTCTCTTCTTTTATGCGTTGTGCTCCTGAACACCAAGGATAATGGTATTTGTTGCCCGATTTTGACCCCACGAGCTGTCCTGAAGACTGTGTGGAGGGTGCTATGGCGTTGATAGTGTTTGCGCCTTGAGATTGCCCCTGAGGAGACGCTGAGGCAGTGAGAGGTGCGGATGTACCGTCTGCGTATTCTATCCGTACCGGCGTGCGCTCGCCTTCAAGTGCCGAGATACGGCCTAGACCAAAAGCTCCCAATGTGGCAAAAATAAACAAAAAGGCTAAGAAAAAATCATCAGAAATATCAGGGAGCATTCTACCCTCCCCTCTCCCCTGCCTCTTGATTTTTAAGACAATATCTTTTATACTCATACGACATTTGAGTTACAAATGCATTATACGTTTTTATTCAGTATTTAGGCAATTTTTTAGACTATGGCAACCAAAAAAGCTGGAGGTACAGCATCAAACCTAACCGATTCAAAGCCAAAGTTCCTCGGAACGAAGCTTTACGCCGGAGAAGTTGCAAAACCGGGTTCTATCATCGTGCGTCAGCGCGGCACAAAGATTCTTCCGGGAACAAACGTGGGCATGGGCAAGGATCACACCCTCTATGCGCTCAAGGAAGGTACTGTTGAGTTTACGGAGAAGCGCAAGAAGAATTTTGACGGCACGAGCAAGCGTCGCAAGGTTGCAAATGTAAAGTAACTCTTCTTCTCAAAGATTAAACAAAAACCTCGCCATCTTGTGGTGAGGTTTTTATTTGGCAGAGGATTTGCGCCAAACTATGCCTCCTCCACAACAACAGTAAAGGACGCTTCTTCCCTCTGCGCGACAATTTTCAACGTATGTTCGCCGAGTTCTTTGAGAGGTTTTTCAAGTATGAGAAATTGTGGGTCCATATCAAGGCGCGTAGACTCTTTGAGTGCCGCTAAAATCTCGTCTTTGTGAATACTTGCAAAAAGATGTCCCTGTTCATTCGCCTTTCCTTTTAACACGACGCGTGACCCACGAATGTCTTCAAGATTTTTTGCAAGAAGGTCTGCGTGAACTTTCTTTTGTGCAACATCTGTCGCGTTCTTGCGCTCAAGGCGAGCCATTGTCTGTGGTGTTGCGATTTCTGCAACGCCTGTCGCGACAAGATGACGTCCGTATCCGTCGGGAACTTCTTTTATTTCATATTTTCGTCCGATACGAGGTGCGTCTTTGGTAAAAATTATTTTCATAGGTTTCTTTTATTATAGGGGGTGAGTAAATGATGGGTCAAGAAGCATGGTGACAGCTTTCAAAAGCTGAGGATCGCGCTCTTCTTTGAAATCTGCTTCGGTAAGATCAACAATCTCGTCTGGAGTTATTCCTTCTTCCGAGATTGAGATACCGTTTGGAGTGAGCCAGCGCGCGATAGTAATCTTCAAAGAAGTATCCGGGGTAAGGTTTATGAGTTCCTGTACCGAACCTTTCCCAAAACTTTTTTTGCCGACAACGTGCGCAATCCCATGGTCTCTGAGCGCTCCCGCGAGAATCTCAGATGCTGATGCGGAGCCTCCGTTTATGAGGACAACCATTTTGAGATTTTTGTTGAAAATGTCATACCCCTTACTGCGGAGAATTTCTTGACTGGTATGAGGCCCCCTATCTTCTATGACCACCGCTTTCCCGACCGGGAGAAAGAAGCTTGCCATATCAATAGCGAGCTCGAGATACCCTCCGGGGTTGTTGCGAAGATCAAGGATAAGCTTGTCGCTCCCCGAAAGAATAAACTCTCGTAATGCATTGCGAAAATCATTTGATGCATTTGCTGAAAAATTATGGAGAGAAACAACAAAGATTCCATCTTCGCGTAATTCAGTATCAATTGTGGGGACAACAATCGTGTCTCGCGTGACAGAAATGTCACGCACACCTGAGTCACTTCGCTCAATGGTAAGGACAACGGTTGTTCCTTTTTTGCCACGTATTTTTAAAACAGCAGTCTCGGTAGTCATGCCGTCTGTCGGTTCATTGTCAATTTTGAGGATTTTATCTCCCGCCTTGATCCCTGCTCGTTCGGCGGGGGTATTTTTGAGCGGTGCAATAACGACAAGATTCCCCTCTTTGATACCAATCTCCATTCCCACTCCACCAAACTCGCCACTTACGTCAGCTTTGAAACGCTCTGCCTCTTGAGGAGGGAAAAACATGGTATAGGGGTCACCAAAGCTTGTCGCAAGCCCTTGGATGGCTCCGTATACCTTTTCTTCGTCGGTGGGGAGGGTTGTAGTTTTGCCCGTGGGGACAAACTTTTTATCAAGTGCATCAAGGGCTGCCCAAAACGGAGTCATATCCAAGCTGTTGTGATTTTCCGGAGTATAGCGAACCTTCCTTTCCGTGTACTTCCCTGCCTCAAACCCAATCCCGAGAAAAACTAATCCAACAAGAATCGCGATGATAACGAGATAGTGCTTCCGCAAAAATGATTTCATGGTATCAGTATCGCAGAAGATCCCGTAGTGGTCAAACACGCGCTTCAAATGCTATAATGGTCCATTATGTATCGCTCCCCTGTTTTCTTGCACAACACTCTCAGCGGAGAGAAAGAACCTCTCGTTCCTATTCGGACAGACGGCGTTCGTATTTACAACTGTGGTCCTACCGTCTACGATTACGCGCATGTGGGAAATTTTCGTACGATTATTTTCAACGATGTCCTTCGTCGCACCCTTGAATACACAGGATACAATGTAATCCAAATGATGAACATCACGGATATTGATGACAAAATCATTGCGCGTGCCAAGCGTGATGAGATATCGATACAAGAGCTCACAAAAACATACACAGAAATATTTTTTGAAGACCTCGTACAGCTCAACATAAAAACCCCCACCCTTCTCCCCCGCGCCACAGAGCATGTGGACCACATGATTGCTCTTATCGAAAAGCTCCTCAAATCAAACCACGCATACGTAGCAAGTGACGGTGTGTATTTTGACGTAGCAACTTCTCCGGAGTATGGCAAACTCGCGCGCCTTGATATGACCGCAGAAACAGAGTCGCGTATCAAAGAAGAGCATTTAGACAAGCATAACGAGAGGGACTTCGCTCTGTGGAAATTTTGGACAGAAGATGATGGGGACTGTGTGTATGACGCTCCCTTTGGGCGAGGTCGCCCGGGGTGGCACATTGAGTGTTCTGCGATGGCAATGGGAGGACTTGGCGAGACGCTTGATATTCACACGGGAGGTGCGGATCTCATCTTTCCTCATCACACCAATGAAATCGCTCAATCCGAAGCAATATCGGGCAAACCATTTGCACATCTCTGGGTACACCACGAATTCATTATGATTGAGGGACAAAAGATGTCTAAGTCTCTCGACAACATCATCACGCTCAAGACGATTATTGATCGAGAATTTTCCCCTCTCGCATTTCGCTATTATGTCCTCGGTGGGCATCATACGGCAAAGGCAAATTTTACGTGGGAAGCACTCCGGGGTGCAGAGACCGCCCGTGAGCGTATCCAATCACATATGACATCCGAGATTGGCACTCCTGACAAACACTACACGGCACGCTTCCGTGAGCTCATATCTGACGATCTTGATACCCCTCAAGCAATTGCTCTCCTATGGGATGTCATAAAGAACTCTCGTTTATCCCCCGAAGACAAAACTGCCACGATTCTTGATTTTGATACCGTACTTGGCCTTGGTTTTTCCGCCTCAACGACGCCAATATCCGAACCCATCCCAGAGGCCATACAATCGCTTCTGGAGCGCCGAAATACCGCACGCGCGGAAAAGGACTGGTCTATCGCAGACGGCCTGAGAGACGAGCTTGTCGCCCTTGGCTATGAAATCATAGATACCCCACAAGGAAACAGTATTGTAAAGCCTTTTCGTCCTTAAATCTTCTCCCCAGGATTTCCCCTTTTGTATCCCCAGTGAGGGGTGCAGAGGTCTGTCTCAGGTGCTACAATGACACCCATGGCAGACAAGCAATTCAAATCTCGTACCCTTCGCGTCCCCCCTCAAAATATCGACAGCGAAAAGGCTCTCCTCGGCGCACTGATGCTTTCCCCTGAGAGCATGTATGACGTGAGCGATGTTATCACGCGGGAATCTTTTTATGTTGATAAGCACCGTATTATTTTTGACACCATGCTCGATCTTCACGAGCGTCATGAGCCACTTGATCTCCTCTCTATTTCGAGCCGTCTCAAAGAACGCGGGGCATTTGAAAGTATCGGCGCAGGTACGTATCTCGCTGAGCTCCTCGATACCGTTCCCTCTACAAGCAACGCAAAGTATTACGCGGAGATGGTACAAAAGAAGCATATTCTCCGTACCCTTATCGGAGCTGCTGAGCACATTTCCGAGCTTGGCTACAACGAGTCCGAGGAAATAGAGACCATACTCGATGAAGCGGAGCGCAAGATTTATAGTATTACGAATAGTGGTGTTGCCAAGAAGTTTGTAAACATTCAATCAACCTTGGGTGAAGCATGGACGCGTCTCGACAATCTTCACAAAGCCGGAGGCACGCTTCGTGGAGTTGCGACAGGATTTGAAGCGCTCGACAATATGCTCTCGGGGCTCCAAAATTCCGACCTCATTATTCTCGCCGCGCGCCCTTCCATGGGTAAAACAACGCTTGCACTCGATATCGCGCGCCAAGCAGCAATTGAAAACAATATTTCTGTCGGCGTCTTTTCTCTCGAAATGAGCACGCAACAGCTCGTGGACCGCATGCTTTCCGCTGAAGCGCGTGTGAACGCATGGAAGCTCCGGACAGGAAAGCTTTCTCAGGAATCTGAGTTTGACCAGATACGCGGTGCCTTAGATCGCCTCTCAAAAGCCCCTATTTATATTGATGATCAAGCGGGAAACTCGATCATGAAAATGCGGTCCGCGGCGCGCAAGCTTAAAAGTGAGCACGGATTAGGGCTCATTATTGTTGACTATCTCCAACTCATGACTACCTCCAAGCAGTATGACTCGATGGTAAATCAGGTAACGGAAATTTCCCGTTCTCTCAAGGGTCTCGCGAAGGATTTGGATGTACCGGTCCTCGCGCTTTCCCAGCTCTCGCGTGCGGTCGAAAGTCGTGGAGGAAGACCAAAACTCTCCGACCTTCGCGACTCAGGCTCTATTGAACAGGATGCCGATGTGGTGATGTTTATTCATCGCGAAGACAAGATGGACAAGAATATAGAAAAAAACAACGAAGCCGAAATCATTATTGAAAAACATCGTAATGGTCCCACAGGAAAGATAAAGTTGTATTTCGACGAAGAGAAATCAACATTCCTTTCTATCGACAAGAATCACGAAGAGTATTCTCAATCAGGAGACGCTCACTTTGGAGCCGGTAATGTTGATGACTTTTAATTGTCTTTGCGTATGAGCTCTATAGACCACCTCGCGTCACTCTTTATGAAATTCCCCGGCATTGGTACCCGCCAGGCACGGCGATTTGTATATTTTCTCCTCGCACGTGACCCACGCTTTCTTGAGACTCTTGCGCGAGAAATCGCAAACTTGCAACACAACGTACACCAATGTACCTCGTGCTTCCGCTACTATCCGCGCATGGAGACGGTGGCGAATATCTGTATTGCCTGTGGTGATGAAGCTGACGAAGCACTCCTCATGGTTGTGGAAAAAGATAGCGACTTTGAGTCGGTCCGAAAGAGTGGTGTGTTTTCGGGAAGATATTTCATACTAGGTGGGACACTTCCCATCCTGGGAGAAGACCCTGCTTCAAAAATCCGTATCAATGAGCTCGTACAGCAGATACAAAAGAAAGGGGCTGAAGGGTTATCTGAAGTCATCCTCGCCCTTTCCGCGAATCCCGACGGAGATACCACGCGAGAGTATGTTCTCCAGACACTCGCTCCCCTTTCTCAAGAATACGGCTTCACCATATCGTCATTGGGACGAGGACTCTCAACAGGAAGTGAGCTTGAATACTCTGACAGTGATACGCTTCGGCACGCGCTCAAAAATCGTGGGTAAATACCACACCTAAACGTTTGTCGAGTAAACTAAAAAAACCGCCTTCAAAGGCAGTTTTTTTAGTTTGAATTATTTAATCGCGTCGATAGTTACTTTCATAAAAGGCTGGCGATGGCCGTTCTTTTTGAAATAGCGACTCTTTTGGCGGTAGCGGATAACAATCACCTTCTTTCCCCTTCCTTGGTCGGTGAGCGTTCCTTGTACGCTTGCGCCGGAAACGAGAGGCGCCCCCACGAGGGTCTTGTCACCGTTGTTTACGAGGAGAACTTGATCAAAGGTTACCTTGTCGCCAACCTTGAGATCATCAGAGATCTTCTCAATGCTAATAGTATCGCCGGGAGCAACTTTATACTGCTTTCCGCCTGTCTGGATTACTGCAAAATTCATAGTAATCGTAATTCTACATGAAAAAAATGAAATTGCAAGTACTGGTAGCCCACGAGCGCCTCTTTTCCCAGATACTTGACAAATATTCTAGATATGATACAATGAGGATTAGAGGTAGTCATGAAGGGTAATCTCAAAAGTCCCCGGGTCGGTATCATCTCAAGGGAGCGTCACTCATATGAGAAACCAGGCACGCTTGAGATTTAAAGCCCTCATGACATGTTTACCACAGCACCCCTGAATTTAATCCTAGATTGGGTTTATTCATTCAGGAAACGTGCGGCCTGTTCGGTTGGTTTGTGGGATGGATATATTCATCACCAAAACCACCGAGCGGGCTTTTTTATTTCCCCTAGTCTTCCTGCTGAGGCTTATCGAGAACAAGAGGATCTATCCCCGAGGCCTCTCCCGTGATTTTGAGGACATCTTTATCAATCTTCTTGAGCTCTTTGTAGGATGTGTTGTAGTGGTTTACGGTCGTACCCAGAGCATTGCCGAGTTTTTTCATATACTCTTCGTAGGCGGTAATGTGTTTACGCAAATCCTCCACGCGCGCGATGATTTGCTGGGCCGACTCTTCAATCTTAAAGGCACGAAAGCCATACAACACTGACTGGAGGTATGCGGAAAACGTTGTCGGCGATACGATAATAACCTTTTTTTCATTTGATGCGTAATCGATAAGATTGCGCGTATTTACTTTTATGGAGCCGACTTCATTAATGAGAAGGTCGTAGTAGATTCCTTCTGCGGGAATAAACATAAAGGCAAATGGCAGTGTCCCCTCCTCGGGGCGTACGTACTTTGCCGTCTCATCAATGCGCTTTTTTAAGTCATTCCTAAAATCTTTTTCAAGTTCTTCTCGGCGCGTGGCGTCTGTTTCAACGATCACGCGATTGTAATTGTCGAGGGAGAACTTGGCATCAATAGGAATGATACCTTCTTTCGTTTCAATAATTGCATCCACCGTCTCGCCGTTTTTAAACGCATGCTGGAGTTTATAGGCTGTGGGAGGGAGAATATTTGAGAGGATGAGCTCAAGCGCCGCCTCGCCGAGCGCACCGCGCTGTTTTTGGTGCTTGAGGACTTTTTCAAGGCTGTGAAGCTGGTCAGTAATGGTGAGAACTTGCTTGCTCGCTTCGTTTGCCGCGGTCATTTCTTTTGCGACGTGGAGGAGATTCTCTTTTACCTGGTCGTTGATCTGACGAATGAGTTTTTGGGATTCATTAAACTGAACATGCACCGCTTCTTGCGTCTCGCGATTCGTCTGACTCACTTTTGCATCAACGGTTTTCATAAACTCCCCTATCTGTGCTTGAAATGCGTTGATTTGGTTTTGAATGAGAAAGAGTGAGTCGTTTGAATCTTTCTGTATACCACCCTTTCCTCGGATGACAAAGAGAAGCACGAGGGCAATGACGAGCCCAATAAGTACTCCTATGATGATAGCGGTGAGTGGTGACATGACTGACTACCTACTCCAAAGGCGCTGGAAGAAACTGCGTACGCGCTCCGTTGTCCTCTGTACGAAAGAGCCCTCTCTTGCTTCCCTTCTTACTTCTTGTTGCTCAGCACGCTCTCTGAGAGTGTCTTCTGTGGCACGGCCTCCTCTGAGGAGATCTATCGCATTTACACGCTCTGGGCGATTAAGGGCCTCTTCTCGCTCCTGTCTTTCTGTGGGAGTTACTTCAGTATCTCTCATGAGCCTCTCTCGTTCAGGAATGCGTTGTTCAATTTCCCTTTTAAGAGGAGTGGGGATGATTTCCTTCTGCAAGGACTCGCGCGCCGCTTCTATTCTCTTTTTTTCTTGCAAGAGACGATTTTCTTCTTCAAGGCGGAGTGCTTTTATTCTTTTCTCTTCTGCCATGAGACGAAGGCGCTCATCTTCCGCTTGCTTTTTGAGAAGTAATTCTCGTTCGCTTATTTCTTGGCGCTGTTTTTCCTGAGCCGTTCCCGTCTCTGCGGAAGTAACAGCTTGAACAAAAAACGGAACCGCAAACATCAACCCTACAATCAAAGGTAATTTGTGCATATGTTTATGTTAATTAGCGTATATCCCAAGTATAGCATATTTCACAGTGGGTCAAGGGGTCGGAAGAATTTGAGGAGCATTGACAAATAGATGTTTTAGCTGTATTTTGGTGGGAGTAGTTATTTTGTCATTAAAGCTTTGTTCACCCATAAAGGAGAGTATAATTATGACTAAGGTATTCGAATTTACAGACCTGATAGCAGAGTACTCATGGTCCATCGGAAAAAAACTCGGTGGAGATGGCGTCCTGGTTCATCCAGTTATCTCGCAGGGGACCACTGGTGAGGAATGGATTAAAATACATCAGAAAAAAGGATACGTTTCGGATCAGACCAAGAGCATACTCCGTTCACCCAACTTTAACCCCACAACCGGTGTGAAGACCTATGTTGTAATATTTAAGGTGCCTGCACACAGGAAACATGTCCCTAATAAGATTCGTACCGAAGCGATCAAGCGTGGATGGAAAATTCCCGACACCGAAGTATCCCAGCTTTTTCGTGCAAGATACAGGGACGGAAGAACCATGGATGAGCTTGACGACGACTATTGGTATCGTAAGCTCGGGTTCGTGATTGATGTCTCGCAAGCCGCTTCTTTCCACTAATCCCTTTTTGAGTTTAATCGTTAGCCCTACCCCGAGGAATCGGAGTAGGGCTTTTTTATAAAAACAAAAAAGTGCGCTAGATTTATGCGCATAAATACGCTATAATCGGAACATTATATATAAAAAATATTAGATTCATATGGCTCTACACGAAGATATTAAGGCATCTCTCAAGCCGGCAATGCTTGCAAAGGATACCGTCCGCGTTTCCGTTATCCGTGGCATGATGGCATCATTTACCAATGAGCTTGTCGCGACAGGTGGTATGCCTCAAGACACCCTCTCTGATGAAGGAGTGCTTAAGGTCATCAAGCGCCTTGCAAATCAGCGCAAGGATTCTATTGAGCAGTTTGTCGCAGGAGGTCGCCCTGAGCTTGCTGAGGGAGAAAAGGCAGAGCTCGCAATCCTTGAATCATATCTCCCTGCCATGATGTCAAAGGAAGACATCAAAAAAGTTGCGGAAGCAAAGAAAGCGGAGCTTGGTGTCACGGACAAAGCAAAAGCGGGTCAGCTCGTCGGGGCAATCATGAAAGAGCTCGCGGGAAAAGCAGACGGCAACGATGTGAAAGCTGTTGTGGATGAGTTGTTTGGGTAAGAGGTACGAAGAGTTACTAATTCAAAAAGCGCGGGGGCTGAAAGCCCCCGCGCTTTTTGAATTTTATCTATGCACGAGCGTTATTGCCTTATAAACACAAAGGTGTCTTCCCCTTTTATGGTGAGCGTAGCCCCTTCAAGCGTGTATGTTGCGCCGTTGGTGAGATTTCGAGAAAAGGACGCCTCGTGTTCCATAATATCTACAGGAGAATTACAAAGTTTTTTTGTAGAAGCGAGTCCTGTCGTACTGATACGCGTTCCGCTAATGGAATATGTTCCCGTCATTGAGTTACAAAATGAAGCATTTATCTTTCCTTCATTGAAACCAAGGAGATACGTTGTCCCGGGAAGAAATCCGACCCCATTGTAGGTCAAAAGTCTAAATCCCAATCCATCAAGAGGTCCCTTAACATTCACTCCTCCCGTAGAAACCTGTACGGGAGGCGTGGTCGTCGTAGATACATTTGCGCTTGCGGTATCACGAATTCCCGTATCAATACCACTCTCCTCAGAGAGAACCTGTTCCAAGTACTCCTGCGTATCAAGAGGCTCTGCCGAAGGCGCCTCACGAGAAGCCGAATAAACTCCACCCAACACAACAATCCCCAATACAATAATAGCCCCTGTGATTATTTTCTTATCCATAATGATTAAGTATACCTCTTCTCTGTCTCTAGACGCAATATATAGCGATTGAGGATTACTTTTTCTTGCGCTTTAATACTTGCTTCTCTCGGAGACCTCTATGGTATGCAATCGCAAAGCGATGTGCTTCGTTGTTTGCAAGGAGGACGAGGCGCTCGTGAGCTTTCTTTGCTTTTGCATCGCCGATGATATCGCGTGGGCGATGGTGTTCGTCTTTCACCACTCCCACCACAGGAATACTCATTTCAAGAGACTTCAGCACACTCTTTGCTGTGTTGAGTTGCGCGGTGCCTCCATCCACGACGATGAGCGTGGGCATACTCCATTCAGCATGCCCAAAACGTCGCGTGAGCATTTCACGGAGGGATGCGTTGTCATCATTGGTACTTGTACGAATACGAAACTTCCGATATGCCTGCTTTTGCACTTCCCCATTCTCTACCACCGTCATCACCCCCACCGTGTTGGTACCTGAAATATGCGCTACATCATACGCCTCAATACGCACTGTTTTCTCGGGGTCTACCGCATCAGCATTAAACCCTTGTTTTATGAGTGCCACATCTTGAATATGGTTGAGCGCAAAAATCATACGCTTGATACGCCCTGCTTCTTCAAAGCGGAGATCTTTGCCCGCCTTCTTCATGTCGCGCTCAAGTGATTTCAAAAGTTCTTTCTTTCGTCCTTCAAAGAAAAGTTTAATGCGTTGTATCGTCTGCGCGTATTCTTTCTTGGTCATGTTTCCCAGGCATACTCCCGGACAAAGTCCTATCTGCGCATTGAAACAGGGTTTGCCTGAGTTTGGTTTACAGGTGTCACGAAATGGAAAAATCTTGCGCACGAGACTGAGCGCTTCGCGAAGAATGCCCCCCGAAGGAAACGGACCAAACACATATTTCGCTCCCTTTTCCGTAAACGAAAGCTCTCTTCCACGCGCGATGGTCACTCTTGGGAATTCTTCATCGGTAATAACCACGTAATTAAAACTTTTGTTGCTCTTTTCTTTTGTGTTGTAGGGCGGTTGATATTTTTTGATGAGATGCGCTTCAAGGATGAGAGCTTCCAGTACAGAATCAGTCTCAATGTGATCTACTGAGCGTGATGCTTCAATCATGCCCACGAGAATAGGCCCACGCGTCTCGATGAGGTTAGTGTTGAAATAGCTCCCCACGCGACTTTTCAAAGATGTCGCCTTGCCAATATAGAGGATCTCTCGTTTCAGACCACGGAAAAGATACACCCCCGGCTTGTTGGGAAGCTTTTTGCGCAGATTTTTGACTACTGAAGCCTTCATCGTTCAGATATATGTTGGACACTCTATTTTCCTTTCTTCTTCAAGACCCTCTTCAAATACTTCCCTGTATACGAATTTGGGTTTGAAGCAACTTGTTCGGGGGTACCGCGGGCGACGATTTGCCCACCACCCACGCCACCTTCAGGACCAATATCCAGAAGGTAATCTGAGGATTTAATTACATCCATATTGTGCTCAATGGTAAGCACGCTGTTGCCCTTATCCACGAGCTTTTGGAGGATCTCAATAAGCTTGCGCACGTCTTCATAGTGAAGTCCCACCGTCGGCTCATCGAGGAGGTAAATCGTGCGCTCAGTATACGGACGATAAAGCTCTGAAGAAATTTTCACACGCTGAGCTTCACCGCCTGAGAGCGTCGTTGCAGACTGCCCAAGCTCAAGGTAGCCGAGCCCCACTTCATTGAGTGTCTTCAAACGATCGTAAATAGCGGGAATATCAATAAAGAAGTCGAGCGCTTCCTCCACAGTCATCTTGAGGACTTCGTAAATATTCTTCTTTTTGTATTTCACATCAAGCGTCTCTTTTTCAAAGCGCTTGCCACGGCACACATCGCAGGTCACATATACCGTCGGCAAAAAGTGCATCTCAACGGCAATCGTGCCATTTCCCTGGCATGTCTCACAGCGCCCACCTTTTACATTGAAAGAGAAGCGCCCGGGACCCCATCCACGCAAGCGTGCTTCCTCAGTAGACGCAAAGAGGTCTCGGATAAAGGTAAACGCTCCCGTGTAGGTAGCGGGGTTTGAGCGCGGAGTACGACCAATCGGCGACTGATCAATGAGTACCACGCGACTTAAGTATTCGGTACCCGTAAACGATTCACAGTTGAATGTCTCAGGAGAGCGATAGCGACGCTCAAGGCGCGCCTGAAGATTTTTGTGAATAATCTCATAGAGAAATGTTGATTTCCCTGATCCTGAGACTCCTGTAATCGTTACGAGCTTTCCGAGGGGAACTTCGGCATTAAGGTGCTTGATATTAAACGCCACTCCTTCGCGAATCCTTAGGTGTCCCTTGTCTTCGTCACGACGCTTTGGTATCTCTACTTCAGCATCACCGCGCAAGTAGTCCAGGGTGAGAGACTTATGCTTCTTGGGATTCATGAGGAGCTCTTCGAGGTAGCCCTCGGCGACGACATTTCCTCCATGCACACCCGCCCCCGGTCCAATATCTACAAGATAATCAGACGCAAAAATCGTGTCTTCATCATGCTCCACAACAATAATCGTATTCCCCAAATCACGAAGCTCTTTGAGGGTCTTGATAAGGCGATCGTTGTCGCGCTGATGGAGTCCGATTGTTGGCTCATCAAGCACATAGAGCGCCCCCACAAGGCGCGATCCGAGTTGTGACGCAAGGCGAATACGCTGAGCTTCTCCTCCGGAGAGTGTCCCTGCTTTGCGATCAAGCGTAAGGTATTCGATGCCCACATTGAGCATGAAGGAAAGTCTACTGGTAATCTCTTTTACCACAGGTACGGAAATATCTTTATCACGCGCTGAAATCTTGAGGTGCGCAAAGAATTCGCTCGCTTCCCCAATAGACATACGCGCGACATCCACGATATTTTTGTCACTGACTTTTACATGAAGCGCTTCTTTGCGGAGACGCGCGCCTTCACAATCGGGACATGGCTCAGACCCAAAGAAGTGCTTACTCCCGATACCGTTACATGCGGGACATGCACCATACGGAGAGTTAAAAGAAAACAGACGTGGCTCAATTTCCGGGTACGAGAAACCATCGTTGGGGCAGGAGAACTGATTCGACATAATGTTGTCTGCCGTATCAACTCCATCTTTGGTAAAGACAATGCGCACAAGGCTTCCTGATTCCGTGAGCGCGCGTTCTACCGCCTCACTCAACCGCTCACGACCTTTGTCTGTCTTATTTTTGAAGTCAGCAATATTGATTTCGTCCACAAGCACATCAATCTCATGCTTCTTGGTTTTTGAGAGCACAATTTGCTCACGAAGATTTTTCACTTCTCCGTCCACGCGCACCATGAGGTATCCCTTTCCAAGGAGGTCATAGAGAAGCTGATAGTATTCCCCTTTTCGTCCGCGGACAAGGGGGGCAAAAATCCGCACGGTAGAGGCGCCTTTCCCACTCCCCGTCTTTATATCGTCGAGAATAAAGTTAATGATTTCTTCTGTGCCGAGGCGCTTTATTTCTTCACCACAAATAAGACAATAGGGCTTCCCGATGCGCGCAAAAAGCACACGAAGATAATCGTAAATCTCCGTGATAGTCGCCACCGTTGAGCGAGGGTTTGAAGAGTGGGACTTTTGGTCAATGGAAATTGCGGGAGAAAGACCGGTGATTTCGTCCACATCAGGCTTTTGCATTTGGTTCAAAAACTGCCGTGCATAGGCGGAAAGTGATTCCACATAGCGTCGTTGCCCCTCGGCGAAAATAGTATCAAAGGCGAGCGACGACTTCCCCGACCCGGAAAGTCCCGTAAAAACCGTCATCGTCCCGCGAGGTATTTCAACAGAAATATTTTTGAGGTTGTGGGTGCGTGCTCCCGAAACGGTAATCACCTCAAGCCCTTGTTGTTTTTTTTGATTACTCATATTTATTGTCCTATTTTTAATGCGGCAATCTCGTCTCGTAAAATGGCAGCGGTTTCAAAATCAAGCTCTTTGACCGCTTTTGCCATTTCTTTCTCTTTGAGTTTGATAAGTCTTGCGAGGTCTTTTCCAAATATTTCTGTATCAAGAGAAAGATTTGATTTCACCGCTTTCATGTGTTCGGTCTCAAGATGCTCGGTGATATCTTTGATCCTTTTGATAACCGTCTTTGGCGTGATTCCATGTTCTTTGTTGTACGCCATCTGTAACGCGCGACGACGATTTGTTTCTCCCACAGCGCGTTCAATGGAACCCGTGAGAGTATCCGCATAGAGTATCACGCGTCCGAGAACATTGCGCGCGGCGCGTCCGATAATCTGAATGAGTGCACTTTCCGAACGAAGAAATCCTTCTTTGTCCGCGTCAAGAATACCAATGAGTGTCACTTCAGGGAGGTCTAATCCTTCGCGGAGGAGATTCACACCCACAATACAATCAAATGTTCCCTTTCGAAACTCGGTAAGAATCTGAATACGCTCAATTGTTTTGATGTCGCTGTGAAGGTACTCCGCCTTAATCCCCTCTCCCTTGAGATAGTCAGCGAGGTCTTCCGCCATTTTTTTTGTAAGCGTCGTAGCGATAACACGCCCTCCTTTTTCCACTGCCTGCTTGGTTTCTTTGATAAAATCTTGAATCTGCCCCAGATGAGCGCCTGACTCCTGAATAGGACGTACGGAAATCTCAGGGTCAATAAGTCCGGTGGGGCGGATAATCTGCTCTACAATTTGTTTTGAAACTTCGCGCTCATAATCTGCCGGAGTGGCGGATGTATACACGACCTGTCCCACACGCTCCGTAAACTCATCAAAGGTAAGGGGGCGATTGTCTTTTGCGCTCGGAAGACGAAAGCCAAACTCAACAAGTGTCTTTTTGCGCGATTGATCCCCTGCATACATACCGCCGATTTGCGGTACGGTCACATGAGATTCATCAATAATCGTGAGGAAGTCCGGCGTACCGTCATCTTTGTGGGGGAAGTATGAAAGAAGGGTATCAGGGGCAGATCCTTCAGGACGCCCCGCCATATGGCGTGAATAATTTTCAATGCCGTTACAATAGCCGACCTCGCGAATCATCGCAATGTCATACATGGTACGACGACTGAGGCGTTCGGCTTCAAGAAGTTTCCCTTCTTTTTTAAAAACTTTAAGTTGAGCTTCAAGTTCCGCCTTGATTGCCTTGATGGCTCGATCTTTCTCCTTTTTGTTTGTAATAAAGTGTTTTGTGGGGAAAAGGAAAATACTATCTTCAGAATTTTGTATTTTTTGTGAGACCGGATCTACTTTCTGTATCGTAGCAATACCCCGCGCGTCGAGAGTGATACTCCACACTATTTTTTCTGAGACCGGCATAATCTCGATCATGGGTCCGATGGAACGAAACGTCCCCGGTGTGAGATCCGCGTTTGTTCGCTCAAAATGAATCGCAATAAGTTTTTGCATAATCTCCTTGCGATCAATTGCTTGCCCCACAGAAAGACGAAGATTTTCCTTTGCGTATTCCTCAGGAGATCCCAAACCATAAATACACGAAACCGACGCAACGATGATAACATCCTTTCGCGTGAGGAGTGCCTGCGTAGAGGCATGGCGGAGACGGTCAATCTCTTCATTGATCTGCGCGTCTTTTTCAATATACGTATCCGTCACCGGCATGTAGGCTTCCGGCTGATAGTAATCGTAGTACGATACGAAATAGTGCACCGCGTGATTAGGGAAAAACTCCTGAAACTCTTGAGCGAGCTGTGCTGCCAAGGTTTTGTTGTGGGCAATGACGAGCGTCGGCTTGCCATGCGCGGCAATCACATTTGCCATCGTAAAGGTCTTTCCCGACCCCGTAACACCCAAAAGCGTCTGACGGTCGTATCCGTCTTTCAAGCCCTTTGTGAGCGATTGTATGGCCTTTGGCTGGTCCCCTGCCGGTGGCCAATCTGATGTAAGGGTAAATACGGACATTCTCGCAATAATACCACAAAATCCTTCTTTTTGTAAGAGGTTTGAGGATCCTCTCACAGGCTCTAGTTGCCTTTATAGCGTTTTAAGAAGGAATCTTTGTACTCAAAAAATGTGCCATCTTTTATAGCCTCTCTCATGCCATCAACCATGCGGATGAGAAATCGAAGGTTGTGGACTGACGCAAGTGTCGCCGCGAGCATTTCCTGTGATCGGAAGAGGTGTGCGAGGTAGGCACGTGTATAGTTTTTACACGTGTAGCAATCACACTCCGCGTCCACAGGGGTAAAATCATTTACAAAACGAGCATTGAAAAGATTTACGCGTCCATCATATGTATGCACTCCTCCGTTGCGTGCCATGCGCGTAGGAGCTACGCAGTCAAAGAGGTCACATCCATTTTCTACGGCGCCAAAGAGATCTTCAGGCTCACCAATACCGAGGAGATGGCGAGGTTTTTCTTCGGGTAAGATGCTATTCACCCACCCTACCGTCGTATACATATCGTCTTTATCAAAAGATCCCCCGATGCCGTATCCGTCAAAATCAATTCCTGCAAGAAATCGTGCGCTCTCTTCACGGAGATCGCGATGACGCCCTCCCTGCACGATACCAAAGAGTCCTTGCTTCTCGCTCGCTTCTTTATTCGCCTTATGAGCATCGAGAGATCGTACCGCCCATCGATGCGTGCGATCCATTGCGCTCTTTTGGTACTCATAGGGCGCTGCAGGTGAAGTACATTCATCAAATACAAAAATCATGTCCGCGCCAATCGCTTGCTGGATTTCTATAGAACGCTCGGGAGTAAAACGATGTGTACTCCCGTCCTTGTATGATTTAAAGGTTACCCCCTCTTCATCAATTTTTGCAAGCTTCCCTACTTCTTCCTCTTCAAGAAGTTCGTCTTGAGCAATACTTTCACCCTGAGGTGTCTTTGAGAGCTTCCCCACCTTTTTGCCAAACGCAGCTCCGAGAGAAAATACTTGAAACCCCCCAGAGTCCGTCATGGTCGGACCTTGCCAGTTCATAAAGCGGTGAAGTCCGCCCGCTTCTTTCAAAATCTTTTCTCCGGGCTCAAGATAGAGATGATAGGTATTTGCGAGGACCACCTGCGCGCCTATCGACGCAATGTGCTCAGGCGTGAGCGATTTCACCGTTGCCTTGGTACCTACCGTAACAAACGCTGGCGTCTGAATAGTGCCGTGTGGTGTTTTGAGCCTCCCCGCACGAGCAAGGGTCCCCGGGAGCTTTTGTTCAATGGTAAATTTGAGGGGCTTCATATAAAAAATCTACCACATTTAATCACGAATCACCTTTTTGATCGCATCCACAACCCCGAGGTCAAATGCCGTGGGAAGTACTTGCTCTGGCGTCGGATCCTCCACATACCCCGCGAGTGCCTCAGCAGCGGCAATGAACATCCCCTCATGGAATTGCTTGATACGATTGTCCAAAGCTCCACGAAAAATCCCAGGGAACGCAAGAGAATTATTAATTTGATTAGGGAAGTCAGAGCGCCCTGTCGCCACGATAAACGCTCCCGCTTCTTTTGCGATGTCGGGCATAATTTCAGGAATTGGGTTTGCGAGAGCAAAAATAATAGGACGCTCTGCCATGCCCTGTACCATCTCTGATGTGAGAATACCTCCCTTGGAAACACCCACAAAAATATCGGCGCCCTTTAGTACTTCCGCAAGTGTTCCGGAAACTTTTTGCGGGTTTGTGAGCTGCGTGAGTTTTTGCTTTTCTTCGTTCAGTCCGGGGCGCCCTTCGTAAATTGCCCCTTCTGAATCACAGACGATGAAATCTTTAAAACCATACGCGAGCAAGAGATTAATAATCCCCGTCCCCGCTGCTCCCGCACCACTCATGACAATACGCACAGACTCTTTGGTGCTTTCCCGAAGCTTGAGTGCGTTGACAAGACCTGCAAGCACCACAGTCGCCGTGCCGTGTTGATCATCGTGCATAATGGGAATAGAAAGTTCTTTGCGAAGCCTCTCTTCAATTTCAAAACAGCGCGGCGCGGAGATATCCTCAAGGTTGATAGCGCCAAAGACAGGGGCAATTCGTTTTACCGTAGCAATAATTTCCTCTGTATCCTGCGTATCAAGACAAAGAGGAAACGCGTCCACCCCCGCAAACGCTTTGAGGATTGCCGCCTTCCCTTCCATAACGGGAATTGCCGCCCCTGCGCCGAGATTGCCCAAGCCAAGAATTGCTGATCCATCAGAAACGATAGCAACGGTATTCCCTTTTATCGTATGCGTGTAAGCAAGCGTCGCGTCATCTCCAATTGCTCGGGAGACCTCCGCAACCCCCGGTGTATACGCAAGAGACAAGTCGTCTACGGTAGACAAAGGGACTTTGGGAACCACCTCTATCTTGCCACGATGAGTTTTGTGGAGATCTAGAGATTCTTCGTATACGTTTTTCTGTGTGTCTATGGGTTCCATAAAAAATATTTCCTCAGTGTATCACATCTTGGTATCCTCACGAAAAATATTGACAATACGCGTATATTTAATATACATTAGTTGCTAGATAGTTAACCAAGAGGATTTGATATGAAAAATGTTCTTGTTGTTACGCGTTATAATGACGCGCTTTCCTACAGAGGGAAACCTCCGTGGCCGAAACGATTTCGCCATGAAATTCGTGACCTCGTTGAAAAAGAAATGAACAATCTTGGAAGCGCAACGCTTCTCGTAAATCACGAACCCTGTGAATATCACTCTGCATTGAGTACCGCAGAGCGAGTAGTATGCATGAAAGTGCATCCTTACATTGATAATGAAGAGTACGAGGATGAGGAAGAGTTCCTATATTTCCCAAAACTCTCTCGAGAAACTTGGGATTTAAAACCTGATCTCTACCGTCAACAAGAAAGCTCGCACCATACGTGGGTAATGAGATACTACACGTACGAGCGCAATCGCGTGAGTCCCTAGGGACTCACGCGATTTTTATTTGAAAGTAAATAAAAAATATGGTATAATTAGGAGATATGAGTAACGACGCCATCCAGTACCCCATCCGTATCAACCGATACCTCGCCCTTAAAGGCATTGCCACACGCAAAGGAGCCGATGATTTAATCGAGCGTGGCCTTGTGAGCATCAATGGCAAACGAGCCTCTCTGGGCGACAAAGTAGAAGAAAAAGATGCCGTTGTAGTGCGTGAATCTGCACTGAAAAAGATTTCTTCTCAATATAGATACATTGCATACCACAAGCCTCGCGGTGTTTCTACGGACACCCAAGGAGACACGCGTTCTATTCGTTCAGAAATCCCCGCCCTGCGCGGACTCTTTCCTGTTGGGCGTTTGGATAAAGATTCACATGGACTCATTATCCTCACCAATGACGGGCGTATCACCGAACGTCTCTTAAATCCCGCTCGCAACCATGAAAAAGAGTATCATGTGCGTGTCGACAAATCAGTCACTGACACGTTTATGCGCCACCTCTCACGAGGAGTGCTCATAGAGGGATACAAGACGCGTCCCGCAAAGGCGCGCCGTGTGGGAGAAACGGTCTTCAATATCACCCTCACCGAAGGAAAGCGTCACCAAATTCGCCGTATGTGCGCCGCTCGTGGATATGTCGTTCTTGATCTTGAACGTATCCGCATTATGAATATCAAGCTCGGCGCACTCAAAGAAGGGGCGTATCGCGACTTAACCCCAAGCGAGCTTGTCTCGTTGTTCAAAGCAATCAATCTCTAAACCACGAAATTGAGGTAGCTCCCCACGATAACAAGCAACCCAATAACACCTGCCGTCAGTGCGACGAGGAGTACAAATCCCCCCATCATGTCTTTGATTTTTCCAATAGCAGGATCGGTCTGAGGCTCCACCTTGTTGCACAAATCTTCAATAGCAGTATTGAGAATTTCCGCACTGAGTACTGAGGTAATACATGCGGCAATAATAATCCACTCAAGAATAGTAAATCCCAAGTACACTCCTATCCCCACGACCAAGAGAGCGACGACGCTCTGAATTCTAAAATTTACTTCTTCGCGCCACACAGAAGCAATTCCATGCATCGCCCACCCAAAGCTTTTCAATAATTTTTTCATACAATAATTATGTGCGTATAATATCCCCAGTATAGCAAAAAACACCCATGCGTGCATGGGTGTTTTTTGCTATACAAGAATGTGCTTTGTTTTATTAAACACGAGCCACGTTCTTTGCAGATGGTCCTTTTGTATCTTCTACGATATCAAAAGAAACCGTGTCTCCGACCTTAAGGTCTTCAAACATAACATCGATAAGATCCTTAGCGTGGAAAAAGAGGTCCTTAGGAGCTCCTTCGCGAGCGATGAAGCCAAAGCCTTTGTCCGTAAGTGTCTTAATTGTTCCTTCCGTCATACTACGTTATATATTATCTGATAAACCATCAAACGCGACTCCCGTTTCAAGTTTGCACATAGTATCATAGGTTGGAATAATGACAAAACTTTGGGATACTAGTACATATGAAGACTCTTACCACTAAAGAACGAGCTCTTTTTAAAAAGCTCAGTACTCCGCGCAAAATTCAGGATTTTCTCGATACACTCCCTTACAATTATGAGAAAAATGGTGATACCTGTAGGTCCGTCCGAAACGCACTCAAGGCGCGCAAAGCACATTGCATTGAGGGGGCGTTCATTGCTGCTGCGGCACTCCAGTACCATGGGCACAAACCTCTCATCCTCGACTTTAAATGTCTTCCCATTGATGAAGATCATGTCGTGACTTTGTATCGTATAAACGGATACTGGGGTGCCATCAGCAAGACAAACCACGCGATTATCCGCTTTCGAGACCCGATTTATCGCACCATCCGAGAGCTCGCACTTTCCTATTTCCACGAATATTTTATGTTTGAAAACGGAGCAAAGACCTTGCGGTGGTATTCACGACCTCTTTCTCTCGCTCGTTTTGGGGATGACTGGATAACAGGAGAAGATTGCTGGGATATTGCATACGCACTGGATACGTCGCCTCATTACGCATTTGTTCCTTCTCAAAACATACACCACTTGAGACCCGTACCAGGTTTTGAGCGCAAAACCCTCACCCCATTGGAGTGGAAAAAAGAAGACCCTCGTACTTAGCTTGAAGATCGTTTTCTCGGCTCCTTGAGATAGCGTTTCTTTTTAAGTTTTTCCGGGAGAAAATCTTCCTTGGTGTAATGTTCATATTCATCACCGTATCCGAGTTCTTTGTTGAGTTTGGTGACAGGATTGCGAATCTTAAGGGGCACGGGAAGATTGCCATATGTTTTTACATCTTCTAGCGCAGCATTGAGCCCATCATACGAGCTCCTGTCTTTCTTTGATAGCGCAAGGTACGTTGCCCCATGCGCAAGATTGATTGCGCACTCAGGAAGTCCGATGGTCTCTACGGCACGGAAGATTTCATTTGCAACGACGAGCGCTGTGGGTTGCGCGAGGCCGATGTCTTCACTCGCAAAAATAACCATTCTCCGCGCAATGTATTTTGGGTCTTCACCAGCATCAATCATGCGCGCGAGGTAATACAGTGCAGCATCAGGTTGCGAAGCACGCATGCTTTTGATAAATGCGCTGATGAGGTTGTGGTGTTCTTCTCCTTTTTTATCATACCGAAGAAATTTTGATTGAAGGGTTTCCTTGAGCGTTTCTATGGTGACGGTACCGTACAGCTCTTTCGTCGCCTCAAGCATGAGAATTGCCTGCCGTGCATCTCCGTTTACCATGGAGACAAGCCACTCCCGTGCTTTGCGATCCAGTTTAATCTTGGTACGACTTATAATCAAAGATACTTCTTTGCCAGCAAGCTCATGAAGCACAAATACTCTACAGCGAGAAAGGAGTGCCGAAATCACCTCAAAGCTTGGATTTTCTGTTGTTGCACCGATTAAGGTCAGTTGCCCGCTCTCAACATACGGGAGAAGGAAATCTTGTTGAGCTTTATTAAACCGATGGATCTCATCCAAGAACAATACTTTTGGTTTCTTGTTAATCGGAAGCTCTCCGCGCCCCTCATTGACGATTGTCCTAATGTCTTCTTTTCCTGCTGAAACCGCGGAAAGCTCGTAAAAGCTTGCCCCGAGAGATTGTGCATAGATGCGCGCGAGTGTCGTCTTTCCTACTCCCGGTGGACCCCAGAGAATAAACGAGAAAAGGTGTTTTTTCTCAATCGCCACACGAAGAGGCTTGCTTGGGCCGACAAGGTGCTCCTGCCCAATGAAGTCTTTCAAGTGTTTTGGCCTTATTTTTGAAGCGAGAGGTTCCATGGGAATATTTTACCATGGAACCTCAAAAGATTTTCTATGTTTCTTTTCTTTAGAATCCTAGAGCTTCTTTGACCAAAATGACTCGGACGGTGCGCCCCATAAATGCGGGCTCTCGTTCAAATGTGAGAATTTTTGAGAGCACGGTTCCTCCCATGCCTACGGATTTCATGCGCTCGTCTTCAAGCGCTACCACATGATTCTTGAGCCGTTCAAGAGCTCTTTCGTATGTGGGTACAATTTTTTGAGCACCAACTACAAAAATGAGATTTTTTGATGTAAACACGATATGAGGAAGCTGACTTCCCGAAGCGGAGGCAATAATGATTTCTCCCGTCTCTGCGAGCGCGTGCACGCTTCCCAAATAGTAATCTGAAAAGAGCGCAAGATTACGAAGTTCTGCTTGGCGAGCGGGATCTGCCTCGAGAACAACTGCTTCCTTGAGGTTGTTCCAAGGGTGCTTATTTGATTTGAGGTACTCAATAAAGCCAATCTCTTCGAGCGTACGCGAAGATCCGTTATTAATTGAAGCGCCTTGAGGAATGAGGGTCTTAATAGTTTCAAGTGCTTCTTCTTTAGTTTCAACAACAAAAGATTCGATATTGCGCTCTTTTAATGCACGCACTGTTTTTTCGATACTCTCTATGCTCGGTATGTCAGTGTAACTCATGGAAATATCTTGTTATATAAATAATTATTTTGTTATTTCGGAAACTCTTGTGATCATTTCTACGCGGCACGCAAGCCGGCATTCGTACGTTTAAAATATTTTCTCTTAAAGTGATCAATGATGAGGATTTCAACAATATTTATGGAGATAATAAGCCCCCATGCTCCGAGAGTAAGTGGCACCAAATGGAGTGTTGACTGAAACGGCTCAACATACACCATAGCAAGGAGAATGGCGAAAGAAATGACCACCGCACCTGTAATAAACTTATTATCGAAAATATCTTTTCGAATAATAGGCTTTCTGAATGAACGGAGGGAGAGTGCCAAAAAGAGTGACTCAAGACACAAAAAGGTCATAATCATAGTACGTGTAAGTTCCAAGTCATTTAGGGTCGTGTACAGACAAAAATAAAAGATTGCTACAATTCCACCACTCACCCCAAAAACGGAAAACATGAGCGCGAGAGACGATTTGTCAACGATTGATTCATGAGGGTTGCGAGGAGGTTCCTGCATAATACCGTCACGTTCTTCTTCTGTAGTGAGAGCCAAGTCAGGAAGTCCACTCTCAACAAGGTTCACGAGGAGCAACTGTGCCGCAAGGAGCGGGAGGGGAAGCCCGAGACCCACACACACAAAGAAAAGGAAAAACTGAGAGAAATCCTGAGTGATGAGATAGAGAAATACGCGCCGGATATTCAAGAAAATAATCCTCCCCTGCTCTACCGCCTTTACAATCGTTTTAAAACTCCCATCAAGGAGCACAATATCAGCTACCTCGCGCGCCGCGTCAATCTCACTATTTACCGCAACACCGATATCGGCAGCTTTAAGAGCAGGCGTATCATTTACTCCATCGCCAAACATGGCAACCACCTCCCCTTGCCGCTGTAAAAGCTGTACAATACGAAGTTTGTGACGAGGCGAAACGCGGGCAAAAAGAAGTACTGTTGAAAGACGTTTGTCGAGCTCCACATCGTCCATTTCTTCCAAATCGCGCCCTTCGAGAATTTGGTCGTCTTGAATAACAAATCCTATATTTGCCGCGACAGCCTGAGCCGTAGCTTTGTTGTCCCCCGTCACAATGATGGTACGGATACCCGCGGTTGCGGTCTCTCGAAACGCTTCTGCAACATCGGGGCGCACCGGATCATCCAGCACAATAATCCCCATAAGCACAAGATCTTTTGCGTGTTCTTCAAGATTCCCCTTGAGAGTTTCCACGGGGACATCCTCAAACGTGCGGTACGCAACGGCAATGATACGATACCCCTTCTTACTAAACTCTTCCCATGTATCAATAATGTTCTGATATTTTTTTCCTTTTGCAGGAACGACTCCTTTGGGTGTACTGAGACTTGTTATACGCTCAAAAATTCGCTCCGGCGCGCCCACCACGGAGAGCTCAAGGACGTTGTTGGGAAATGCGCGCAGGTTTCCGGAATATTTTCTATCTGAAGAAAAGAAAATGGTATCAATCTCCGGATATTGCTGATCTAGGGTATTTTGAATGATACCAAAATGTACACCCAACTTCAGAAATGCTTGTTCTGTGGGGCGTCCTCGAAAAATCATTTCACTTTCAGCTTCTCCGGGATTTTCAATATACGCGTCAATGGAAAGAATCCCTGTGGTAAGAATCTCGTGCTCTTCGGGAGAAATCTCTTTTATGTCGGGAGTAATTTCCAACAACCCCGATGACGTGACGATGTGACTAATGGCCATGTTCCCTTGGGTGAGAGTTCCTGTTTTGTCGGTACAGATTACCGTTACACCACCGAGCGTCTCTGTCGCCGCGAGACGACGCACGAGGCCACGATGTTTGAGAATGCGACGCATTCCGAGCGTTAGCACGATGGTAATGGCGGGCAAGAGACCTTCAGGAATAGCCGACACAAAGAGTGCAAGAGCGGTTGCGCCGAGGTCCTCAACAGGCTTCCCAACTATAAATCCTTCAAGGAGAATGATTCCTACAACGAGGGTAATAAAAATACCAATAACTTTAGAGAGGTGTGCGACCGTTTTTTGAAGAGGGGTTGCTTCTTCTTCTGTGTCTGCGAGCATGTGTACAATATCTCCATACTCAGTGTGTATCCCCGTTTCCACAATCATCACATGAGCAGTCCCTTCTTCCACAATAGTCCCCATGAACACCATATTGGTCCTATCGGCAATTTCAATGTTGTCTTCAAGAATTGTGTCGTTCTTCAAAACAGCCCTGGACTCTCCCGTGAGGCTCGCTTCATTAACTTTAAAATTTGATGATGTGACGACACGCCCATCGGCAGGAACCTTGTCTCCCGCACGCAGGACGATCACGTCACCGGGAACAAGTCCTTGGACGGAAACCTCTTGTTCATATCCGCCTCGCACGACGCGGGCTTTTTGTTGAATAAGTGCTTTGAGAGATTGGAGAGATTTGTTCGCCTTATATTCCTGATAGAATCCTACGACAGCATTACTAATCATCACCACGGAAATAAAAATCGCGTCAGAGGTATGCTGAATGAGGATAGAAACAATCGTTGCCACAAGCATGATATACATGAGAGGGCTGTTGAATTGAGAGAGAAAGAGTTTCCACGCGGGATCTCCCTTTTTCTGCGGCATTGCGTTGGGGCCATATTCCGCGAGGCGCTCAATGGCGACAGTTCCCGCAAGACCGTCGGGACTACTCTTGAGATCCTCAAATACTTTCTCAAGAGGATACGTATGCCATGGTGTACGCGCCAATCGCTCCGTAGTCTCACCGATGCGAGATGCTTTTTCAAGAATATTGTTAAACAATGAAATCATAATGCTCACATTAAAGCATATTTGAATATACCTTGACCAGGAATTATTTTGCCTTCATACTGTCCATATGCTTACGCAAGGAACCATAGCGCCGGATTTCACTCTTCTTGATCAGAACGGTGACGCGCACACCTTATCAGATTATCAGGGGCGATATGTGCTTGTGTATTTTTACCCAAAAGACGACACTCCCGGATGCACCACAGAAGCCTGCGCCATCCGTGATCTCTATAGCGACTTTGAGAGCAACAATGTCAAGGTACTTGGTATCAGTGGAGATACAAGCGCAAGCCACAAAAAGTTTTCTGATAAATACAACCTCCCTTTTACGCTTCTCGCAGATACGGAAAAGACTGTGATTGAAATGTATGGAGCGAAAAAGAACCCTGTAGGGATTAGTCGTATTTCCTATCTCATTGCTCCCGATGGTACGATTGCAAAAACATACCCAAAAGTAACCCCTGCGGATCACGGCGCGGAGATTCTCAAGGATATATACGCACTCAAGGCATAGTCTCTGGAGACACTCCTAAAAAGAAAAATTCCTCTTTGAGAGGAATTTTTCTTTTTAGGGGGGCCTTGCTTCTTATAGACCCAAAGGATTCTCCAGGTTAAGAAACGGTCCAAGCTCGTCCCATGTGAACAAAATTTCGGGCATCCCCACAGCGTATGGTGCGACCTGGTACTGATTCATCACAAACACAATACCATCATCTTCTATGATAAAGTTTTGAAAATTCGAAGGGAAGAAAAAGCCATCACAACGACACGCATCTCTGTTGAAGGTAATCCCATCCGAGGCAAGATATGCCAACCCGAGACCACCATCCACCATTGTTTTATTTGTCATATCTCCAAGTTGGGCGAGAGCTTTTTGTGCCAAAAGACGCGTGAGGAGAATATCATTACGATTGCTCACAAAATCAATAATATCCTCGATAGCAATGCGCCCCTGGGAACCAAAGGTAAAGGTCGCGGGAATGGTGAGTCCATGAGCTCCTCCTGTAAATTCGTATGAACCTAGGAGATATGACACGGTCTGAAAACGCTCCGATGCAAAAGATTTGTAGTTAATATTAAGCTCATAAATCATTGCGGGACGATCAGGAAAATCAGTGGACACTTGCTGTTCGGCAGTATATGCTTCCCCGCCAATCCTCCACTCTTCTTGCTTTTGTGCCACAAGATGTTCTACATACTCTTCCACTACATTGAGGGTGTCGCGCGTATCGAGAGGAAATTTTGCGGTAATGGTATAGAAACTTGTTATATCCTCTATCTTTCCTACACTCACGAGAGGAGGAGTTATGATTTTCTGAGAGGGCTTCATCCCTCCTTTTTCACGCAAACACAGAAAAGCAATTGTCACGGCAAAAATAATCAAACCCACAAAAAGAACTTTCTGATAACGAGAGCTTATAGTATTGAAAATTTTCATATACCTTAAGCCTATCATGTTCTCAACTCCCTTCCTAGGTTTCGCTTCCACAAACACCGAGTGTCTCGCGTGCAAGCATTGCTTGTTTCCTCTCAATACCCCAGTGGTATCCCCCAAGACCTCCATCTTTTCTCACCACACGATGACATGGGACAAGATACGCCACGGGGTTTTGTCCCACTGCGCTCGCCACGGCACGCACCGCTTTCGGCTTCCCTATCCGACGTGCAAGTTCTTCATAGGTGACAGTCTCTCCCTTTTGTATATTCTGAAGCTCGTGCCACACGTCTTTTTGAAATGGAGTCCCTTCAAGCACGATTGATATATCCTTTTGGGCATTATCACAAATATACGCACGTACATCGTCATGCACCCTTTCGTTCAAGCATGTAATCGTAGCGCCCTCCTTAGAAAAGCGGTCGGAAAATTCTCTCACAAGCTCTTCCTCGGTGTCACCAAAGAGCACACTGGAGACCACGCCACCCTCACTTCCCACGAGACAGAGCCCAAAAGGGGTTTCAAAAATACTATAAGAAAAATTCATGCCATCACTATACCATGATATACTGAAGGTTATGCATACCTTACGATACATCCTTATCGCAATCTTTGCCCTACTCATTATTGGATATTTTGCAGTCACATATTATACATCACATCGGATAGACGATATCCCAAGCTCAACCTTTACCGCTCCTGACCAAGAGGAGAGAGAATCCACCGAACCTCCCTCAATATCCGTCTATGCAACAAACCGCCAGATAATTTGGGCGATGGACTTTCTTCCCGATGGGCGAATGATTTTCACAGAGCGAGGAGGTGCTGTACACCTGATTGAAAGCGACGGGACAGTGACACCCCTCGGCACATTTGACGTGCGGACCGTGAGCGAGAGCGGCCTTCATGGCGTTGCCATTGATCCCGATTTTGCGCGCAATAATTTTGTTTACTTTTACTACACCTATCGTGCAATGGGAAATGAGACACAAAATCGCGTCGTACGGACGATTCTTGAAGACAACATCCTCTCTCATGAGGTGGTCATCGTAGATGGCATCCCCGGGGCATCTACCCATGATGGCGGAAGAATCAAGTTTGGACCCGACAAATACCTCTATATCACGACAGGCGACGCGCAAAATCCTTCTCAGTCTCAAGATCTTGATTCTCTCGCGGGGAAAATCCTCCGTGTCACCCGTGAAGGTGCTCCAGCTCCGGGGAATTCTCTTGGAACCCTTGTGTACTCCTACGGCCACCGAAATCCTCAGGGAATCACCTGGGATGATAAAGGGCGACTTTGGGCGACAGAACACGGCCCCTCAGCACACGACGAGCTCAACCTCATTGAATCGGGTAAAAATTATGGATGGCCGTTTATCCAAGGCAATGAACAGGAAGAAGGTATGGAGACCCCTATCCTACACTCAGGCACTACCACATGGGCTCCCGCAGGAGCACAATTCTTAGACGGCACTATCTTTTTCACAGGTCTTCGCGGATCGGCGCTCTATGCGTACGATATTGAGACAGACACTCTCACCACCTATCTCAAGGATAAGCTCGGCAGAATTCGTGATGTCGTCGTAGGACCTGACGGCTTTCTCTATATCGCGACGAGTAATCGCGACGGTCGCGGTATTCCCGGACGCCAAGACGACCGCATATTTCGTATCAACCCCTCAAAACTCTCAGAGCTTTAAGAGCGCGTATCATCTATCCAGTTCCAGCACTTCGTCAATTCTAATCTGCTCAACGAATTCAGGCACGTGAGAGACGAGGATCATCGCGCCTTCGTATTGATCAAGCGCCTTTGCGATGACGGGCAAGTGACGAAAGTTGATATGATTTGTCGGCTCATCGAGAATGAGGAGTCCCGGTTTCTGGAGGACAAGCCGCGCAAATGCCACCAACCCCTTTTGCCCTTCTGAGAGAGCGCCGATTTTTGTAGACATAAATTCTCCCGTAATCAAGAAATTTGCCGCGACGGCACGCATGCGTTCTTCGTCAAACTTTTTTTCCACGCCCATCATGACTCCCTTTAATGACTCGTACACACTATCGTCAAAATTGAGTGTTGAAAAATCCTGGCGATAATACCCGACAGAAATATTTTCTTGCATCTTTGCATCAGGATTCTGACCGCTTGCAAGCGCCTCAAGCAAGGTCGACTTTCCAATTCCGTTTGGTCCTCTGAGCAAGAGATGGTGGTGCCTTCGAAGCTTCACGTTTACTGACTTACTCTTGAATGTTCCACCCTTCATCACGGAAACTTTTGAAATATCAATAATCACCCCCGTTAAATCCGACTGACAGGGAATAGTAAACGCGCGGATAGGTTTGTCTTCTCTGCGAATATCAACCTTCTGGTCCTCCAAATCCACCGCGAGCTCACGCATACGCTTTGCGACCGCGCGCAAGTTACCACCCTTCATGGCAAAGGCATTCGCCTGGTCCTTTTTAGCTTGAATCTCTTTTGAGAGGAGGGCGTTTTTACGATTTTCTCGCTCAATACGCGCCTTGATATCTTTCACCACGTCAAAGTAGTTTCCCGCATACTGTTCAACCTTTTTTGTAAAAATATCTAAATACAACACGCCGTCGGTAAATGCGTTCAAAAATTCCGCATCATGAGAAATAACGATAACGGTCTTTTTATATGCAATCAAAAATTTCGTGAGATGTTCAATCCCCTCTTTGTCCAGATTATTTGTCGGCTCGTCGAGGAGAAGAATATCGGGATTTTGAATCAACGCAGACGCCAAAAGCAGGCGTGCCTGTTGCCCACCGGAAAATGATTTTACAATGCGGTCATGCACGAGCTCGTGTCCCACGAGGTTTACCACTTCAAGCACCTCATCAATGCGCGGATCGATATCATACACAGGCTTATCAAAGCATTTGAGGAAAAATTCGCGTACGGTTAAATCCAGTTCGTTGCGTGGGATGACTTGGCGAGCGAGGGCAATCGTAGAGCCTTTATTGATGTGAATATCTCCGTCAGCAGCCTCACGAGTTCCTGTGATGAGACCAAAGAGCGTTGACTTCCCCGCCCCATTCTGCCCCATAATCGTTATTTTTGACCCCTTGCGTACCCCAAAGGATACCTCATCGAGAATTGGCTTGTTCGTATTGTATTCAAAAGATATCTCGTCAAAGCGAATAATTGTCTCGTTTTTGCTCATGAAGAATGCAGTGTAGCATACGCTATTTACATTTTCAATGAAATGTATCAGAATGAGCTTGCTTTTGAGATACACAATATTTTTATGTACGAAACTCTATGGGATGTGATTGTGGTAGGCGGAGGACCGGCAGGAATGATGTCAGCAGGCAGAGCGGGAGAGCGCGGACTCAAGGTGCTCCTTATCGAAAAGAACGACACGCTCGGCAAAAAGCTTCTCATCACGGGTGGCGGTAGGTGTAATGTCACCAATGCGGAATTTGACACCCGCAAACTCCTTTCTAAATACAAAGATGCGGGGAAATTTCTCTTTTCTCCTTTTTCGGAATGGGGCGTGACCGAGACGCTTGAATTTTTCAATACCCATGGCATGGAGACAAAGGTAGAAAAAGAAGGGCGCGTATTCCCTGTTTCCAACAAGGCTCAATCAGTATGGGATGTCTTAACTGAGAATCTCCAGAAACACCACGTAGAAATCCTCTCCAAGATAACCGTCACGGGGTTTGAAATACAAGATGGAAAAATCCTTGGCGTAAAAACCAAAAAAGGAGTCCTTCGTGCAAAAAATATCATCTTGGCAACGGGTGGGACGTCGCGACCCGAGACAGGCTCAACGGGAGAGGGATTCACCTGGCTCAAAGAAATCGGGCATACCGTCACCCTCCCCGAGCCTTCACTTGTGCCCATTGCCGTCAAAGACTCTTGGGTCAAAAGAGTAGCAGGCGTAAGTTTCCCTGAAGCAAAAATTACCCTCATACAGAATGGACAGAAACAAGACGTGCATAAAGGAAAGATCCTTTTTACTCACGTAGGCCTCAGTGGCCCGGGAATTCTCAATATCAGCAAAGATATTGGAGAATTACTCAAGTATGGGGAGGTGAATCTTCTCATTGATATTCTCCCGACGCTTGATCACGCGGAGCTCAACACAGCGCTTCAAACCCTCTTCAAAGAGTACTCCAACAAAAAATTCAAAAACGCGCTTTCAAAGCTCATTCCTCCTGCTTTTGCAGCAATCATTATTGATCTCTCACATATTAACCCCGATACGCAGTGCAACAGCATCACCCGAGAAGAGCGCATGAACCTTATTGCCCTACTAAAAAATATTTCTCTAGAAGTGAAATCTCTCCTCGGGAGCAACAAAGCCATCATCTCAAGCGGGGGCATTGCTCTCAACGAAGTTGACTTCAAAACAATGACTTCACGGAAATATCCAAACCTCTGCATCGTCGGAGACCTCCTCAACATCGACCGCCCTTCCGGTGGCTATAGCCTCCAAATCTGCTGGACCACCGGCTTCGTCGCAGGTAATTCTATTTCAAAATAGAATTACAATGAGGTCTTCAACGACGCCGAACAGAACACCGATTACAAAAAATTTAATCAGTCGATAGAGTACTTTTTATATAACATAATGGGTAAAGAGCCTCTCCTTTACCTTACTTGTGTGTAATTATGACTGCTCTTATTAAGCGAGATTCTCTATATCATAAACCTAAGCTTTATATTGAAGATATAAGTCTCTACCAACAGCCTCTACTTTGATTCTCTGATTAGAAAATCGAAATTAAAACTATCTTGATTTAGTGTAACCTTCATCCTTTCAATTAAAAGGTGATCAAGGGCCATTAGTCTAGTTATTTCTTGGTGTCTATTTGCTATCATTTCTGCACCCTGCACTAAACGTAATAATGCTTGTGGGTCAAGAATCTGGATTAAACAGTTTGTTTTATCATGAAAATCTTTTGTTAGGATTTGAGGGGTATCTGGAAATCCGTCTATTAAACTTAAGTCAGGAATTAAAATTATTACATGTCCCGAT
>CAYWES010000002.1:0-98652 GCA_964457625.1 uncultured Candidatus Saccharibacteria bacterium
TGGCGGAGACGAAAGGATTCGAACCTTCGAGGGCTTTTAGACCCTGCCTCGTTAGCAGTGAGGTGCTTTCGACCACTCAGCCACGTCTCCAATATGAATTTGCCGTCTTTTATTCTCGTGTGAGAATAGCGCTACTTTAGCACAATTTATCTTCAATCGGAAGGAGGAGAAGTATCGTTTTTAGTGGGAGACGGTCAGCGCAAATACGGCACGAGGCTTCGCGGAGAGAAGAGACGCACGCGCTTCCATGAGGGTTGCACCTGTGGTCGTCACGTCATCGATGAGGATTATGATTGCTCCGCGTACGGTATCCGGGTCGGTGCAAGAGAACGCTCCTTTGAGATTTTTGAAACGCTCTTTCTTTTGATCGTTGCGCGCTTGAGGAAGTGTCTTTTTTACACGTGTGAGCACGTCGTCACGGCGCGTGAGCATTCCGTCTGTATCATGCTCCATCAGCGCGTCGGCAAGAAGGGTACTCTGGTTGTACCCTCGTTCGCGGAGACGTCGTGGGTGAAGCGGGACGGGGACAATGAGAAAGCGCCCGCCTTGTTCAATATGGTGTCTCTCAAGGACACGGCGGAGTTCTTTGTAAAGCGTTTCTCCAAAACACTCCGCGATACGCTTTCCATTTCTGTATTTGAGGCGTTGAATAGCTTCGCGTACAAGTGGGGAGGTATAGGAAAAAGCAGGATTAATAAAATCATATTCGGCACGCTCAGCGCGGGGGAGGGCTCTCATGCACGTCTCGCAAAGGAGCGTATGCATCTTTCCGCACCCGATGCATGCATCGGGGAACAGAGTATCAAGAAGCAGACGCAGGGCGTGGGCAGTACCCTTGAACAGGATATGTTCCTTTCTATATTGAGAAAAAATTTTTTCCACGTGGTATACTCTGGGTATAGTACCACAGCACATGGCTTCATTCCTTGATTCATTCAAACGGCTGTTTAACGCAGCTCACAAAAAACACAGTATCGGTATTGATATCGGTACTTCGTCTATCAAGATCGTTCACCTGGAGAAGGTTGACGAGCTCGCGGTGTTGAAAAATTACGCCGAGATTTCTCTCGGTCCTCGCACGGGACTCGCGCAAGGGCAGGCCGTCGCACTTTCTCCGGAAAAGACTGCCGACGCACTCCGTGACGCACTTCGTGAGATGGGTGTTACTCCCGAGCACACGCTCCTTACGATTCCCGTGGGAGCGAGCCTTCTTTCTTTTGCAAATCTCCCTCAGGTGGGAAAAAAGGAATTTGAAAGCATGGTCCAAAACGAGGCACGCAAGTATATTCCCGTACCGATGAGTGAAGTATCTGTGGACTGGTGGTCACTTCCTCAAGAAAAGCACGCGCTTCCTTCTCTTAAGAAAAAGGAAGATACTTCCGCGCCTCTGTCCACCATAGAAGTGGTTATCGCGGCGATTCACAATGATGTCCTCGCAAAGTATGACGCGATACGACGTGGAGCGGGAATACCTCTGAATACATCTCACATTGAGATTGAAACATTTAGTACGCTTCGTGCCGCGGTGGGACGCGACCTCCGCACCACGCTCGTGGTGGATATGGGAGCAAGCACAACGAAGTTTTATATTATTGATGGAGGGGCGCTCAAGTCCTCCCACGTGTCGTCTGTGGGAGGACAGGATATAACTACGGGACTTTCAAGCTCAATCAATGTTCCTTTTGCGGAAGCAGAGACGATAAAGTGCACCACGGGGATGATCGGGGAAGATCGCGGTCGCGATGTGCGCGCGGTCGCGGAGCTTTTTGTCATAAACCTCTTCACGGAAGCGGTACGCTTTGCAGAAGCCTTTGGGCAAAAGCACGGCAAGCGCATTGAGCGTATCATCCTTACCGGTGGGACATCTCGTCTCGCGGGATTGTCCAAACTCGTGGAAGCGAAGTTCCCGGGAGTTCCTGTGGATATTGCGTATCCGTTTGCGCGCGTTGATACTCCTGCGTTTCTTGATGGTACACTTTCGTCATTAAACCCCGTATTTACTCCCGCGATAGGAGTGGCTCTCAAGGGATTGGAAGAGTAATCCACACCACAAGGCCTCGTATCCCTTGTGAATAGATAATAAAGTATTATATAATATACTGGATATCATGGTCGACCAACAAAAAGTCTCGTTCGTTCCCAAAAGCGCACTCGTTCGTGAACAAGCGTTCCTCGCGCGACGTCGACCGAGGAGCTTGTTTAGTTTTTTGGCAGTCGTAGCACTCGTGGTGAGTGTCGGGGCGTATATCGTGCTCCTTGTCTATAACGAAAGCATTGAGAGGAATATTCAAACAAACATCGAGAGTGCCGAAAACTCAAGACAGAGATTTCTCCAGGATCAAAATATTGAAAATGCGCGTACGTTTCAAGCGCGTACGAGTATTGCGAAAGAGCTTCTCGATAATCATACCGTGGTTACTCCTGTCTTTGAGTTTTTAAACAACAATACACTCTCGAATATTTACTACAGCAATTTTTCTCTCAAACGAGCCGAGACGGGATTCGCATTGGAGCTTCGGGGAGAAGCTCCTTCCTACGCGGCACTCGCGTATCAGTCTGATATCTTTTCAGGACACACCGAGCTCGCTCATGCTACGTTCACGGGGATAACTCTCACACGTTTTGGTACCGTGGAATTTGTCGCGCACTTAGAGTTTGTTCCGGGATTCTTCTTGTATACAGACTATCTGAGCCGACGCGGTGCTCAATCGGGGGAGAGTGGTGCGTCAGAGCAGATTGGGGGCTTGTTGGGGAGTCTCCCCGTTCCTGAGATATCCTTAGAGGTACCGTCTTCTTCTCCGATGTTCTTTGACGCATCACTTGAAAACACACCGGTATTTTCTGACTTTTCAGAAGAGAATTTCTCAACGACAGAGTTTGGAGAGATTCCTTCACCCGAAGGATTGATTATCCTCCCCTCTGGTGGTCTTGATGCCGGAACAGGAAGCCCTTTTGAGATGGACTTCGTTTCTCCTGTTCCTGAGCAACAGCCGTTCTGGAGTGCGTGGTGGTCATATGTTAAATTTTGGTAATCATTATGTTTAAATCAATTCTCGCCCTCATCATCATTCTTCTCTCCGCAGGATTTGCGTTGGTTTACGTAACATCAATGTATGATCGTGTTGAGTTGAATAAAGAAGACCTTGCAACGATTAATGCCGCTTTTGAAGACGTGAGCACTATCAGTTCTCTTATTACAAATACCACCAGGACGCTCAACGAAATTCCACAAGCTACCTACGAAAAACTCAACACATTTCTCCCTGAAACAGTAGACCCTATTCGTCTTGCCAACACGATTAAATATATCGGCGCTATTGGGGGATTTGCCATAACAGACATAAAAATAGGGGAGCGTGGTAATGGCGCCTCCGGAGGAGCGGGTACCCCGGGGGCAACGGGAGCAAGCTCTATCGCGCTCCGTCAGCTCGGTGCAGATAGTGAATCTGCTTCAGGAAGCGCCTATCAAAAAACAACCGCGAGCTTCTCTGTAATCACCACATACACGGGTTTTCAGGAGCTCTTGGACAACTTTGAGAAGAGTCTCGGATTGTTTACTATTACGTCAGTGACATTTCAGCCATACACAGTGACTTCCACAGGTGCCTCTGCCCCAAGCAATCCTTCTCTGGCACTCTATCAGTACGCGGTCGAGCTAGAGACCTATTCACTTAAATAAACACCATGAAGCAACAAAAAAACCCTCGCCTCATCATCAATGTCATCACCTCCTTGCTTTTTCTTGTGGTGGCGTATTTCGGGTATACAACCTTCAGAAATGAGGTAGAAGTCGTTGCGACCCCACAAACATCTTCCCAAGGAGAACGTGATCCACTCGTTACAAGTCTTGAGGTTGCAAGGACAGTACGAGATTTGAGAACACTTGATGCTGCCGTACAAACCTCCTCGTCACTCTTGAGAAGTCCTGCGTTCGCTACCTTGCGTGATCTTTCCGGTCCGGTCCCCACCGGGGTGGAGGTTGGGCGCCAGTATCCTTTTTGGAAAACTGATTGGCGCTTAGGCTATGAGGAGGCAGAAAGGAGAGCCATTCAACAGTTGAGCCAGTCTTTTGCCCCCGTCTCGGCACCGGTAATTTCTCAGCCCCCGGCACAAAACCCTCTCAATACTCCTGCACAACCTTCTTCACCTGAAGAAGAGGAAGAAGATTCGGATGTCCTTTAGATTTTGAAGGATGCTCCGAACGCGCAGGGAGGGTTCCTCATATAATATTTCTCATGGCAATTTTTGATACATTTGTAAAAAACGCCCTCATCCCCAAGGAATCCGTACCGGAACTTTCGAAACGTCTGGATGCGGGGGAATCTCTTGAGGAGATTATGTTGAGCGTGGGTGTTTCCAAAGAAGATATTCTCAAACAACGAGGTCTTTATTTTGGTCTTCCTACGCGTGACCTTGCGGGGAAGGGCGTTGCCCATGAAGTCCTGAAATACATTCCCGAAGATTCTGCGTCGTATTATCATTTTGCTCCGCTTAGTGTGAAAAATGGAGTTTTGGAGATTGGTGTTACCGATCCGGAAAATATTGAAGCACGTGACGCGCTTCAGTTTATCGCCACGAAACTCGGTATGCCCTTTAAAATTTTTCTCATCAGTGATGAGGATTTCAAGAGTATTATAGAAAGTTACCGCGGGCTTTCCGGAGAAGTAACCAAGGCACTCTCCGAGCTTGAAGTGGATATCAATGACGCGCGCGGGGCGCTCCCTCCCGCTGAGCCCACAGAGGAGACAGAAGAAAAGGTGGGAAAGAACGCGCACGTTGTTGCTGATGCTCCTGTGGCAAAGATTACTGCGGTGATTTTGCGCCATGCGACCGAAGGAAACGCCTCTGACGTACACATTGAGCATATGGGGGAGAATGTTCGCGTACGATTTCGCGTGGACGGAGAGCTTTTCACCAGTCTTATTCTTCCTGCGAATATTCACAGTTCTCTTTCCGCGCGCATTAAGATTCTTGCAAACCTCAAACTCGACGAGAAACGCAAACCTCAAGACGGCAGATTTTCGGCACGTATTGATGGACGCAAGGTGGATTTTCGTGTCTCCACGCTCCCGGCATACTACGGTGAAAAAGTTGTAATGCGTATTCTTGACTCTCAGCGTGGCCTCCGCACGCTCGCGGAGACAGGGTTTAGTAAAAAGAATTATGAGCTGGTGACATCTGCACTCAAGCGTCCCTATGGACTCATCCTCATTACGGGGCCAACGGGCTCGGGTAAATCAACGACCCTGTACTCAATGTTGAACGCGCTTGATAAGGAGACCAAAAACATTCTCTCTCTCGAAGACCCTGTGGAATACAATATTCCGGGAGTAAGCCAGTCTCAAGTGCGCGCGGAGATTGGATTTACCTTTGCGAGCGGACTTCGCACGACGCTTCGCCAGGACCCTGATGTCATCATGGTGGGAGAGATCCGCGACAAGGAGACGGCAGAGCTTGCCATCCAGGCGGCACTCACCGGTCACCTCGTGCTCTCAACGCTCCACACCAATACCGCCATCGGCGCCATTCCTCGTCTCGTCGATATGGGAGTTGATCCCTATCTTATTGCGCCTACGCTCGTTCTCTCTATCGCACAGCGCTTGGTACGTGTCACCTGCCCGGGAGGTGCGAAGCCGATCCAAGACAACGCTGTCAATGCCATGGTTGAGCGTCAGTTTGCCGACCTTCCGGAAGAGTTTAAGAAAGAAATCAATCTCAATCGCCCCCTCACCGAAGCGGTGCCAACCGCCGAGTGTACAACGGGTATGCGCGGACGTATGGGCGTCTTTGAAGTGTTTACGATTGATGACGAGATAGAAAATATTATTTTGAGTGAGCCTACCGAGCCACGCCTTTGGGAGGCTGCACGCAGAAAGGGAATGCTTACCATGAAAGAAGACGCGATTATTAAATCCATGGAAGGCACGGTCTCGTTCCAGGAAGTGAACACATTGTAGAGTATTGTGTTTGTTGAGAAAAAGGTTGTATACTTAAGAAATCATGACTGAAGCTCAAAAAAGAAAGATTATCATTATTGACGATGACAAGTTTCTCCTCGATATGTACACCTTCAAATTCAACGAGAAGGGTTTTGAGGTTATCCAAGCACTCGGAAGCATTGATGCTTTGCAAAAGCTTCGCGAAGGGCTCGTGCCTGATATTATGCTCCTCGACTTGGTCATGCCGACTATGGATGGGTTTGAGCTTCTTGAGACCATCAAAAAAGAAGGACTTGCTCCTACGGCACGTATCATCATACTCTCAAATCTTGGTCAGCCTGAGGATATCGAGCGAGGTCGTGCGCTCGGGGCAAATGGGTACGTGATAAAGGCGTCCGCTACTCCTTCAGAAGTGGTGCTCCGTGTGGAGACGGTGCTCGCGGGCGGGGAGACGTTTGCAGAAGTGGAATAATATCTCGTATGGCAACAGAAAATTACAAAATCATTCTTGAGGACATTGTGACGCGCGCGCTTGCGGGCGGTGCTTCTGATGTGCACTTGACGGTGGGGCATCATCCCACCTTTCGTGTCTCGGGAAATCTGGTCCCCTTGAGCAACCTACCCGAGCTTTCGGAGAATGACACCCTCGGTCTTTTGGGGGAGCTCATTACTCCGTCTTTTATGGAGCGTTTTCTTGAAAATAAAGAAATAGATTTTTCGTATGATTTTCAGGGGAAAGGACGCTTCCGAGGTAATGCGTTTTATCAAAAGGGAGTTGTCGGAATAGCACTCCGCGCGATATCTTCTGATATCAAAACGCTTGAGGAATTAAATCTTCCCTCAGTCCTTGAAATATTTACCAGAAAGAAGCAAGGATTCTTCCTCGTCGTGGGTCCTGTAGGGCAGGGCAAATCAACAACGCTTGCCTCAATGGTAAATATCATCAACAAAGATCGTTCCGCGCATATTGTGACCATTGAAGATCCTGTAGAATATCTCTTTACCCCCGACAAATCCATCGTCGACCAGCGCGAGGCGGGTATTGATACACGTGATTTCAAAAGTGCTCTCCAAGCATCATTCCGCCAGGATCTCGATGTTATCATGATTGGAGAAATGCGTGATTTGGAGACCATTTCTGCTGCGGTAACTGCCGCAGAGACCGGTCACCTCGTACTCTCCACCCTCCACACAAACACCGCATCTCAGACTATCGATCGTATTATCGACTCTTTCCCTGCAGAACAGCAGGATCAGATTCGTGTCCAGCTCGCAGGATCTCTCTTGGGAGTATTTTCTCAGCGTCTTGTCCCACGTGTCTCCGGGGGGCTTATTCCCGCGTACGAACTCTTGCTCAATACCACGGCAGTTTCGGCGCTCATTCGCGATGGACGTACGCACGAGCTAGATGTCGTTATTGAGACAGGGATGAAAGACGGCATGATTGATATGAACCGATGTCTCGCGGATTTGGTGCGCAGAGGGGAGATTACTCCCGAGCATGCTATTCTTTATTCACCCAACAAAAAAAGCCTTGAGCGCGTGCTCCAAGGCTGGTAACAGTATTCAAATGGTATGCTTTTTTCTTACAAAGTAGTAAACAAAGATGGTGTCGAAACGCTCGGCGAGATTGAGGCACAAAATCAAGACGCCGCGGTGAATACCCTTCAGCGAAGCGGTATGGTGGTGGTGTCGGTGCATCCCGCGGAAGAACGCAACATTTTCAACTACGAAATACCTTTTTTGACGCGCGTATCCGCAAAGGAAGTATCAATCATATCACGACAAATCGCGACGCTTCTTGACGCGCATGTGCCCGCGCTCAAGACCTTTCGCCTCCTGGCAAACGAAGCAGAAAATCCCGTCATCGCGCGCAAGTTTACAGAGATATCTGACGACGTCCAAAACGGTGTCGCTATCTCAGACGCGCTCTACAAACATCCGGCAATCTTTTCTGACTTCTATGTCAACATGGTACGCGCGGGAGAGGAGTCCGGAAAGCTTGCGGAAACCTTCAAGTCCCTTGCAGAGTACTTGGAGCGCTCGTACGAGCTCATGTCAAAAGCGCGTGGCGCTCTCGTCTATCCCGCCTTTGTGGTGATGACATTCTTTGTGGTGATGATTCTCATGATGACGCTCGTCATCCCCAAGCTCTCCGTCATTATCATTGAAAGCGGTCAGGATGTTCCTTTCTATACCAAAGTGGTCATTTTCATCAGTGAATTTTTGGTAGACTATGGACTCTTTGCCTCCGTGGTCCTCGCGCTGGGGCTCTTTCTCTCATGGCGTTCAATACAGGGGACGGACACCCTTGAGCGTGCCAAGCTTGCTACCCCCGGCATAGGTGAGCTCTATCGCATGATTTATCTCTCACGCTTTTCAGACAACATGCAGACGATGCTCTCCAGTGGTATTTCCATGGTGCGCGCGATTGAGATTAGTTCGCGTATTGTGGGGAGTGATGTGTATCGCAAGGTCTTTGAGGATGTTGCCGTGGAAGTGAAAGGTGGAGCTCCTCTCTCCGGAGCTCTCGCAAAACATGAAAAAGAAATACCGAGCGTGCTCGTGCAAATGGTAAAGGTGGGAGAGGAGACAGGCGAGCTTTCTGAGATTTTGAACAAGCTCTCAATCTTTTATCGACGCGAAGTAAATACGGCGATTGCAACCGTGCTCTCCATGATTGAACCCGCCATGATTGTGGCGCTCGGTATCGGTGTAGGAGGCGTGCTCGCCTCGGTACTTGTGCCTATCTACCAAATTGCGGGAGGTATCTAAGGGGAAGTGCTCTCACGCGGGAATCCTTGCGCCTCAAAATACACCCATGATATAATGCTCCTATCCGACCGGCAGAGGGCGCCTCATGGCCATGTCGCTCTCTCGGATTTGATATTTTATTTATTGTGCATTATCCATAACGTGCTTATACGTTATAAGAAAAAGGTTTTTATGAAAACAAACAAAGGATTTACATTGATTGAGCTTCTCGTGGTGATTGCCATCATTGGCCTCCTCGCTTCGGTGGTGCTTGCGAGATTGAACGACGTGCGAAGTCTCGGCGCGGACGCGTCAATAAAGGCGAACCTAAGCAACATTCGTGTACAAGCGGAAATTGTTTATGATTCCGCTACTCCTAATAGTTATGAGGATGTTTGTGGTAACGCAACGGTGGTGGCAGCCCTTGCTTCTACAAGAAGTGCTGCGGGAGGGCAGGATCGAGTAGACTGTGTTAGCAATGCTGGCGCGTGGGTTGTTGCAAGCGCCTTGAGGACATCGGGGGTTTGGTGTGTTGACTCCACAGGCGTCGCGCGCGATAGGACTAATAGCGATGTTCCCTATACTACTCTCGCTACAGCATATGCTGGAGCAGCTTGTAATTAATCATTTTGAGGAACCTCTCTCCACAAAAAACCCGCCATACGGCGGGTTTTTGTTTGATTGAAATAAAACGAGCGCCCAAACAACGCGTATGATAGAATAGAGCGATGCAGGTTTTCATGCTTTTATTGTGCGCGGGTATTTTGGGAGCACTCATTGGGAGTTTCTTGAATGTCATTATCTATCGTTTCCACACAAGCCTCTCTCCGCTGGAGGGGCGTTCCCAGTGTTTTACGTGTGGGAAGGTTCTCTCTTGGCACGAGCTTATTCCGTTATTGAGTTTTTTTGTACAGCGTGGGCGATGTGTCGGATGCGGTACGCGGATCTCTTGGCAATATCCGCTTGTGGAGCTTTTGACCGCGGGAATATTTGTGGCGGTGGTCGCGCTGGGAAAGCCTCTCCTTGAGACACTCTATCTCTTGGCGGTATTTTCTACACTTCTCGTTATCGCGGTTTACGATATCCGTCACAAGATTATCCCCGACACCATGGTACTCGTCTTTGCACTTCTTGCGTTTGTCTGGTTTGTCTACGTGCATGGGTATCCGGTGGCGTTTGATGTTCCCGCGGTGTGGACGATTCTTGCAGGACTTCTTTTCTTTTTCCCGTTTTGGTTTTTGTGGTGGATATCGGAAGGAGAGTGGATTGGGCTCGGTGATGGTAAGCTCGCGCTCGGCATCGGATGGTTTCTCGGTCCTGCGCTGGGGGCGACCGCGCTCCTCTATGCCTTTTGGATGGGCGCGGCGTGGGTTCTCTCGCTCATGGGGGCGCAACGGCTCCTTGCGCGCTACGCACCGAGATATATCGGACTCAATCTGACGATGCAGAGTGAGGTGCCTTTTGGGCCGTTTCTCATTGCCGCGGTTGCCGTGGTATACTTTACGCAAGCCTCGTTGTTTGACGGGACGATACATTTTTTCTCTCTGTTTTCATGATTCGTCACACAGCACATTCTTCGCGCGTTTCCGGATTCACGATGATTGAGCTTCTTATTACGGTAGCAATCTTTACAGTACTCGTGGGGGTTGTGCTCGCAAACTATCGCTCCTTTACCAGTAATACCGATCTCGTAAATGCGGGGGAAAGCCTTGTGCTCTCCATTCGAGAGGCGCAGATTTATGGTATTGGTTCACGTGGAGGTGATTCTTTGGCAATCTGTAACGATTTCTCCTGTGTGTATGGAGTATATGTTGAGAAGGGGGCATCTTCATTTCGATTATTCTCAGAGGACGGCGAACTAGGGAATCAGATTTTTAACTCAAGCCCCGATGAAACAATTCGTGTAGTACCGTTCCCTTCAGGGGTGAGTGTTGCGGATATTTTTTGCGATAGTTCCCCATGTGATAATGTATCCATTACGTTCAAGCGTCCTGATCCCAGCGCGACTATCAAAAATAGCAGTGGGGAGGAGTATTCCGAGGCGGTAATTACCGTTACCAATGCGAATGAAAAATCGGCGCACGTCACGGTGACAAAAGCGGGACAACTTTCCGTTGAGAGCGAATAATCATATGCAAAAGATTTCAAAAACCATACGTGGGTTCACCTTGGTAGAGATGATTGTTTCAATCGGGCTCTTTACCATTGTGCTCTTTGTGGCGTCCAGCTCCTTTCTCACCGTCATAAACGCGGATCGCAAGTCTCGTACCACGCGTATCGCAATGGATAACCTCGCGGTAACCCTCGAAGACATGACCCGTAGACTCCGCACGGGGACGGCGTACGAGTGCGGTGGCATGGTAAGTCTTTCGGTCCCACCACCTGTAAGAGATTGTCTTTTTGGCGATGATAATAATACGCGTATTGCCTTCACTGATCAGGATGGCAGACGCGTTTCTTATTATCTAGACGACGGAGCTATCATGAGAGAGCGCTCCGCAGGGGGAGAGTTTGAAGAAGAAGTATCTATTCGTGCAACCTCACCCGAAATTGAAATTACCGGCCTTACCTTTTTTGTGAATGGATCTACGCGAGGTGATGCCATCCAACCCTACGTCACCATCATCATACGCGGAAGCACCTCGGGGGTTTTTGATTCAGGATTTTCTTTGCAGACGACGGTAACACAGCGCGCATATGACTTTTAAAAAACCACACAACAAGGGGTTTACGCTTATTGAGACGATGGTCGCCATTACGATTCTTCTCGTTGCGGTCGCGGGACCTCTCTCGGTTATTGGTGGTACACTTTCTCAGATTTCTCATGCGCGTGATCAGATGATTGCAGTGAACCTCGCTCAAGAGGGGATAGAAATGGTGCGCCAAAAGAGAGATTCTAATATGCTGAGGGGGTGGGGAGGAGGATTGTGGAACGAAGGACTCATCGGAACATTTTATGTGGACAATAGAACCCTCTCTAGTACTGGATCGGAAAGAGTTAGACAAGATCCTGGCTCGGGAGAATATACCCAAGGGCAGGGAGGCGGTTTCCTTGATACAAAGTTCTCGCGAACAATTCAAGTCTCTAGTAGTAGTAGTGATAATCGCGAGCTCAACGTCACCGCAACGGTCTCTTGGCAATCTCAAGGAGGAGCCAATAGAAACATCGTCGTGACGGAAACATTGTTCCATATCGATGAACCCAATGTGGCACCATAAGAACACACCACGTATCATTTCCTTATGAAAAAAAGACTACACAATACATCAACACAACGGGGGGCCACGCTCTTGATCGCGGTTCTTATGACAAGCCTTGTGCTCGCGGTGGGGCTTGGTGTGTATGAGCGCACGTACAAATCACTCCTCTTTTCTTCGTACTGGAGGGAAACACAGGTTGCGTTTGCTGCCGCGGACAGCGGTTTTGAATGCGCGCTGTATTGGGATCTCCATCAAGGACGTTTGGACTCTAGTGAAATTGCGGAGTGTTTTGGTCAGCCTTGGAGTTTTTTTGCCACTGTGAATAATGAAGACGGAGTAAATCTCCCTACATTAAGTGGAGGATGTACCAATATAAGAATTGATAAAACTTCTGTGCCGGGCCGGACATCAATCCAAGCGCGTGGTTACAATGACGCCTGTGGCTCTGAAAATTCTCGTCGTGTTGAACGCGCGCTCCAGATTACATACTCTTCAATTGATTAGACATGCCCTTGAAAAAGAATTCACTTCCAAAAACACAAGAAGACGCCCAAGAGCGTCTTCTTGTGTTGCGCAAGGCAATCGAAAAGCACCGCACCCTGTACCACGTGCACGATAGTTCCGAGATTTCTCCCGAAGCGCTCGACTCCCTCAAGCACGAGCTTGTGTTGATTGAAGAAGCGTACCCTGAGCTCATCACTCCTGACTCTCCTTCTCAGCGCGTGGCGGGGGAGCCACTCAAGGCATTTAAAAAAGTTCCTCACAAAGTTTCTCAGTGGTCTTTTAATGACGCATTTAGTCCTGAGGAAATGCGCGAGTTTGATACACGCGTGAAGCGCTTTCTCAAAGACGCACTCAAGCGAGATGTCTCTCCTACGTACACATGCGAGCTCAAGATTGATGGACTCAAGGTGGTACTCGAATACGTAGATGGGGCACTCGTGACGGGAGCGACGCGAGGGGATGGTACGGTGGGAGAAGATGTGACGAGCAATGTGCGCACGATTGAATCCATCCCCCTTGCCCTGAGCGAGCCTATTTCGCTCGTCGTGGAGGGAGAGGTGTATATGACAAAATCAGAGCTCGTACGACAAAACAAGGTCCGCGCGCGACGCGGAGAAGAACCGTTTGCAAACCCACGCAATGTTGCCGCAGGGTCTATGCGTCAGCTTGACCCGCGTATTGCCGCGGAGCGCAAACTCGACGCGTTTATCTATGATATAGGAAAAGGAGATGAGTCAGAGACACAGCTTGCCGAACTCAAAGCACTTCGCACGCTCGGTTTTAAAGTGAACTCGCATTTCATGGAATGCAAAACAATTGAAGACGTGATTTGGTATTGGGAGACTTGGCAAAAGAAAGCATTAAAGCAAGATTATTGGGTGGATGGCATCGTGGTGAAAGTGAACGAAAAAGTATATCAGGATGCTCTGGGCTATACCGGGAAAGCCCCGCGTTTTGGTATCGCGTTTAAGTTCCCTGCGGAGCAGGTGACGACCATCGTAGAAGATATTGTGCTCCAGGTGGGGCGTACGGGCGTCGTGACTCCTGTCGCGCACCTCAGCCCCGTGTCGGTCGCGGGGACTACGGTATCGCGCGCGACGCTCCACAATGAAGATGAAATCAAGCGTCTTGATGTGCGCGTGGGGGACACGGTGGTACTCCAGAAAGCAGGGGACGTGATTCCCGATATTGTCATGGTACTCAAAGACCTTCGCACAGGCAAAGAAAAGCCCTATACGTTTCCTGAATACGTGGAAGATTGTGGCGGCCCTATTGAGCGCATTCCGGGGCAGGTTGCGTATCGTTGTGTCAACAAAGATTCCTTCGCACAAAAAAGCAGAAAGTTTCATTATTTTGTTTCAAAAAAAGGATTTGATATCGATGGATGTGGGCCCAACATTATTGATGCACTTCTTGACGCGGAGCTTATTGGCAACGTTGATGACCTCTTTATGCTCACGGTAGGAGACCTCATTCCCTTGCCCCACTTTGGCAAGAAGTCTGCCGAGAAACTCGTTGCGTCCATTGATGCTGCTCGGCGTGTGTCTCTCGCAAAGTTTATTACCGCGCTTTCCATAGAGCATGTAGGTGAAGAGACGGCGCACGATCTCGCGGAGCATTTTGGAAGTCTTGAAGTGCTCCGCAAAGCATCTGTTGATGATCTTGCGGGAATGTATGGTGTGGGGCGCGTGGTGGCAGAGTCACTTGTTTCTTGGTTTAATGACGCGCATAATATAGAACTCTTGAAGCGCCTCCTCTCGCACGTGACGATAGAAAATCCAAAGAAGACTCCGAAAAAAGCCGGACCTTTTTCGGGACTTACCGTCGTTCTCACGGGTACGCTTTCAAGTCTCAGTCGCGACACCGCAAAGGAGCGCGTGCGTGAGGCTGGGGGAGAAGTTGTGGAGAGTGTTTCTTCAAAAACGTCTCTTGTCATCGCGGGTGATAATCCCGGCTCAAAACTTACGAAAGCGCAAGCCCTTGGTGTAAGAGTGATTGGCGAAAAAGAGTTTCTCAACATGCTTCCATAGTCGGGAAGGCGTTCTTTTTTGTCGCGTGTATATGTGGTATAATGCCTCTAAATATGGCAATTCTCCGTTCCGACATTGAGCATCTCTCCAATCTCGCGCGCATCCGTGTTTCTGAAGCGGAGCAAGATGTGTTGCGCGAAGACCTCGAAGAAATTCTCGAGTATGTCTCTCAGATTAAAAGCGTAGCTGCTGATTTACCTCTTCCTGAAGCGGGGGAACTTTGCAATGTTCTCCGCGAGGATATCAATCCTTATGAAGCACGCACGTTTACCGAGGACATCCTTCGTGCCGCTCCTTCTCGCGAGGGAGACCGCTTTGTGGTAAAAAAAATCCTCTAACATACGCATGGATATCTCAACACTCACTATCACCGAGGCACACAAGCTTCTTACAGAAAAGAAGCTCACTGTCCGTGAGCTCGTAGATTCCGCAGTCTTGCGCGCGAAAGAGTCAGGTGACCTCAACGCATACCTTGAGCTTTTTGATACAGAGGAGCAGATTGTTCGTGCGGAGAACATGTTTGCGGACGGCACGGCAACAGCACTTACCGGGATCCCTCTCGCGATGAAAGATAATATTCTCATCAAAGGGAGAAAAGCGAGCGCCGCGTCAAAGATGCTTGAGCACTACGAGGCGTCTTATGATGCGTTTGTCACAAAGAAACTTCGTGATGCGGGAGCGATTTTTATTGGGCGCACGAACATGGATGAGTTTGCCATGGGAGGCTCTACAGAAAACTCAGCATTCGGTCCTACGAAAAACCCTCACGATACGACACGTGTTCCCGGGGGTTCATCGGGTGGGTCTGCGGCAGCACTCGCCGCTCATACCGCACTCGCTACGCTCGGCTCTGATACGGGAGGATCTATTCGTCAGCCGGCTGCGTTTTGTGGGGTGGTGGGTCTCAAGCCGACATATGGCACCGTGTCTCGGTCCGGACTCATGGCAATGGCGTCTTCTCTTGATCAGATAGGACCTTTTACAAAAACGGTAGGGGACGCGCGCATTCTCTTTTCCGCAATCAAAGGAAATGACCCTCTTGATAGTACTTCATATCCCGATGACCTTGTCGCAAGGAACGCTTCCACAAAAAACCCAAAAGTGATTGGCGTACCGTTTGATTTTGTGCGCTCAAAGGGAGTTGATCCTCGTGTTGTTGAAAACTTTGAGCAATCTCTCAAGAACCTTGAGTCAGCCGGCTACAAGATTCGTGATATTTCTATGCCGAGCCTCGCGCACGGTCTCTCTGTGTACTACATCATTATGCCTGCGGAAGTTTCTTCAAATCTTGCACGCTTTGATGGTGTGCGATATGGGCTGCACGTTGATGGAGAAAATCTCCTCGATGACTACATGCGTACTCGCGGAGAAGGGTTTGGTCCCGAGGTTCGTCGCCGTATTCTCTTGGGTACCTATGTACTCTCAAGTGGGTATTACGATGCATACTACGGTCGTGCGTGCGCGGTTCGTGAAATGCTTCGAGAGGAGTATGTACGAGCATTTGCGGACGTGGATATCATCGCGACACCCACCGCACCCTCACCGGCATTTGCTTTGGGAGAAAAGTCGGGGGACCCGCTCCAGATGTATCTCGCGGATATCTTTACGGTACCGGTGAATATCGCGGGGCTTCCCGCAATCTCCGTCCCCTCGGGGTTTGTAGAAGAAGGAACAGCCCGTCTTCCTCTAGGGATTCAGTTTATTGCGCCACATTTTCACGAAGAATCACTCTTTTTGGTCGGAGAGGATTTTGAAAAGAATAATAATTAATACCAATCATGTCACACGGAGGATCAAAAGGGGGTATCGTAAAATCATTTCTTACATGGGATGACCTTATGCGTGATTTGCTTATTTTGCTCGCAATAGGAGGCGTTGTGTATATTGGGAATACGATTACTCCCATCACGCTTGAGACGGTCCTCTCCGGAGAAGTATTTAAAAATCTTTGGAACTTTCTTTTAGGGAAGGGCCCCGGTCAGGCGACGATAACATACGCGAGCCTCGCGCTCAAAAGTTTTCTCGTGGTGTCCGGGGTGTTCCTTCTTGGTGCCATCTATGTGTTGAAACGTCGCTACGACCATATCCATCACATTGATCACGAACAGTACGAACCAATTCATCCTGAAGAAGTAGGAGAGAAGGAGATGACGATTCAGTGGGAGGTGATACAAAACCATCTTGCTTCTGAGAATCCTGCTGAGTGGAAACTTGCCGTCCTCGAAGCAGACGAAATGCTCGACGAAGTACTCGCGCGGAGTGGATACCAAGGAGAAACTCTCGGAGAAAAACTTAAAGCAATTAATCCTCAAGAACTTAAATCGTATCAAGACGCGTGGAATGCGCATAAAGTACGTAATCAAATTGCTCACGAGGGGACAACTATGGATTTTTCACACAAGGTTGCTCGAGACGCTATTCATCAATACGAAAATGTGTTTAAGGAGCTTGGATTCTTGTAAGCGATATCCCCTTGCTTTTTCTTGTAAACGTGATACTATGCACGGATACATAGCGGGATGGAGTAGCGGTATCTCATCAGGCTCATAACCTGAAGACGCCCGTTCGATTCGGGCTCCCGCAACAAGAAATAAAAATAACCCTGGGTCGAAACGACCCAGGGTTATTTTTATTTCTTGTTAGGGAAAGAGCAGGGGACCTGCGTGCCCTGCGTCCCGAATCGAAAGCCACAGGCATATTGAGCGAAGCGAGAAGCCGAGGCGGGGTCGAGAGTACTTAGCACAAATCCGAGCGAAGCGAAGGATTTTGCTTAGTAACTCGTGACCGAGAGGGCTCCCGCAATCCGACGGTAATATAGTAAAGCCCCTATGTATTCACATAAGGGCCTAACTATATTCTGCGCGGTCGATGGGACTCGAACCCACGACCCCTGCCGTGACAGGGCAGTGCTCTAACCAGCTGAGCTACGACCGCATTACTATGTGCAATTACAACTAAATCAGCACAATCGCACCTGCCGTACTTTAGCAGAAAATCCTTTTTAGGACAAACTACCAGAAACGGGTGTCGACGGGAGGATTTGAACCTCCGACCCCAACTTTATGAGTGTTGTGCTCTAACCACCTGAGCTACGCCGACATAATTTTAATTACCTGTTTGATTTATTGTCCGCAAGTGAGTATTGGTGTGCATACGACCAAATCAGCTCGCCGACATATACAGGACCACTTTAGCAAAAAAACATAATAATTTCAAACACATTTTTGAGGGATACGCGCATTTGAAAAAAGTGCAAAAATGGTGTATCGTAGCCTGGTATCAAAGAAGCCAATGTAGCTCAGTCGGTAGAGCATTTCCATGGTAAGGAAAAGGTCACCAGTTCGATTCTGGTCATTGGCTCCCGTGCACACAGTATAATACGCCACCTTAGCTCAGTCGGTAGAGCATTTCACTCGTAACGAAAAGGTCCGCAGTTCGATCCTGCGAGGTGGCTCAATAAGCGAAGCGTTTGAGCCACCTCAGGAAGCGGTAGCTTCCGGCAGGATTGAAAGGCGGAGCTATACCGAGTGAAACGAGGTAGCGAGCCGGGGTCGAAGGTACTTAGTGCGCACAGGCTGTACTCAGTCGAGCACACTTAGTAACCTGTGACCGATCCTGATATCTGCGAGGTGGCTCCAAAAGAAGTATTTGCTATACTCTCTCTTAATGGACAAAGAGACAAACAAGAATGATTTGCTGGCTCATCTGGCAGAGCTTGAGGGGCGCATGAACGCGGTTGATTTTTGGAATGACAAACACGCCGCGCAGGCAACACTCAAAGAAATCGCCGAGCTCAAAGACCGTATCGCGGGTGCTTCAAAATACGACAAGGGAAATGCGGTCATGACGATTTTCTCCGGAGCAGGGGGCGATGACGCCGAAGATTTTTCGGCAATACTTTTGCGCATGTATCTTAAGTTTTTTGAACGCAAGGGATTCTCTTGGGCGGTGCTCCATGAACACAAAAATGATCATGGCGGGTACCGCAATATAACGCTTGAAATCCACGGCAAGTCCGTATACGGCACACTCAAGCATGAATCAGGAGTACATCGTCTCGTACGTGTCAGCCCTTTTAATGCTAAAAAACTTCGCCACACGTCCTTTTCCATGGTCGAAGTAATCCCTGACTTTAAAGCACACGGGGATGATGATATGGAAATTCCTGATAAAGACCTCTCTGTGGAATTTAGTCGTTCGTCAGGACCGGGAGGACAAAATGTAAACAAACGCGAGACCGCGGTGCGCGTGGTGCACGTTCCCACCGGTATTGCGGTGCATGTTGAGACCGAGCGTTCCCAGGAACAAAATCGTAGCCGTGCTCTAGAGATACTAAAAGGAAAACTTTTTAAAAAAAGAGAAGAAGAACGAAAGAGCGCGGAGCGTGGTATGTATATAAGCAAGACCACTGATGTGGAATGGGGAAATCAAATCCGCTCGTACGTGCTCCACCCTTACAAGATGGTCAAAGATCATCGCACCAGCGCGGAGACGGGCAACGTAGACGCTGTCCTTGAAGACGGGGATCTCGATATCTTTATTGAAGCGGAAAAGGACTTATAAAGAAAGGGTATGGTGGACGTTTGTACTCCAGGCGAAATTTGGTACACTGGAGGGGTATGATTTATTTCGATAATATTTCGAAGGTGTATGGTGATGGTACCGTCGCTCTCGAAAACGTTCGCCTCTCTATAGAGCCCGGAGAATTTGTTTCCATCGTAGGACACTCGGGCGCGGGCAAGACCACGCTCATGCGTCTCCTCCTCGGAGAAGAAAAGCCCACCAGCGGAACCGTATCTTTTGAATCAGTAGATATTCATGAGCTCAAGCCAAAAGATGTTCCTTCCTTTCGCCGTGAGATTGGTGCCGTGTTTCAGGACTTCCGTCTCATCCCAAGCAAGACAGTATATGAAAATGTCGCCTTTGCCATGGAGGTGGCAGGGAAGACTGAAGAAGAAATCGCCTCTGACGTACCGCATGTGCTTGAGCTCGTAGATCTCTCCAGGAAAATGTGGAACTTCCCGCGCCAGCTTTCCGGCGGAGAGCTCCAGCGTGTGGCTATTGCACGCGCTATTGTAAATCATCCAAGCATTGTCATTGCCGATGAGCCAACGGGGAACCTCGACCCCATCAACACCTACGAAATAATCCAGATTCTCAAAAAAATCAATGACTTGGGAACAACCGTAATCCTCACCACGCACAACAAGGGAGTCGTCGAAGCTCTTGGCAAGCGTGTCATCACCATGGATCATGGTCGTGTGGTCCGCGATGATTCGACGGGGAAATACGCGTTGTAAATAATTATTAGCAATCATTTTAAGCACAATCTCTATGTTTTGGGTAACCACAAAAAGAATTTTTCGATCGGGTTTCATAAGCTTCTGGCGCAATGGGAGCGTCTCGCTGTCCGCGGTCTTTGTGATGGTGGTCGCGCTCTTTATGATTGCATCCACGCTTCTCCTCACCGCTTTCTTGAGCACCGGTCTCTCTGAGCTTGAGGATAAAATCGACATCAACATTTATCTCACGCCGGGAGCGCGCGAGACGGCGATCTTTGATTTCAAAGAAAAACTCGAAAGGCTTCCTGAAGTGAGGGAAGTTGTCTATATTTCTGCCGACGAGGCAATCGCGGCATTTCGCGCACGACACGCAAACGACCACCGTATCATTGAGGCGCTTGACGAGATAGGAGACAATCCTCTCACCGCAGTCCTCAATGTCAAAGCACGCGAGCCGTCTCAGTACGAGGGGATTGCGCGAGCACTTGAAGGGAACAACAGCGCACTCGCCTCTGACACGCTTTCTATCGTGAGCAAGGTGAATTACAACGACAACAAAATTGTCATTGATCGTTTAAACAGCCTTATCGCGGGAGTGAAGAAACTCGGCGCCGTTGTGACAGCACTTATGATTGGTATCTCGGTGCTCATTACCTTCAATACGATTCGCCTCGCGATATTCATCGCGCGCGATGAGATTGCGGTGATGCGTCTCGTGGGAGGCAACAACGGGTACATTCGCGGACCATTTCTTGTGGAGGGGATTATGTATGGATTTGTGTCGGGAGTGCTCACCATTATTATCTTTTACCCCCTGACGTACTGGCTCAAGGCGACTACGGCAAACTTCTATGGTGGCATAGATCTGCTCCATTATTTTGTCGCAAACTTTATTCAAATATTCTTCATTATCATTCTCTCGGGAATTATTCTGGGCGCGGCTTCGAGTTATCTCGCTGTCCGTAAATACTTATCGGTCTAGTCATACGGGCTCATGAAGAAAAAAACACGCAAGTATATTTTTGTGGTAGGTGGGGTTATTTCCGGAGTGGGAAAGGGTATTACAACCTCTTCAATCGGAAAGATTCTCCAGTCACATGGATATCGCGTGACGGCAATGAAAATCGACCCCTATGTGAATGTCGATGCGGGTACCATGAATCCCACAGAGCATGGTGAAGTGTTTGTGTTGAATGATGGTGACGAGACAGATCAGGACATGGGGAACTACGAGCGTTTCCTGGGAAACCCTCTCGTGCGCGACAACTACATGACGACGGGGCGTGTGTATCTCTCTGTCATAGAAAAAGAGCGCGCGCTTGCGTACAAAGGCAAGTGTGTGCAGGTGGTCCCCCATATCCCTCATGAAGTCATAGAGCGTATTGAGCGAGCAGGGGATAAGGCAGGCGCGGAGATCGTAGTCATTGAGGTGGGTGGTACGGTAGGTGAGTACGAAAACGTGCTCTTTCTAGAAGCGGCGCGCATGATGAAGATAAAGAATCCTGACGACGTACTCTTTGTCATTGTCTCCTATCTTCCTACTCCTTCAAAAGTGGGCGAGATGAAAACGAAGCCCACACAGCACGCCGTACGCGCGTTAAACAGTGCCGGTATTCAGCCTGACTTTATTATCGCGCGCAGTGATGTACCGCTTGATGCAAAGCGAAAAGAAAAACTCGCCCTCTTTTGCAACACGCACGCCGAGGATGTGATCTCGGCACCCGACGTAGAGAGTGTGTATGATGTCCCTCAAAATTTTGAAAAAGACAAACTGGGAGAAAAAATTCTTGGGAAGCTCAAACAAAAAAGCCGAGGAAAGACCGAGTCCTGGAAACAATGGGAGCAATTTGTAAAAAAATCTCACCGCGCGAAAGATGAGGTGACCATTGCCATTGTGGGAAAATATTTTGATACGGGAGATTTCGTACTCTCAGACTCGTATTTGTCTGTTATTGAAGCGCTCAAGTATTCCGCTATTCATGAAGGCAAAAAAGCACGCCTCGTCTGGCTCTCCGCAAGTACTTTTGAGGGCAAGCGTCCGCCTCTCTCAGAACTTGATCAGTTTGATGGTATCCTCGTGCCGGGAGGATTTGGATCAAGGGGGATTGAGGGCAAGCTCAACGTGGTCCGCTATGCGCGTGAACACAAGATTCCATATTTCGGAATCTGCTATGGTATGCAACTCGCGGTTATTGAGTACGCACAGCATGTGCTCAATCTTCGCGACGCGACATCGCGTGAAATTGATCCCATGTCAAAAAATGTCGTGATTGATGTCATGGAGTCGCAAAAAGATCTCCTGAGAGAGAGAAAGATGGGCAACAGTATGCGTCTCGGTGCGTATCCCGCCGAGCTTACCAAGGGAAGTCTCGCGCACAAGATTTACGGCACCTTGAGTATTGAAGAACGCCATCGCCATCGCTTTGAGGTAAACCCTGAATACATTCATCGTCTTGAGGACAAAGGCCTCATCTTCTCAGGAAAATCACCAAGCGGAGCGCTCATGGAGATTGCCGAGCTTCCATCCGACATTCACCCCTTCTTCATCGGTACGCAGTTTCACCCTGAGTTCCAGGCAAACCCACTCAAGCCTCATCCGGTATTTACTGCATTCATCAAAGCGTCAGTAAAACACAAAAAGGGTCGCGCGTAGCCACCTCAAACGCCTTCTTGAAAAAAAGAGCATTTTGGCGTATTGTGGAAAAACTATCGTCCTAAAAAGGAATAGTCATTGCGGGATCGTCTAATGGTAGGACACAGCACTCTGGATGCTGGTATCTTGGTTCGAGTCCAGGTCCCGCAGTCAAGTTGAGACAATAATATATCCAAGAGAAGTTACGCATGAATTATGTGCCCGGCGCGCATGCGTGATAGAATTACCGTATGAATAAAAAACTTTTAGGAGCAATCATTATTGTTATTGGATTGGTAAGTTTGGCTTTATTTAAGTTCGGAGCTTCTTCGCTCGTGGTTGATAAAACAGGAAAGACAACATTTTCTGACGATTACAAAAACGCCACGTACACAATAGAGGGCAAGGAGGTGAAGCTCATTGATGGAGTGTCCGAAACCCCGGCTACGTCCGATTCTGCTTCAGTCGTGACCACAAAATATTTCGGGAATGAACTCGTAGCTGACCTTGATGGTGATGGTCGTGAGGATGTCGCCTTTATTGTGACCCAAGATTCTGGTGGATCGGGAACATTCTTTTATGGTGTCGTGGCACTCAATACTCCTCAAGGATACGTCGGGTCTGAGGGGTATTTGCTGGGAGATCGGATAGCTCCTCAAAACACCAACCTAAGTTCTGACGAGATTCATCGTCACGTTGTCATTTTCAATTATGCGGAACGTTTGCCGGGCGAGCCGATGACTGCGCGCCCTTCCGTTGCCAAAAGTGTTTATGTAAAGATAGATCCCGACACGATGCGCTGGGCCATCGTACTTTCTCCTGACGAAAGAGCGGGACTGTAAGCAGAACTAAATTTGAACGTCCAAAGATGGTACAATACATAGCATGAGTACATTCATTATGAAATCTTTGGTAGGAATTGGGCTTTTGGGCGCGGGCGCGTACGGACTTTCGGCTGCGGGGAAGATGCCTCAGGAAGTATATGGGCGCGGGCTCGGTTTTGCGGTGGCGCTTCAGGGTGGCTCGGGTCCCTTTGACGGTACATGGATTGCAGACGCGCGCTCGTCGATTGCAGAGACTGATGAGGCGTATTGTGGTACCGCCACAGGGCAGTTTGTGGCGCAAGGGACAAAGATGTACGGCAGTGTGCGTAATGAGTTTGGTGACACCTTTATGGTGACAGCGACAGTAGATAATGGTGGTGAGATTGTGGGTGGTATGGCGCTTGGCGCGGAAAATGTGGCGCGCTTTGACGGAGTACTCCTTGATAGTGATGGCAGTGGAACATGGAGTGACGAGCTTGGGTGCTATGGAACCACTTCGTTTCAAAGAATAACCGCACTAGGTTCTCATGATACGCGATATATACGTGCGGTATCAGGGCGCGTATTTATCGTGAGAGGAGTACGTACGCTCTCCGCACTGCCGGGGACTACGCTACGCCCCGGTGATGTGGTTGCCGTGGAAGAAGGCGCGCACGCCACGCTCATACTCGGTACTGAAACACTCAAGGTTTCCGAAAAGACAAAATTTGAGATACCCGACGGATCACTGACAGAAGGGGGAGCATCGTCGTTACTTTTTGGCCGTGCGTGGACAGCATTGAAATATCTCATTCAAGGACCATCGTTTGAAATAAAAACACCGACAGCGGTTGCGGGTGTTCGTGGATAACGACACTCTTTGTGATATACTTTTTATATGAAATTGACATGGGTTTGGTCTGCGCTTGGTGTTTTACTGCTCGTGGTGGGCGGGTCGTGGCTTGCATTGCGTGATTCTTCTCCGCAGTATGAGACCATCGCGGTCGTGCGAGAACCCATCGTACAAGAAATCTCCGCGCGCGGAAGGGTAGAGCCCCCCGTGCAAGTAAATCTCCATTTCAAAGGAATGGGGAACCTCACCCAAAAGAATATTCTCGTCGGGGATGACGTACGAGCAGGGGATATCCTCGCGCGCCAGGATGTGAGGGAGCTCTCGGCACAGCTTTCTCAGGTGAGTGCTGATGTGAATGTACAAAGGGCACGGCTCACGCAACTGCTCGCCGGTTCAAATCCTGAAGAAGTGCATCTCGCGCAGATAGCGGTTTCCAACGCGCAAAAAATCGTAGAGAGTAAACAATCCCTCCTCTTGAAAGCGCTCAAGGATGCCTACACGATCGCTGATGACGTCGTACGCACAAAGACTGATTTTTTATTTACCAATTCGTCTATCGATTCTCGCCTCACCTTTACGGTAAACAACCAGTCCCTTCAGTCAGTCGCAGAGCAACAGCGTTTTTTGGTGGAAGGTATTTTGCTTCAGTGGAAAGACATCGTGCACACGCCCGATAGTTCATCGGTGAAAGTCGTGTCGGACAATCTGAGAGAAGTAACCATTCTCCTTGACTACCTCGCGCAGACGCTCAATGCTTTTGTTACGGGAGAATCTCCTGCAACAATAGAGAATGCAAAAGTGACTGTATCTATCGCGCGTACGACAATCCACGCGACACAGCAGGCAATCATCTCCGCAGAGGAGGCGCTCAATACGGCGCTGGGCGCGCTCTCTTCCGCGGAGCAAGCACTTTCTCTCAGGAGTGCTTCTCCACGACAGGAGGATGTCTCCTTGTATCAGGCAGAGATACGTCGCGCTGAATCCGCGCGTGTAGGAATAGAGGCACAGCTCCGTATTGCGGAGATTGTTGCCCCTGTCGCCGGTATCGTGACACGCGTGACGGGAGAAATAGGGGAGCTTGTCGGACCGGGAGATACGATTGTGTCCCTCATGCCAAAAGGCGACCTCCAAGTACGCGCGGATATTTCAGAAGGGAATATTATTGACGTCACCGTGGGACAAAAGGTTCGGGTCAAGCTTGATGCGTTCCCTCTTGATGAAGAATGGTCCGGTACCGTGCTTCAAATATATCCTGCCGAGACTATTGTAGGTGGCGCGGTATACTACGAAACAATCATTTCTCTGGATACTGCTGACGCACGCATCAGACGGGGTATGTCGGCGAATGTTTGGGTCGAGACGGCACGTCATGAGTCAGCGCTCGTCGTCCCCGCGAGCGCTATTACGCTCCGTGAAGGCAAGCGATCCGTGCGCGTACTGGCAGGTGGTATTGCAGAAGAACGAGAAATCGTCACAGGCATTACTTCAGGGCAAGGCATGATTGAAGTAGTATCCGGTCTTGAAGAAGGGGAAGTCGTTATTCTGGGGACTATATAAATGATAACCAATCTTAAAACAGCATTTTTTATCGCGTGGAAATCACTCAGGCGAGGGAGTCGTTCTACCCTCGCGCTTATTATTTTTATTCTCACGCTCTCATATTTTAATCTCATGTTTATCACCGGGATCATGTCCGGAATGACTGATGGGATGGTAAAAACCATGGTTGAAAGTGGTCTGGGGCATATCAGCATACAGCCACAGATTGAACCTCAGCGAAAACAATACATTCCAAATCAAAAAGAGCTTCGCGCGCAACTCCAAACGATTCCCGGCATCACCGCCACCGCCACGCACTACCGCCTCGGCTCAACCATTTCCTATGATCCGGAAAAAGACGGCACCGTCAACGTAGTTTCAGCCCCTATTATCGGTATCTATCCGGAAGATGAAAAAAAGGTCTCAACCATACATCAATTTTTGGAAGACGGCGCGTATTTGGAAGAACTCGCGCATGATGAGATTCTCCTTTCATCAGCACTCGCGGGAGGATACGATCTCCCCATAGATCCAAACCTTGGTGGCGTGCGACCGGGGGACAAGGTGGATGTGACATTCTCAAACGGTATTATGCGCACCTATACCGTAAAGGGGACATTTTTCGTTGCCGGTGTCGCGGAGCTTTCCGCGTTTATCAACGCGCGTGAAGCGGAGTCTGTTCTCGGCGTGTACAATGAAGCCTCTGAGATTATCATCATGGCGGACTTGGAGCGTGCGCCGATAGAAGAATACGTCGCGCGAATAGAGGCGATTGCGCCGACACTTCAAGTCAAGCCATATACCGAGCTCCTCGCATCAATAGAGACATTTCTCGGCGCGTTTGACGCGATAGCATATATCGTGAGTACGATAGCCGTGGCGGTCGCCGCGGTTACGATCTTTGTCATCATCTACGTAAACGCCATTTCTCGTCGCAGGCAAATCGGAATACTCAAAGCGCTCGGCATCAGGACGGGCATCATTGAGCTCTCATACGTCTTTCAGTCACTTTTTTATGCCTTTTCGGGGGTCATCGTTGGGTTCATCCTCGTCTTTTCCGTGATTTTGCCCCTCCTCACCGCGTATCCCATACCGCTTGGATTTGGTATTTTTGTTACCCTTGTCTACACACCGACACAGATTGTTGTAGGCATCGTCGCGTTCTTGGTCTCGGGACTTTTGGCGGGCTTTGTCCCCGCGCGCATTGTCGCACGGCAGGATATCCTTAAAGCAATTTGGGGTTAAAGAATATGAACACACCACATACACAAGAAAAAAATCCTCTCATCAAAGTCGTCGACTTGGAGCGTACCTATATGACGGGAAAAGTCCCCACGCGCGCCTTGCGCGGAGTGTCATTTGATATTCAAGAAGGAGAGTTTGTGGCCTTTATGGGGCGTAGCGGTTCCGGCAAATCAACACTCCTCCATCAGCTTGCGCTCCTTGATACGCCCACGTCGGGGGAGGTACGTATACAAGGGGAAAATGTTCTTACGCTTTCCGATACGGAAAAAACTCGCTACCGTCTCCAAAATCTCGGGTACATTTTCCAGGAGTACGCGCTCATTGCCGAGTTTACCGCCCTTGAAAATGTCCTCCTCCCTGCGATGGCTCTTGAGGGCAATCACGACCGCGAGCATGCAAAGAAGCTCCTCACACTCGTGGGCTTGGGCGATCGCTTGGACCACTATCCATCGGAGCTCTCCGGTGGCGAGCAGCAGCGTGTTGCGGTCGCGCGCTCGCTTATCAACAAGCCACGCATCCTCTTTGCCGACGAACCGACGGCAAACCTTGATAGTATTTCCGCAAAGACCGTGCTTGAACTTTTCAAAGAACTCAACAAAGAACTCGGGCAAACAATCCTCATGATCACCCACGAACCCGAAGATATGGAGTACGTGGACAGGGTGCTCTGGCTCAAAGACGGGTTGCTCGTTCCTCATGAAGAAGCATAGACTCTATGAATCTCACAAAAAGAATCGGGTCGTACGTCAACACGTCATCGATACGCTCCGCGCTCGGTGAGTTTTTTGTCTTTGGGGTAAAGCAAGCCCGCGCGGCGATATTCGCGGGATCGTTCTTTTTGTTGCTCTTCGCTTCAAACCACATCCCGCTTTTTGGGTTGCCTCGGTATGACTTCCTCTTTCTCGCGGCGATTTTGATACAGGTGGTGCTCTATATCACAAAACTTGAAACAAAAGATGAAGTAAAAGTCATTTTTCTCTTTCACATCATCGGACTTGTGTTGGAGCTCTATAAAACAAGTCCCGGGATCGGCTCATGGGCATATCCCGAAGACGCGTTTTTGAAAATTGCCACCGTGCCACTCTATGCCGGGTTTATGTATGCAGCAGTGGGGAGCTACATCAGTCAGGCGTGGAAAATCTTTAGATTGGAAATCACAAACTATACGCACTACTTCCTGAGTCTCGTCTTGTGCGCGCTCATTTATCTTAATTTTTTCACCAATCACTATATCTATGATTTTCGTATCGTGCTCATTCTTTCGGTCTTCATCCTCTTTTGGAATTCAAAAGTATTCTTTACGGTGACGCACGTGCGTCGCTCCATGCCGTTGGTGGTTTCGTTCCTTTTGATAGCGTTCTTTATCTGGATTGCGGAAAACATTTCCACCTATCTCGGCGCGTGGAAGTATCCCAATCAAGGAGAGGTATGGGCGGTGGTATCCACACAAAAGATAACCTCGTGGTTTCTCATGGTTATCATTAGCTTTATTATTGTTGCGTACTTGAAGCACTTTAAGAAAGATGTATTAAAAAAGGAACGATAGGTTGAGTTGTCCGTGCTTGGTCTTGATGGTAATATTGAATGAAGTCAATGAGAGCAATTTCTCTTTCCATCAACGATGTGTTTCAAATGTTTCTCTCCGTAGTACTGTGCGGAGGAGTGGTTCTTTCTCTGGTGATACCCGCCTCCGCAGCGAAGCCCAATCCGGGGCATGATTTCACCGAGGTGGGCGGTGGCGCGATGCAGGGAGATCTCGTGTATGGCTCGGCGGCGGATGTCTTTAGCGCCCTTGCGAAAAACACAAGCGCCACCCGCTATCTCTCCAACACCGGCACCGACAACAACCCCGCCTGGGCGCAGGTGGATCTCACGAATGGCGTGACGGGGGTTTTGCCGGCAGGAAATGGTGGCACAGGGAACGGATTCTTCTCCGTGGCGGGTCCCGCAAGTACGACGAAGATCTTTACCTTTCCGAACGTAGATGCGACGATACTCACGACGGATGCATTGGTGACCATATTGCAGGGAGGTTTTGGCGACGTTCCCACGGTAGATGACCAGCTCGTTATCGCGACCTCGACGACCGCTGGCGTGTGGACCAGTGTTCCTGATTGTACCGCGACCGCGATGGCGCTCATTTTCCCCGGCGGATGTCACACCATCGCCGGCGCGCTCCTTGATAGCGACTATCACACCGATGTCACGACAGGTACCGTCGCGCGTGGAGACCTCATCACCGGGCAGGGGGCAAATCCCACATGGGCATCCCTCGCAAAAGGTACTGCCGACCAGCGTCTCAGTATGGACGCGAGCGCTACGGATGTAGCGTGGGCGACCAAGCAATCAGGGTATGCACTCAGGGTTCAGGCACTTGCCACTAATCCTACGGAAAGACAAACGGTTTATTTCGGACAACTTCCCAAAGCGCCCGTTACAACGGCAAACATCAGTAAAGTATATATTCCGAAATCGGGCACCATAACCCGCGCGCTCATCTATACGTATTCAACGGGAGCGGGAGGTAATCAAAACTGGTCTCTGTATATTCGCATGAACAATACGACCGATACGCTTATCGAAACGCGTGGTGTGAGTGCCAATGAACGTATTTTCCAAAACAATGCACTCAATATTGCAGTAACAGCGGGGGAATATTTTGAAATTAAAGGTGTGCAACCATGTTGGGGTACGGTGATTCCTATTTTAAATCTTTGTGTGGGCGCGTCTCCTACTGGAACCACTTATGCCGGCTATGTGTGGATAGAATAGGTTGAGCGTTTGCACACGAGGTGGTATTCTGAACAAGATACACTTCCATAGTATATGAGTACTTCTTTTTTCTTTTCAAAACTCAATCGTTCCCTCATCATCCTCCTTTTTATCGGTGCAGTGTTTTCGCTGATTATGTTTGCTACGGCAGCGACCCCCAATCCCGGACACGACTTCACCGCCGTCGGTGGTGGCGCGGCGCAAGGAGATATTCTCTATGGGTCCGCGCCCGACACCCTTGCCGCACTTCCCAAGGACACAAGCGCTACCCGCTACCTCTCCAACACCGGCACGGACAACAATCCCGCCTGGGCGCAGGTAGATCTCACCAACGGCGTGACAGGTGTCTTGCCCGCAGAAAACGGGGGGACGGGGAATGCGTTCTTTTCCGTAAGCGGTCCAGCGGGTACGACGAAATCATTTACCTTTCCGAATGCAAGCGCTACGGTGTTGACGACGGACTCCCTTGTCACCGTTGCTCAGGGAGGCACGGGAGCGACGCCGACCGGCGCGAACCAGCTCCTCATTTCTGATTCTACGACCGCCGCGACATGGCGCGACCTCGTCAACTGTACGGGGACAGCGCGCGCGCTCACCTACGACACATCGACGAATAGTTTCGGCTGTAATATCGTTGCCGGCGCGCTCCTTGATAGTGACTATCATACCGATGTCACGACAGGCACCGTCGCGCGCGGAGACCTCATCACCGGACAGGGAGCAAGCGCGACGTGGACACGCCTGCCAAAAGGCACGGCAAACCAAGTCCTCAGTATGGATGCGACGGCGACAGATGTGGTATGGGCAAATCCGCCGGGATATGCTCTTGATGTACAGGCGCACAACTCAGGTCAACCGCTAGATTCATCAAGGTATTTTGGACAGCTTCCGAAGGTACTACAAAGTACCGCGAATATAAGCAAGGTATATATTCCCAAATCGGGGACGATTAAACGAGCCGTTATCTATTCGTACGCAACAGGCACCGTAGGAACAGCCCAAGATTGGTCGATGTACATTCGTCTTTATGATAAGACAACAGAGACACTTATTCAAGAGACACTTATTCAGACCGTAGGACTTGACACCGCAGAACGTATTTGGCAAAACGATGCTCTTAATATAGCCGTCAATGCCGGAGATTATTTTGAAATCAGATCATTTCGCGCTGCCTCAGGTACGGCATCTAACAATATTATTTTTAGCGGTTATGTGTGGATAGAATAATACTATCTCCTATGAAATATTTTTTCCCTACCCTTATCATTACCATCTCTTTGTACGGCGCCACTGTTGTCTATGGCGGTATGGATGGCTTTGCTCCTCTGGAGCGATATGAACGTGGAGCACTAAATGTTCAAGATGGATGGTCGCCTATCGGCAACCCCCTCCTGGTGACTGATGAAGCCTCTGTTTCTGAGGGGGACGTTATCACCGCATATCCTGATGTGGGCGGCTGGACATATAAAGCAATTTCTCCTGAGCTCTACGAAGCCGGGGTTCTCTCTGTGTCACTCCGTATTGAGGGGAACATGTTGGCGGAAGATCTCCCTATCTTTAATTTGTTTAAGGAAAACACACAAGAGTCGTTCGGTATCGTGAGTTTCCGTAATATTCCTGACTATGAAACAGCGCTCACGATATCAGCAAGCATAGGATACCCAGCGGAAACGTTGGGTCCGGTAACGCAAGGCACCTGGCATACCGTGAAGATTGAATGGAAACGAGATGACTACATGCTCCGCGCATCCCTCGATGATGGCGCCTGGACGGAGTGGTTTTCTGCATCGATGGGATGGGGCGAGGACGACATCCTGACTGTCGCACTGAGCTTGCCCGACAGCGATACCTATGGAAATTTTTATATTAAGGATATCATCGTTGCCGTACCACCTTCTGAAATTATCGAAGAAGATCCATCGTCTATCGTACTCGAGACACTTTCCTCTGAAGACAGCGAGGAACAGGTATCCGGAGAATCCGCAGTGATTGAAACCCCTCCACGGAGGATCAATCGCTTTCTCCAGCGGATTATTAATCGTGAGCGACGCACGGTCACGGAAGAATCTATAGAACCTGTTCCAGGAGAACCATCTGAGCCTCTCTCCGAGGAATCTTCTGAGATACGGATTTTCTCAGAAGAAGGGGAGAGTGTTTCTGATCCTCTCGAAGAGTACGATGAAGAAATTGTCCACGAGGACGAGGATATCCTTGACGAAGATGAAAAAGAGGTCGAATCGGTCGAAGACGTCGTCCCTGTCATTTCAGACCCTCTACTAGAGGAGGAGACCGACGCGCTCGTTACCGTGGAATTTTAATCTATGAATTATAGGTACACTTTTTCAATACGAATCGTAGGACTCATCCTCGTTGGGGGAGGACTTCTCTCCGCGCACGAACTCCTCGCCGGGACACTCTCCTGTACGGTCGCCACGTCATGCCCCTCAGGTACGGTGATGTACCGCATGGCAGATACCGACAACGCGCACGGAGAGCTCCCCGGTGAATCAAGCTACCCATACCTCGTATGTTGTACCGGGGTCGCGGGTATGGGGAATAGTTGCTCGGGTACGCATGAGACGCTCCTCAAGCTTTCGAGTCCGACAAACGCCCACGGAGAACTCTCTACGGAAAGTAATTATAGCGAAAACGCGTGCATCTCTGTCCCCGCGGGGGGAAGCGTGACGGTAGGATATCAGACAACAAACTGCAACGGCTACGACACGACCGTAGGCTCACTCAATGATACGACCAACGCGCACCTTGGCGACGCGAACGCCTATGCCATGAAGATTTGCGCGACTGCATACACGCCTCCAGATCATACGCTTACGTTTAGTATTTCCGATAATACGATCGGCTTCGGTACCCTTTCATCAGTAGTAGCACGCTACGCGACAGGGGATACCCTCGGCGCTTCGTCTGATTCCGCTCCCGCGCACACCATATCAGTCGCAACCAACGCCGACGAAGGATACGCGCTCATGATGACGGGGACGACACTCATCTGCGCGGAATGCGGCGACGGCACCATCGCACCGATAGGGGGTACGCCCACCGCTTCCACACCGGGGACTGATCAATTCGGCATGCGCGTGACGGTCGCTTCGGGGACGGGGACAGTGAGCGCGCCATACCATACCGCGTCATGGGCATTTGATACAGCGGCGTTTCCTGATATGGTCGCGACAGGGGCGGGGGATAGCATCACCACCGTATACGAAGCGCGCTATATCGCCAATATTTCCGCGGCGCGCGAACATGGAACATACACGAGTGTCCTCACGTATGTCGTAACACCGACGTTTTAATACTCCGCATGTGGACAATACGCTTGTCTTTTGTGAGGAGAGTATTATAATAAAAAGATAGGTATCAAGTGCGCATTTATTTGAATAGTTAATTATTTATACCAATATGTTACAAAAAGTTCTTTCGAGTATGCGATTTGTGGGCAAAGCCACCGTTCTCGGTGTCTTTAGTATCGTTTCGCTTGCTATGCCGTTTAGTTTTGTGAGCGCGGCATCCCTTACCAATCTTTCCAACACGATGTCGTCTGCAAAGATAAGCACCGCATCAAGTCATGAGATTAGGTTTACGACACCGACTGGTGCATCGGATGATACCGACACCATCGTGATCACTTTTCCCGCGGACTTTGATTTCACCGGCAAGGACATTGCAAGCGTTACATTTACCCACGGTCCAGCAACAGGACTTGAAAACACCGAGGTTCTCGCGGCAGCACCATCAGCAACCGAATGGGGCGCGGTATTCTCAGGTACTGAGGATCGCGTTCTTACACTCACCGCTCCTACGGACGGCGTCGGGGCGGCATCGCTTGACGCGAACCACAGAGTGATCATCAGCTATGATGACACCGATTCTCTCAACCCTTCAACCCCAGGGTCATATCAAATAACCATCAACGGTACGTTTGGTGATGTAGGGTTCATTACCGTAAACATTTTGAGTGATGACCAAGTTTCTGTGAGCGCAACGGTGGATCAATCCCTCACCTTTAGCATCTCTGACAACACCATCGGCTTTGGCACCCTTTCCTCAGTAGCAGCACGCTATGCGACAGGGGATACTACGGGCAGTGCATCAGAAGTGGAGGCGCACAACATTATCGTGGGTACCAACGCTTCAAACGGATACACCATGACACTCGCGGGTGAGACCCTCACCTCGGGTCTCGACACCATTGACGCAATCGGTGCAGCCAACACCGCGTCTGCCACAGGGACCGAACAGTTTGGTCTCCGCATGACCGCAACGGATGGTATAGGAGCTGTTTCCGCTCCCTATGCTGCCGCAGGATTCGCGTTTGATACCGCCTCCTTTCCTGACGAAGTAGCTTCCTCTGTCGGCGCGAGCGCAGACACGACCTACTCCGTACGTTATCTTGCAAACATTGAATCAAACACAGAAGCAGGTGCCTACACCGCGGCTCTTACCTACGTAGCGACCGCAAACTTCTAAGGTTGATTATTCATTTCGTTTCTTCTTACTCTCATGAACTCTCTTCTCAAGACCTCTCTCTGGGCGATCGCTCTCTTTCTCGGGGGAGGCTTGGGTTCTGTATCGGCACTCACCATCTCTCCGGCAAAAATAGAAATCACGGGAGATCCGGGAACCACGCTTCATGGAGAGATAAAACTCTACAACGAGCAGACGGGAGCACGCACCTTCTTTGCTTCGTATGAAAACTTTGAGCCGATCGGAGAAGCGGGAACGCCGTATTTCGTGGGCGGAACAGAGGGTCTCGCGACGTGGATTGATACGGAACGAAGTATCACCATCGCTTCGGGAGAAACACAGACAATTCCCTTCACCATCACCATTCCCACGGACGCAACTCCGGGAGGGCACTTCGGTGCAATCTTTTGGGGAACTCAGAATCCTGAAAACAGAGGCGGGGGAGAGGTCTCTGTGGGTGCGAAACTCGGCGCACTTGTTCTCTTGAGAGTTTCGGGCGCTATTGAGGAAAACGCGGGAATCTTGGACTTTGAAACAAAAGACAAGCAACGCTTTTTCAGTAGCCTTCCTGTGGCGTTTACCTACCGTGTAAACAATGCCGGCGGTGACCGTATCGTTCCTCGCGGAGACATACAGATCAAAAACTCTGTACGCTTTACCACGAGCAATCTTACTGCAAACAAAACCGAAGGAAACGTCCTTCCGGGAAGCGCGCGCAGGTTTGAAACCGTATGGGAATCCAAAGGAGAACACACTGAAGGAGGATTTTGGAATGGAGTGGTGCGAGAAGTACGAGATTTCCGTTTGGGCTGGTATACCGCTACCCTCGATCTTTCTTGGGGCGGAGCTCCGAATCAACGAGATACCTCTACGTACCACTTCTTCATTTTCCCATGGCATTTACTCACGATAGTATTCTTGGGCGGTGGAGTACTCCTCTTCCTTGGAGGAAGGGGTCTCAAGAGCTATAACAAGCGCATTATTGGACGCGCACTCGCGCAACAACAGAAACAATAGTGTGGCACGCTTTTTGGCAAAGCTTGTTTTGTCGTTCCTGTGTTTCTTTATTTTTCCGATTGCCACGTCCGCGATGACAATCACGGTCTCTGCGCTTGTCCCCGGATGTGGAGATGGGATTAAAGGAGTGGGGGAGCAGTGTGATGGTACGGACTTTGGTGGTGCGTCATGCTCAACATATGGCTTTTCAGGGGGAACGATCTCGTGCAGTAGTGCGTGTACGGTGGTCACCAATGCATGTACGGCTCCTCCCGGTGGCGGAGGTGGAGGCGGTGGGGGCGGAGGAGGAGGTGGTGTAGTGTTTATCCCCTCAAGCAATGTCGTTACCACGGGCCTTGCCTTCCCGGGGGCGATTGTGAAGCTTCTCAAGGATGGTCAGCTCATGGCTACTACGGTCGCGGGGAGTGACGCGGGCTTCTCGCTCACCATCAGTAATGTCTCTACGGGTACGTATAATTTCTCGGTTGTCGCGGAAGACACGACCGGTCTCCATACGCCCATCTTCACCTTTCCGCTTTCTATCGTCTCGTCGACGACTACAAAGGTTGACGACCTCTTTCTTGCGCCCACCATCTTTCTTGATAAAACTCAAGTAAAGTACGGTGACGCGCTTATTGTGTCGGGAAAGACCGTACCCCATGCCGTAGTAACCATACAAATACAATCGCCCGCGGTCTCTACGCTGACGATATCGTCAAATGCTCTGGGCGTATACGCGCACTCTCTCAATACGAGTCCGTTTGGACTCGGGCAACACAGTGTCGTCGTGAGCGCGACAAAAGACGAGCTCACGAGTAAGCCGTCCAGCACCAAAACATTTCTCATCGGTACGGAAAACGTGTTTGCGGATGTTCCGCAGGTCTCCTTTCTCAAAGGAGACCTCAACAATGATGGACGGGTGAATCTCACGGACTTTTCTATTGCGGCATTTTGGTATCGAAAGCCTCTTACCGAAGCGTTTAAGGTCGTTGAATTTGAGCGCCTCAACGGTGATGGTGCCATCACGCTCGTAGACTTCAGTATTATGGCGTTTTATTGGACGGGGTAGTCGTCGCGGAGTCGCGGGAGGATGAACTTGTGGTATAATATCTTCGTGAACACGATGAAAAGAAGTTTTTTGTTAATCAAACTATTCTCAATCGGATTTGTCTTTTCCCTTGCGTGGGCATTTTTTGTGTCCCCCAACCTCTTTGCCGCGGGGGAGAGCTATACGGTGTGTCCCGTTGGTTGTGATTTTCTTACCTTAACGGACGCGCTTCTTGAGCCCGGAATCGGGGATGATACGATTATCCTTACGGAAGACTATGTGTTTGTTGATCTTGATGAACAAGATAGCCTCAGTATCCCCGACGGTATTGCTATTGTGTGTGCTCCCGGGGCGGGGAAGCTGGGAGGAGCGACGGATACCGTGCTCATGTTTTTTGGTGGAGAGAATACTTCGTTTGAAGGATGCACGTTTGAAAATGTACAATTTGATATTTCGGGGAAATCGGGTTTCTCGTTTACGCATAATACATTTTCCCCTGACGCGCTGAGTGTCATGATACTCACCCACGCGACGGATGTGACTATTACGGACAATATTGATATTCAAAAAATCCAAATTCAGACCGCGGATGATGTGCTCATTGAAAATAATTCCTTCGCGTGTCGCTTTGAAAGTACCTGCCTTAATGCCGTCACTGCCGGGGCACCTGATCTTTCTGATGATGCGGACATCAGCAACAATCTCATCATTAGAAACAACACTATTGTTAATCACAAAAAAGACAATGGTGGTGATTGGGTGCATTTTTGGGGAGGACGAGATATTGAATTTACCGGCAATACGGTGTATTCAGCGGTGACGCTTGATGAGAATATCTATCTGACGGTCGTTACGGTGACCGGCGCGCAGATTGAATTTCGCGACAATTTCATTATTACGCCGGAGAAAGACGGCGCGCAAACGAGCGCGACGTGGGCGTTCAATCTTCGTGTCCAGGAGTACGCCATTGATGTTCTCTTTGATCACAATACCATCCTCCATCGCAATACAATGTCGGGGGCTGATGGGAATGCGTGTTTCGGACTCTATGATCAAGGGGGCAACCCAAATCTCTCCGTTACGATAACCGCCACATACAATCTTTGTCACCAGGTGGGAACAACTCAGCGGGGGAGGGGTATTTATTTTTCTTACGACATAGGGAGCGTTAATCCTTCGTTGAATGATTCTTGGAATGGATTTTCAAATATTGCTACTCCAATTAGTGATGATGAGGGTATTATCACGACACTTGATGGAACTACGGTACTGCGCAACGCACTCTTGCGTCTCGAGGACCCGGACCCAAGCAACCACGGTATTCCAAACCCCGTAAGTACGTATCTTGATGTTAACGGCACCAATGATATTGGGGCGTGGAGTGGTGCTCGCGTTACAACGATTCTCGTAGACGATGGATGCGTTGTTGATTACACTACCTGCCATGGCAATGGGACAGATTTTCTTCGTCATGCTTTGCGTGATGGAGATACGGCATACCTTGCCGATGGTATATATAGCCCTGTGGTGATACAAGGGTTTGATAATATCTCTCTTGTTGGGTCTTCGGGTACGATTATTGATGCTTTGGGTGGCGGGTTTGGTTTGGTCCTTGAGAATATTTCCAATAGCTCGTTTCAAGGTATTCGCGTTGAGCAAGCATCCAGCACATCAACCACGCATACGATTACCATGCCGGGGCTCTCTATGGGAGGGACTGATTACACTGCGTTTCCCGGGTTTATTCTTTTGGGTAACGACTGCAATGTGGACAATCTCCTCCTCCCCTCAACGCCGACTGATATATCAGGAGTCACGGGGGTTGGTACCGAGGATTTTGTACTTATGCTTATACACTTACCTCCGGGGATAGTTGACCCTGACAATGATGCCTATATCACCGCACTTGTGCGAACGAGCCTCATATCGGTCCCGGGGGATTTGACGACACTCTGCGGTATGCCAGAAAGCTTCATTGATGTATTCCTGAATCCAGGCTTTTCTCTGTCGGACGGAGTATATAATTTTAATGCTACTGATTTTACTGACGAAGGAATCACAACAGTCGGTGGCGCTCCACTTCCTTCAATAACAACAGTCACACTCGACGGTATCGGACTCATTCTTGATAATGTAAGCAATACCACCTTTACGGATTTTGTTTCTACTGACAGTCGCAAGGGGGTAATCGTCCAAGGGGGAAGTGATGGGAATACATTTATTGATAGTGACCTCACGGGAAATACCACTGCTGATATTCATAGTATAAGTACGGGGGATACCATATTGCATCAGACGCTTTTTACGCTCGCGAACACGCTCATTGATGATTCCGGAATCATTATTGTCTCTCAAGACATGCAAGTCCACGTCGAAGATTCACAGGGAGCTCCGCTTTCGGGAGCGCAGGTTACGTTTACTGACAAATCTTCCAACGTGACGGGGCCGCTCACGACCGATGGAGCCGGGGATATTCCCATCACTTCCATTCCGCTCTACTTTTTGAATCAAGCAAACCCCACGAATCCTCTCGCTAACACCAACAATCCATATCAGGTGAGTGTGACGAAGGCTGGATATACTCCAAAGACCACGGGAGTCACCATTACCTCGGGAGTTCAGCTTCTCACGGTCGTTCTCGCTACGCAACCTTCTTCGGGTGGTACGACAACAGGGGGTGGCGGAGGGGTTTTCATTCCGGCACCGGTTGTTCCCGAACCTACGAGCTTCCTCAAAGGAGACCTCAATAATGACGGACTTGTAAATCTCATAGACTTCTCCATCGCGGCGTTTTGGTATCGAAAATCTCTCAGTGACGCATTCAAAGTCGTGGAACTTGAACGTCTCAACGGTGATGGTGCCATCACGCTCGTAGACTTCAGTATCATGGCGTTTTATTGGACAAAGTCATAATGTACAACCATGCGCATAATTAACACCGTATTCCTCATAGCATTTCTTTTCCCCGCATGGGCGCAGGCACTGGAGGTACGCCTTGAGACGCAGAAGGCATCTTTTCACAAAGGAGAACTCATCACGGTGGATGTATTTCTCGATGCCACGGATCCCGTAAATGTAATCTCGGCAAAACTCATATACCCGGAGAGACATCTTTCTTTGGGCGGGATCGTCGACGGAAGTTCGGCGGTTTCTCTTTGGATTGATCGACCAAAACGCACAAGCTCCGGGGAAATCTCGTTTTCCGGCATGACGCCCGGGGGGATTGAGGGGAAAGAGAACAAGGTGTTTTCTGCCACATTTGTCGCGGATCGACCGGGAGACGTGGCGTTTGGTTTGATACAAGGGGAAGCGTTTCTTCATGATGGGCTTGGCTCCGCCCATCCTTTCGAGACGTCTCTCTCTATTTCTATCGATGCAGGAGAATCTTTGTCTCCGGAGGAAGGTACCTTCCTCGACACTATTCCTCCTGAGGATTTTTTCGTAACGCTTTCCCATGATCCAAACCTTTTTGGAGGGAAATACTTCCTTGTGTTTACGACACAAGATAAAGAGTCAGGGATTGATCACTATAAAGTGCGTGAGGGTCGCTGGGGATTCTTCCGCACTGCGGAGAGCCCGTACCTTTTGCGCGATCAATCACCCACACATAGTATCAGCGTAAAAGCAGTAGATCGATTTGGTAATGAGCGCGTGGCGGTGTTTCATCCCGAACAGACTTCTTCATTGTGGGATGACATAAAAGGTCTTGTCGTGGTAGTATTACTAGTAAGCATAACAGGTATTATCCTATGGCGCAGATATACAAAATAATAATGATAACGGGAGCGTTGTTCTTTGCTCCCCATGTGACGTTCGCGGCAAGCCTCTTCCTTTCTCCTGCTTCGGGAGTGCATGACGTCGGCACCACCTTTTCCGTCGTGGTTTCTGTGGGAAGTCCTTCTCAAGATATGAATGCCACATCGGGGGTCATTTCATTCCCCGTGGACGCACTTGAGGTTGTCTCGATATCTCGCACGAATTCAATCATCTCATTTTGGGTGCAAGAGCCTACTTTTTCAAACACGCAAGGTTCTATTTCTTTTGAAGGCGTCGCTCTCGATCAATCCTTCAGAGGTTCAAATGGGAGAATCTTTTCGGTAGTCTTTCGCGCAAAACAAGCAGGTACGGCAGGGGTGAGTTTCTCCTCGGGTTCGGTCTTGGCAAGTGACGGATTGGGGACGAACATTTTACAAACACTCTCTCCCGGCTCCTACGCCCTTGCGGTCCCTAAGCCACCAGTAGAACCTCCTCGCAGAGAAGAGCCAATCGTGGAGGAGCCTCTTGTAGAAACTCCAGAAGAGATTCCGGAAGAAACGCCTCCTTTGGTGGAAGAGATAGTGATTCCGGAGGAACCGGCAATCTCAGAATACTTTATAGAACGAGCGCCTTGGTATCGTTTGGAAGTTCCCGTTTCAGTGGGTCTTCTCACGATAATCTTGCTTATCCTTCTCATCTCAATCACCTTAAATGTCGTGTTTGGTTCCCACTACACGGCGCGAACGATTCATCATGTGAGAAAGAGACGCGTACGAACTCCGAAGAAGGACATCTAACTCGTTGCTGAAAAGGGGAGGGCTTCTGTCTGGACATACTTGTTCCTGCTTGGACTTTTTCCCAAAGCACCGTATACTCGGTTTATATGGCTACTTCAAAGCGCAAAAAGAACCCTCCTTTCTTTGTTACACGCCGTTTTTTGTTTGGTGCGGGGGTGTTTGGGGTTACAGTTTTTGCGGGGAGTAGTGTTCTTGATATGGGGAAGGTCACCTATGAGCGCGTGAATGGCGAACGTACGTCTGATGAGGAGGTGCTCCCAAATGTTCCGCGCTATAAATCCATTGATCCGGAGTGGTATGAAGATCAGATGTTCTCTCTCTCAAACCTCCCTCCCATCCCCGTGGTATATGATCCTGAAACGGGAGAAGAGATTCCTCCCGCTCCTCGCGAACCGTCCCTGTGGCCGGTAACGCCTTTCGTATACCCTAATCCCGGTGCTGTCCTTCCCGAGCATCGCATTATCGCCTATTATGGAAATTTGTATTCCACCCGAATGGGAGCTCTCGGTGAATATCCCGAAGAGGAAATGAAGGCGCGACTCCTTGCCGAGGTAGAGCGATGGACCGAAGCAGATCCGGAGACTCCGGCGATTCCCGCGCTTCATTATATTGTCACCACCGCACAGCTTGACCCGGGGGCTGATGGGAAACATCGTTTGCGCATGCCGTCGAGCCAGATTGATGAAGTTCTCCGTATGGCGGAGAGTATCGGCGCTCTCGTCTTTTTGGATATACAGGTTGGACTCTCTACGATTGAAGAAGAGCTTCCTCTCCTTGAAAAGTATCTTGCCCTCCCGCATGTGCATTTGGGTATTGATCCTGAGTTTTCTATGAAGAGTCGCTCGCGCCCGGGGACTGAGGTTGGCACCTTTGACGCAAAAGATATGAACTTCGCGATAGCGTACCTCTCGCGCCTTGTAGAGGAACACGCGTTGCCTCCAAAGGTTCTCGTGATTCATCGGTATACCGTGCCCATGCTTACAAACTCCGCCTCCATACAACCAACGCCCGATGTTCAGGTGGTCATTCACATGGATGGATGGGGAGGACAGGCAAAGAAAAAAACCACCTATGAGATGGTCGTCGTCAGGGAACCGGTTCAATTTGCAGGGTTCAAGATTTTCTATAAACACGATATTCGTGATCCGGGCACCGTTCTCTTTGCGCCGGGAGATCTCCTCAAGCTTTCTCCCCGTCCCAGCTATATTCAATATCAATAGTTAGTGTATGCGCATTTATGAACTCGGTCATGTGGTGCTCTACGTTACGAATCTTAAGAGGTCTGTGCATTTTTATCGTGATGTTTTGGGGTTTAGTATGATTACTCAAACATCACATACCGCATTGTTTTCTTCGGGAAGGACACATCACGAGCTGCTTCTCATAGAAATAGGGGGTGAACCTCCCACAAATCCCCACAAGGGCCCCGGACTCTATCATATCGGGTTCAAAATTGGTGATGGTCCTGAGATGGCACGGAGTGCGTATCAAGAGCTCTCACAGCAAGGAGTCCGTATTGTAGGGACTGCCAATCATACCGTGACTCACAGTATTTACATACTTGACCCTGATAACAATGAAATCGAACTCTATGCGGATGTTTCTGATACATGGAAAGATAATCCTGAAGAAATCCTTACCCCCGCAAAATTTTTAGACTTGGAATAGTGATTTTTCTCTTGAGTGCGCTATACTGAGAGTATGCCTATATTTAATCTTGAAGGGAAAGTAGCTATTGTTACAGGTGCTCGCAGAGGAATGGGGCGTGCTCAGGCGCTTGCTCTCGCGGACCAGGGTGCGCGCGTCGTGGTGACGGACGTGGATCTTCGTGAATGCGAGCTTGTTGTGGAGGAAATCAAAGGGAAGGGCCATGACGCCGAGTGCTTCGTCCTTGATGTCTCTCGTCCCGATCATGTCGAAGAAGTTTTTCATGCTGTTGTTGAGAAATTTGGACGTATTGATATTCTCGTGAATAATGCCGGAGTCTTCGAACCAAAGCCCGCTCTCGAGCTTTCTGAGAACGAATGGGATCGCACGCTTGATATCAATCTCAAGGGGCAATTTCTGTGCGCTCAACAGGCAGCAAACATCATGACAAAACAAGGTGGTGGGCGTATCATCAATATCGCCTCCATCGCTTCGGGGCAGGTGGGAATCGGCTTCCCGGGAGCGGCGCACTATACCGCGTCGAAGGGTGGAGTGATTGGTCTCACGGAAACCCTCGCCCTTGAATGGGCACCTCAGGGAATCACGGTAAATGCCATCGCCCCCGGTGCCATTGATACACCAATGACTTCCGCAACCAGCAGTTCGGAAGAAGCTTTGGAACAACTATCCAAGAGGATTCCCCTCGGGCGCATGGGACGCCCCGAGGAGATTGCCGCCGCCGTAGTATTTTTTGCTTCTGACGAAGCAAGCTATGTGACCGGCGCAACGCTCGTGGTAGACGGCGGGTGGCTCGCTTCATAACACAACATGCAAACCATTATCCATCGTGAAACTGAACGGGGTGGAGGGGATTACGGATGGCTCCGTACACGTTACAGCTTTAGTTTTGCCGATTGGAAGGATCCTTTGAGGATGAATTTTGGTGCGCTTCGCGTACTCAATGATGATCATATTGCTCCTCACGCGGGGTTTGGAAAACATCCTCATGCGAATATGGAGATTATTACCATCGTTACGCGCGGAGCAATCACTCACGAGGACAGTATGGGGAATCGTTCTGTCCTCTCCGCGGGAGAAATACAGGTAATGTCTGCGGGGACGGGTGTTGTTCATTCCGAAGAAAATAAGGGAGATGAGCCCCTTGAACTCTTTCAGATTTGGATTGAACCACGCACGCGCAATACCACGCCCCGATACGAGGAACGAGCGTTTCCTCAGAAGACGACAAACACATTTGATCTCCTTGTTTCCGGTGACACCAATCCGGATACGCTTTTTATTCACCAAAATGCATATATCTCTCGGGGGACATTTACCGCGGGAGCACCCTTTCGTTATCATATTCACAATATTCACCATGGCGCGTACATCTTTGTTGTGTCGGGGAGTATTCGTATCGGAGAGACGCTTTTAAAGGCTCGGGATGCATGTGGGGTATGGAAAGAGGAATATATCCAGGGAGAAGTCGTAGACCACGCGAGCATCCTCGTGATTGAGGTTCCCTTATTTGGGTATTGAATAGTAAAAGATTTTCGAGTGCGTTATACTAGAGGAAGTAGCATATATGCTATAATCAAACAATCATGGAACCTATACTGAAGTCAGATATCTTTTTTGTGATTGCTTCGGCTGCCACGGCGGTCGTCACGGTCATTCTTGTTATTGCGGGGTTTTATATCATCAGCGTGCTCAAGACTATTAAAGATATCATCAAGAAAGCACATCGCGTAGCCTCATTTATTGAAGAGGACAGCGAAGGTATTCACAAACGTTTTCGTAAGACGTGGCTGTACAAAAAACTTTTCGGCAAAGTACCTTCACGCACCAAGTCAAAAGAGAACAGTACATCATAATTATTAATATATTAAGAGGGTAATTTTATGAACAAGAAAACACAGAAACACAATAATAACGCGGGAAATATTGTCGCAGTTGGAGCAGGAATCGCCGCACTTTCTGCTGCCGCGTATGTTCTCTTTGGTCCGGAAGGGAAGAAAAATCGAAAAGTGATTCGAGGATGGGCGATAAAGATGAAAGGTGAAGTAATCGAGAGACTTGAAACAGCGCGAAATATTACTGAACCCGTGTACCACGATATCATTGATACCGTCGCTGAAAAATACGCTAAGGTAAAACATATTGATACCGAAGAGCTCGCAAACGCGGTAGATGAACTTCGTAAACAGTGGAAACATATGGCGCGTGACGCAAAGCAAAAGAATAAAAAAGTTGCAAAAAAGACCTCCAAAAAGAGTGTTTCCAAGACAAAAAAGAAATCTCGATAAGAACTGATTTCTTGCAATTTTTGTTATTATAGGGTATAATTAAGAGATAGATTATTATTCAATTAATATCACTACACATATGCCCAATTTTGGATTCGAACAAGCGCCCATTCCATCGCAAAAACCTACTCAGGAGCGTAATCTTCATGGAGTAATCGAAAACTTTGACGAAATTTCTACTCAGCTCTATGTTTCAAAAGAGGGTTTCAATCGTGCCCTTGAGCGTGGAGATGTAGAATACCTCGCGGATTATGGGAAATTACTTGCAGGATTTAAGAACGAAATAAACCTTAGATTTTCTTCTCCAAGCAAGGAGGTCTTTGATGTACGCGATGAGATTGAAGAGCGTCTCGAGAAGATTCAGGAAGTTGTGGAAAAGCAAACTCAGGATCGCCTCGCGGCGTAAGGTTGGTGAAAAGCCCGCCCCTTAAACGGGACGGGCTTTTTTCGTGGATTGACAAAAATAGTTTTTTAGACTATTATGACCAATGTAATTCAAACTCGAGTTTTTGCGCAGAGGATAAAGGTTTCGGTAGAGCATACTTATTCTTCCCAGGATGCAGAGGCTTGCGAAGAATTGTTATTAGTGTTCAAGAGCTCCATCTTTAGGGAAAGGAGTTTTATTCTTAATGTATGCACGAAAAAAAATTTTTTAACACAGCGCTTCACGGCAAACAAACTCAAAGACGACGCGATTGGCAAGGTGGGGGAAGGAAATCAGGAGGGGCAGGATTTGGACCAAACAAACGTTCATTTTCCAGGGGTCCTAAAAGAACGTCTCGTTCTTCTTCTCACAAAAATATCGGACCTCATATAGATGTGGCCCGCTTTATCAATAAAGCATCGGTGACCGAAGAAGCTACCGTCTATGTACCTATTCATCGGTTTTCTGACTTTGCTATTAAGGATGTCCTTAAGCGAAACATTGCAAGTAAAAACTATGAATACCCTACGCCGATTCAAGACAAGACCATCCCTCATATCTTGAAAGGGGAGGATATTGTGGGTATTGCAAATACCGGTACGGGAAAGACCGCGGCGTTTCTTATCCCCCTCATCAACAATGTGCTCCGCGCGCCAAAAGAAAAAGTCCTCATTCTTACTCCAACACGAGAGCTCGCTCAACAGATTGACGAAGAGTTCAAAGGATTTTCAAAAGACTTTCGCATGAACTCTGTCTGTGCGGTGGGAGGTGTTCCTATCATGCGCCAGCTCCAAAGACTCCGTATTCCTCACAACTTTATTATCGGCACACCGGGGCGTGTAAAGGATTTGATTGAACGAAAAGCACTTGATATATCAGACTTCAGAACACTTGTCCTTGATGAGGCTGACCGTATGCTTGATATGGGGTTTGTCCAGGATATGCGATTCCTTGTGAGCCTTATGCCCAAAGAGCGTCATACACTCTTTTTCTCTGCGACATTCTCACGTGAGATTGAGGCGCTCGTACACGATTTCTTGAAAAACCCCGTGCGTGTTTCGGTAAAGACACAGGATACTTCAAAAAATGTTGATCAAGATGTCGTACGCGTTCGCCCGGGAGAGAACAAGGTTGAGGTTCTTCACGATATTCTCATTCAGCCTGAATTCAAGAAAACACTTGTTTTTGGAAGGACGAAATATGGTGTTGAAAAACTCGCCATCGAGCTGGGGAAACGAGGGTTCCGCGCGGAGTCTATCCATGGGGACAAGAATCAGCGTCAACGCGAACGTGCGCTTGATGGGTTCAAAAAGGGGAATACTTCAATCCTTGTGGCTACAGATGTTGCTGCCCGTGGGCTTGATATCAGCGGTGTAACGCATGTTGTCAATTATGACATTCCTGAAACCTATGAAGATTATATTCATCGCATAGGTCGTACAGGGCGTGCGGGAGCTCAAGGAAAGGCTCTCACCTTCATAGAGCATAGGTAAGTAATACAAAAAACGGGGAGGGGTGAAAATCACCCCTCCCCGTTTTTTATGTATAGCTACTTACCCCCGTGGAGTGTCTGGTAGATGTTTTCAATGGCGCGCACCGCATCCCCTACGGCAATGTTGTTTTGATGATAGAGAACATTGGTACAATCTCCCGCAGCCCAGATTCCGGGGGTGGTGGTTTTTTGGGTCCAAGGGTCTATCTGTATGTTTCCGTATTCTGTCATTTCAACAAGCTCACGTGCAAAGCTGACATTTGGAACTTGTCCGATTTCTACAAAGATTCCTCCGGTGGGGAGCTCCTTCACTTCACCGCTCGTTTTGTCACGGTATACGATGGTATCAACCATTGCTCCTCCTCGCGCCTCGAGAAGCTCTGCGTTTTTGATGATACGCATATTGGGGTGGCTGAGAATTTTTTCTACCGTAATAGCTTCGGCACGGAAATACTCGCTTCTATGTATGAGGGTAACGCTCTTGCAGTAGGCAAGGAGCTGTGCAGCCGTTTCAAATGCTGCGTTCCCACCTCCCACGACGACTACATCAAGATCAGAAAAGAGAGGGCCGTCACACGAAGCACAATAGGTGATACCTTTGTGTTCGTATTGCTCGGCTCCGGGGATTTCAAGCTTGCGGTGGTCGCTCCCTGACGCGATAAGTAATGCTTTTGCACTGTAGGAACCGTTGTCCGTGGTGACGGAAAACCTATCACCATCTTTTGTAATATTCAAAACAAATTCACCCTCTTTGATATCCACATACTCATCTTTGTAGGCCTCAATGTGTGCTTTGAGATTTTTTGCAAGAGTTTCTCCCGATATGCTAATGGTTCCAATCCAGTTTTGTATGTCAGGAGACACTACAGACTGCCCGCCAAACTCTTTTGCGATAATAAGGGCTTTAAGGCGTTTGCGCGCCGCGTATACTGCAGCAGCAGATCCCGCGGGTCCGCCTCCGATGATGATAAGGTCGTATTGCATTGATGATTATTTTTTACGTCGGAGAAATGCGGGTACTGCGCTCCAATCCTCGTCTATTTCATTCTCAAGATCAATAACAGGGATTTCTTTTGGAGAAGCATTTTTTGCGGAAGCTTCTTTTTCAGGCGCGGGAGATGAGGAGTCTGCAGTCTTTTTCTGGTCGAGAAACCCGTTGTGAATTTCTCCACGACGCTCTTCACGTGAGGGAGTCGTTGAAGAGGATTTTGTTGTTCCTGAGAAGAGACTCTTTTTTTCAGCTGGATTATTGCCAAACCCTGAGGCGATTACGGTAATCTTTACCTCGCCTTTTTTGAGCTTGTCGTCAGTTGCTGATCCAAAGATAACACGTGCTTCGGGATCAATAGCATCAGTAATAATCTTTGCTACCTCGTTGATTTCATGCATGCGAAGATCATCCCCGCCGGCGATTGAAAAGAGTACTCCCTTTGCTCCTGACATGGAGATCTCAAGGAGAGGGGAGTTTATTGCCATAAGTGCCGCTTCTTGGGCGCGGTTTTCCCCCGTTGCGGTGCCAATTCCAAGGAGTGCCGAACCGGAATCAGAGAGGACAGAACGAATATCCGCAAAATCGACATTGATGATGCCGGGAGTTGTAATGAGGTCAGAAATACCCTCAACGGCTTGTCGGAGTACTTCGTCGCACATAGTAAAGGCAGACTTGAAGGTCATATCTTTGTCTGCAACATTCATGACGCGATCATTAGGAACCACAATCAATGCATCAACGTGTGCGCTTAATTCTGCAAGCCCTTGGTCAGCAAGGCGACCACGATGCGCTCCTTCAAACGAGAAGGGACGGGTTACGACGCCGATGGTGAGTGCTCCCTGATCCTTTGCAACTCCCGCAACAACAGGCGCTCCTCCCGTACCGGTACCTCCTCCCATACCACAGGCAACAAAGACCATGTCAGCTCCCTTGATGACCCCCTGAATTTCTTCTTTGGTCTCCTCTGCGGCCTTTCGTCCTATCTCCGGGTTCATTCCAGTCCCGAGTCCGCGGGTGAGATTCTTTCCGATGTGGATTTTTTTCTGTGCGAGTGAGTGGTGGAGGTCTTGCGCATCAGTATTCATGGCAATAAATTCAACGCCCTTTACTTTTGAATTCACCATGTGGTTCACGGCGTTTTTCCCTGATCCGCCTACGCCAATGACTTTGATGCGTGCGAATGCTTCTACTTCCGGTTCAATTTTTGCCATACAGAATAATAATAAAAATTCCTAGTAATATAGGAGTAAGAATAGCAAAACCACGGCAGGAATACAAACCTAAGGGAGGAAGGGTTTTAGGATGTTTTTGAGGGTTTCGAAGATTGATCCAAGCGGGGAATCCTTTGGGGTTTGAGGTCTCCTGAGTCCGTAGAGACAAAGTCCATAGGCAACGAGCCAAGAAGCGTCTTTGACAGGAGGTTTCCCCTGAAGAAGGGAACCGTTGGTAATGGCAAGTGAGGGAAGTTTGAGCGCTCTTTTGGAAAGATCTTCTATGTTTTGTATTCCTGCGCCTCCACCGATAATGATGACTCCTGCAGGAAGGAGTCCATCTCTTCCTATTTTTTTAAGATACTTTTGGATAAGCTCAAAAATATCGTCGAGACGTGCTTCTATAATCTCAGTCAGTTTCTTTTTTGAAAATGTTTCTGAAGAAGCATTGAGCTTTACTTTCTCTGCTTCTTCAAGGGGGATTTTAAACCCAAGCGCAATGTCGTTAGTGATATCCGTTGATCCGATAGGGAATACATGAATCGATATAGGAACGTCGTTTTCAAACACAACGAGAGAGACTGTTTCTGCGCCAATATCCACAAGAGCACATCCCACGCTCCGCTGTTTTTTCGTAAGAGCAATGTGTGACGCGGCAAGAGGGGAAGGAATGACTTCATCAACCTCGATACCAATCTCTTCGATACTCTTTATGATGTCGTCCAAATGATGCTCGAGACATGTCACAAAAAGCATTTTTACCGCAATAGTGGCTCCAATCAGTCCATGCGGGTCACCGAGAACTTCTTTTCCGTCGAGCTCGTAGCTTATGGGGAGGCGATGTACAATGCGCTTGTTGGAAAGGTTGGGGAGATTTTTTTCGGCGTCCTGCTCCGCGCTTCGCAACTCCTGATCAGATACTTCTCCCGAGGTACGCGTAATGGACACTGTCCCTTTTGCGCTGAGAGATTCGAGAGATACTCCACCCAAAGAAAGAAAGGCATTCTTTATCCTTACTCCCGAGCTTTTTTCGGCATGCGTCACCGCTCCCTTGATACTCTCGAGCGCATCGGCTTTGTTGATGAGGTATCCGTGGCGGATTCCTCGTGATTCCGCATGCCCCGTACCAATAACGCGCGGTGCGCCACCCGGTGTATGTTCTACGACGACGACGCGCGTTCGGTGAGTGCCGATATCAATACCTGTGACGATTCGTTTGATGGGAGAGCGCATATACTACACATATTAGCAGATAGCACCAAAAGTCAAAAGCAGAACTGTATACAATGGTCCTTTTTACCCCCGCTCTATGCTATATATCAAATTGAGCACGTATCTTTTTTTCAAGGCGTTCCATCCGGGGTCCATGGTCGTAGCCCTTGAGATGCGCAAGTCCGTGGATGAATAAAAACGCAATGAAGTTTGTATATGAACGCTCAAAGAGCGACGCATCACGTCGTGATGTTTCGAGATCAAGGAATATTTCACCGCTCGTTTCATCAAGAGGAAATGAGAGTATGTTTGTCGGTTTGTCTTTTTGACGATAGGTATGATTGAGTGTGCGTGATTTACGGGGGCTGACAATCACGAGGGAACAATCATACTCCTTTCCAAGGACGGCTTCCGCAAGACGCACAAAAGGCAAGCGGGGAAGCTTGCCTTTTGTGGTGTTGGTTATTGAGAGAGGCATCTGATGAGATACTACCTCTTTGCGCCACGAGGATTCTCCGGGAGTTTCCCCATTTTCTTGAGGTGCTCATAGTGTGCGCGCTTCTCAAGAACCACAAGGGCGCTCTTCTTCCGCTTGAAGTAAGATTCCTTGCGCTTTGCCCAACGAAGAGAACGCACGCGGGGGATAACCCCTGATCCTTGGACGCGCTTGGTAAAGCGACGAATAAGGCTGATTGCGCTTTCGTTTTGATTTTTGGTTACTTCTACGTTTACTGACATAGGCGAAAGTCTACCATAGGGAATCTTTTTCTGCAAACTCTTGAATTACCTGCGGAAGCTCTAGCGAAGCTCCTCTTTGAGGTGTTTGACGAAGTCGGGAAGATTCGCGAGGGGGACGGTCTCTTGGGATCGTGTCGTCATGTTGCGTACGATGACGGTGTTGTCGAGCGCTTCCTTTTGTCCAAAGATGATAGTAAAGGGTGCTCCGCTCCGCTCGGCAATGGCAAGTTGTTGTGCAAGTCCGTCTTTGGAGAGTGCTTGGGCAATAGGCACGCGTGCTTTTCGGAGGATTTCAATAATACCGAGGCTCTTGAGCTTTGCTTCCATGCCAAGCTGTATGAAATATACTTTTGGCTTCTTTACGATACGAGGGTCAAGCGCTTTATGTGATGGCGACATGATGACACGGTCGACACCGATTGCGGCACCCATCGCGGGGACGTCCTTCTTTGATCCCAGTGATCGCGCGAGGAGGTCATAGCGTCCGCCTGCAGCAAGGGTGAGGGGAGGTTCAGGGTTCTCATTATCATTGTCTGTGGGAGCAAGGTCAATAATCTCAAACACGGTACGCGTATAATAATCAAGTCCGCGCACGAGATTTTTGTTCATACGGTAGGGGATTTCCATCGCTTCAAGGTATTCGATAACCTCTTTGAAATGTGTACGGCATCCGTTGCAGAGAGAGTCGACAGGGGTCGGCGAGCCTGCCTTGGGTTCTTGGCACCGAGGGTCTTTGCAATCAAGGACGCGGAGAGGGTTTGTCTTGAGGCGTTCTTTGCAGTTGGGGCAGATTTCGTTTTGGTGTTTTTTGTAATAATTGGTGAGTTCACGAATGTAGGTGCCACGACATTCCTTGTCACCAATGCTGTTTAATTCTACGGAAAAGTTCTTAAATCCCGCTTCTTCGAGAATAAGGGTGATGGTACGAATCACTACCGCGTCAATGATTGATTTGCTACTCCCGATAACTTCGAGACCAAACTGGCGAAGCTCGCGCAAGCGTCCACGCTGAGGGTTTTCGTGACGAAAGAATGGCCCATAGTAGTAGAGCATGACCGGCTGAGGAAGTGTCTGCATGCCGTGCTCAAGGTACGCGCGCATAACTCCCGCGGTGCCTTCGGGGCGCATTGCGAGGTGGTCACCTCCTTTGGTCTTGAGCGCGTACATTTCTTTGTCGCGAATGTCGGTACCGATGCCAAGGCTCGAGGTGTAGACCGCTTCACGCTCAAGGATAGGGGTCTCAATGGGGTTGAACCCATAGTAGCGCGCCACCTCGGAAGCTTTTTCAAAAAAGCCTTGGTACGCATAGTACTCTTTGTCCATAAGATCCCTCATACCCTTGGGGCTCGCGATGTCCTCAGGTCGTAGTTTTGCACGCTCGTTCGGTGTCTTTTTTTCAGGACTCATAAGATGTGTACGATGTCGCTCCCGGGTGGAGATCAATCGTGGTGAAAGGGAAGAGACGGATAAATGCTTTGCCAATAATGAAATCACGCTGTACCGGTCCCCACATGCGTGAGTCATAGCTTCCGGCACGATTGTCTCCCATCATAAAGTACTCTCCTTCAGCGAGCGTATACTCGAGCGTCTCGTGTTTGGGGAATTGTATGTACGGCTCGTCGAGGGTGAGGAGGTGTTCACCAAAAGAGTTCTTTATATCCACGATACCCTGGCCGTCAATCACTACGGTCTCTCCGGGAAGTCCGATGACGCGCTTGATGAAATATTGCTTTGGATTCTTTGGATACTTAAACACGGCGACATCTCCACGCATGGGATTGTTTAAATGGTAAGAGAGTTCGTCAACAATCAAATACTGACCGTTTACAAATGTTGGGTTCATGGAAGCCCCTGACACAATGAAAGGTTGCGCCACGAAGAGGCGGATAGGAAGGACGACCGCGAGCGCAATCAGAATGAAGCGTAATGTCTCCCACAGCTCGGTGCGTATACTATGTCGTGGCGCAAATTTTGCGAAATATTTTTGAGCCTCTTTGAGAAAATCAGTATCCATTGCTCTATGAAATCAATCATATGATAGAGGGGGACTTGTTGCAAAGGCTATATATGTGGTCTCTTGGTATGTTCTCTTGTCTTTCGCGTAAGGAATAAAATCTGCTAGAATGAGAAGACTATGCGATACACCATCGTGGGACTCGGAAATCCGGGAGAGGAATATGTTGATACACGACACAATGCCGGGCGCATGGTGCTCGAAGCATTTCGTCGCGCGCACGACTTTCCCGAGTGGTCGCTCGACGCATCGCTCAAGGCGCTCGTCTCAAAAGGCGAGATAGGGAAAGATACCGTGGTGCTCGTACTTCCCGATGCGTTTATGAATCTCTCGGGGAAGAGTGTTGCCCCTCTTATGAAAACAGCAAAGGACGCAGAGCGTACGATGGTGGTATATGACGATATTGACCTTCCTCTCGGCAGTATGAAAATCTCTTTCAATAGGAGCTCGGGCGGGCATCGAGGTCTTGAGTCAATCATCAAAGCAACAAAAACAAAAGCATTCCCACGTCTTCGTATCGGCATTTGCCCCACAACGCCAACGGGCAAACTCCGCAAACCAAAAGGAGAGAGCGCGGTGCTTGATTTTATCGTAGGTCCTTTTAAAAAACCTGAGCTTGAGATTATCAACAAGACAGCAAAAAAGGGGAGTAAGGTATTGGAGCAATTTATTATAGAAGGGCGCGACCGCGCTACGGCTGAGGTGAACTAGTATCCTAGAAAAGATATAGTCCTTGAGCCCTGTATTTTCAATGCTTTTTCTCACTTGTGAAAGAGGGTAGACCCTTGACTTTTTTGATAAAATTTGATACAATTAGGAGAGGTGGGTTGGTCCAAGAGGATTAACCTAATTTGTTTTTTTCACAAAAATTCGGAGAAATTAAAAATGAACACACTGAAAAGTTTGTTTGTAGTACTCACACTCGCCATTTTTGCTGGGTGCAATAGCGACAGCGATGATAGAGGACCCAACCCTTCGGGGATCTCCCCAGAGGTTGTTGCATGGTCCTATTCCCCTGCGTACGTTGCCCCGGGACCATCCTTTACCACAAGCTTCCTAGGAAGCTTGTGGGTAGAATGCATCCCCCATGGAGGACGCTGTCTCCGGGCTGACATATACTTTGGAAGTGATCATTTCCAAGGCATCTATGCCCTTGTGAATGGGCAATACAGGCCGTTGGAAGAATCTATGCTGCGCCTGTATGAAGATGAAGACAATCTCACGCACGGCGGGGCTCTCTATATAGAGCTCTATGGGTCTAACCCAGGAAGCCCGTATGCAGGCAGTTCTTATATCTTTATGACCGATGCCTGGTTTCTTGTGAAGTCAAGATGGACAGATCATACTGAGTGGGTCCCCGCGCATCGTATGGGGGAAGGATGCACATTAGTGACGTTCATGTGTAAGGGATAATAGCCACGACGCAATGTCATGGCAAAAGGGCGAAACCGTACGGTTTCGCCCTTTTTTATTTGCCGTTATGTTTGCGAGATTTATTTCTCCTCGCTGTAAGAGAGTGTCATTTTTTGCTCCTTTGCATCAAAGAATGTAATCGCAAAAGGATACGTCTTGCCGAGCTCAAGTGCCTTGCGGAGCTTGTCTTCGGTTCCAAACTCAGATACATGGACGAGACCGGCGATGCCTTCCTCAATAGATACAAGCGCGCCGTAGTGGTTGAACTTGATCACCACGCCGGTTACCTTGTCACCTTTCTTGTAGCGTGCTTCCGCACCCTTCCAAGGGTTTTCTCGGAGTGCTTTGATAGAGAGGGAAATCTTGCCCTCCTTGACCTCAATAACCTTCACGCGCACTTTCTCGCCGAGCTTAAAGAGTTTGCGTGGGTCTTCTACGAGGCCCCAGTCAATCTCAGAGATGTGCACGAGACCTTCCACACCATCATCAAGCTTCACAAAGATACCGAAGTCTACGAGTCCCGATACGGATCCCTCGAGCTCGTCACCTTGTGAGTACTTGCCACTGATTTCGCGCTTCTCTTTTACACCCTGTTCCTTTTCAGAGAAGATGAGTTTGCCTTCTTTTGGTGAGGCAGAAATGATGGTCACCACGATGCGCTCGCCAACGAGCTTTTTCAATTCCTCAAGGATCTTGTCCTTGTCACCATCATCAATGCGAGGGTAATGCTCTTGCTTGAGCTGGGAAGCGGGAAGGAACCCTTGGATACCCTGCCACTCCACGATGAGACCACCCTTGTTTGCATCCTTCACGAGGAGCTCAAGTGCTTGCTTTGTCTTGATAGCTTCCTCTGCTTCGCTCCAGATGATTGCTTGGCGTGCTTCCTTGAGGGAGAGCTCCACATAGCCATCTTCGTTTACGGACTCCACAACCTTTGCGGTGATGGTGTCGCCCACGTTGAGCTTCTTGATGACGTCGCGCGCGTTGATAAATTCGCGACCATAGATGATGCCGGTACCGATAGGACCAAGGTCAACATATACGGATGATTTTGCAATTCCGAGCACGGGACCTTCGACGAGCGCGTCTACTTCAAAAGGTACTGTGATATCCGTCATGAGGTTGCCCATGAGCGAAGGATTTGCGTCTGTTGTTGTTTCTATTTCTGTATTCATAAAAAATAAATCCCGTCATACCCCTTTGCGCAAAGTGCGCTCGGGGACAAGCGGGAATAGGGGTCTCGGGTCTCTCCGTAACGGTCGTGTCGGGATCGGAGAGGGTTACCAAAACCCTGCTTGTTGTTAACAGGGTTACTCTACGGGAAAGGAGGAGAAAAGTCAATAATCTGGGCATTTCCTCACGAAGAAGCCCGGCCCCTCACTCCGCCAACCATATTCAAACCGCACGCATATTTTTCTGGTGAAAAATTGCTCTGCTCGCGCCGTCGCGCTCCGCAAGGCGTTTTCATATGGTCGGCTTCCGTGAGAGCCTTTCTTTCCGCAAACTATTTATTTGTTACCCGCTCTTAAGGTATACTGTATCAATATGAATGTATGCAGAGTCGGCGTCATGAGAGGTGGCTTGGGGAGCGAGTATTATGTCTCTTTGAAAACGGGAGAGGCTGTGCTCGCGGCACTCCCGCGTGACCGGTACGAGCCACACGATATTCTCATCACTCAAGCGGGTGAGTGGCACCTTGATGGAGCTCCGACTACTCCCGCGAGACTCGCTCAACAAGTAGACATTGTATTCAACGCGCTCCATGGAGAATTCGGCGAGGATGGCAAAGTGCAAAAGATTCTGGAGCAATTCAATATTCCCTATACGGGCTCATCAAGTCTCCCTTCGGCAATCGGTATGAACAAAGAGCTTGCAAAGCGTCGTTTGAATGACATCAACGTGCGCGTTCCCTCCGGAGTCACGGTGTCGCGTGGGGAGGATGTAGAAGAAGTCCTCGCACGTATTGACCGCACGCTCAAGGGTCCGTATATCGTGAAGCCCCTCACGGGAGGGTCATCCCTCGGCGTGTCTTTTGCAGAGACACACAAAGACCTCAAGCGTGCTCTAGAGCAAGCGCTCGGCTATGCGGAGCAGGCGCTCGTTGAGGAATATGTGAAGGGGAGAGAAATCACGGTGGGAGTTATTGACGCTCCTGATGGAGAGACATCGTACCTCGTGGCACCTCTTGAGATTCTCCTTCCCGAAGGTGCGGTCTTTGATTATGACAAAAAATATCGCACGCCCCATCACCCCCTGGGCCCCGCGCGTCTCCACGATGCTGAACGCCGTGCTCTTGAAGAGGCTGTCCTCGCCTCACACAAAGCACTCGATATACGGCACTATGCTCGGTATGACGTTATTCTCACGGACAAGGGGCCGGTCGTCCTTGAGGTAAACACGCTCCCGGGAATGTACGAAACGTCCCTCTTTGTGAAGTCTCTTGAACACCACGGACTCAGTCTTTCTGAGTTTCTTGACTACGTGATTGCCCTTGCATTAGAGAAAAAATAAGGTATGATAGCGAGGTGTTAATAGGGGCCCGTAGCTCACTTGGCTAGAGCGCCGGTTTTGCACTCCGGAGGTAAGGAGTTCGATTCTCCTCGGGTCCACCATGGCAGGCGACAATGCGATAGCATTGTCGCCTTTTGCCATGGTGTGACGCCGAGGAGAATCGAAAAGCGGAGCCGGTATACAAGACGAGCAAAGCGAGTGCTTGTCGGCGAGCTGGGGTCGAAGGTACTTAGTAACCTGTGACCGATTCTCAGTCTGTATCCCGATTCCCTCAGAAGTATCTCAGCACTACGAATCAATCCGGAAAACTGCTAAAATACCCCCATGAGTGACCCGCAGGAACTTTTGGAAGTTGTGGACGAAAACGATAATGTCGTTGGTCTGGAAACTCGCGCAAAAATCCACCAAGACGGATTACTCCATCGTGAAATACATATCTGGTTTTTTACGCCGAACGGTGAAATAATTTTTCAACACCGTGCAAAGGACAAAGACACATACCCTGACAAGCTGGACGCAACGGTAGGTGGGCATGTAGAACCAGGCATGTCGTATGAGGAAACGGCGGTGAAAGAATGCAAAGAAGAAACGGGAATAGATATTGATCTGGAAAAACTTGTTCTTGTAAAAAAGATGAGAAACACAAGTTTTGATGAGGCGACGGGGCTAACCAACAACACTATTCGCGACCAGTATGCCTATCTTTATGAACAGGCACTAGACGAACTGCAGGTGGAGGATGGCAAGGCATTAGGTTTTGAGACGTGGAGCGTTGACGCTCTTCCTCATCTCTCAGGGTCGGACAAAAATAGGTTTATCCCCCTTATTCTCGAAGAGGATATGCGAGATATTTTCAATCAAGCGCGAAAGATACTAAATGTATGAAAAAGGGATACATAACATGTGAACTAAGCGACGAAAGCAGAGAGGAAATCATGTCTTTTGTTGCAGGGCTTGATGAGTATATTATCAGCTCACCAGAAGGGAAGATACCTAAAGGATTTCACGTAACGATATTTTTTGGGATAAACCCGGAGCTCGTGGATGAATCAGTTCTTTATGAAGAGCTTGAGAAGTTTCCTATAAAAGAAGCCTGCGTAAAATCCCTATCGTCTTTTGAATTACCCGCTTACAAATCAAGGATATTGGTTCTCGAGCTTAAAGATGAGGAACTCAAAATAGCTCATCGAGATTTTCTTAAATTTCCACACATTGAAGATATTTATACATTAGCCTATAAGCCACATGTTACCTTAGGGTATCTGAAAGATAATATTTCAATATCAGATATAAACTACGATGGTCCACTTGTCCTCAGTTTGGAAAAACCCACGTACAAGGTTAAGGATTTTAGTTAGTATTTTCGTAGTCAATCCTTGGCTCTATTTCTCCTCACTCAACATCCCCTTCATAAACTCAATCTCCGCTTCTTGATTCAAAACAATATTCTCACAGAGCTCTTGTATTGCTGGATTAGAAAGCGTAGCCTTTTCGCACATGAGGATTGCTCCCGCGTGGTGGGGAATCATGGATTTCAGAAATTCTCTATCGGTAATGGCAATCTGGCTCCGTATGCCAACCCAAAAGAAAATAAAGAATACAATACTCACGCCAACAAGAATGCCGTTCAGGCTTTTGCGGGGGTACATGGTGCCCATGACGCCGAGCTCAATAAGCACCATTGCCGTCGTCATGAGACCCGCCATAAAGAATTGATTGAGATTGGGAATGACATTGGCAAATACATCAACCATTGCATACATGAGTATGTACATGGCGGTGAAGGAGAGCGCGGTCATGAGCGCAAGACGGCGATAGGGGTGTGTATGGTGCATGATTGCCATATTTTACCATGTAAATTCAATATTTTCTCGGTCACTTTACACCTGCGGGCATATTTGCTAGGATGGCGGGATGGTCGGTATCGTTATTAATAATGATAAAATCATATATACCATGAACGAAGAAGAAACAACAACCCAGGCTGATGGACAGACTGTGGAGACCACAGAAGAGACTACAGAAGCTTCTGCTGAGTAATATCTTTTTGGATTTTAGAATCCAACCCCTTTAAGAAAAACTCTGAAACGGCTACCGTTTCGGGGTTTTTCTTTTACATAGAGCCACATGATGTATACTGTTTTCATGATACGCAGATATTTTTTATTAGGGTTTTTCGCGCTCTCTTTGTGCGTTGGATTTGGGGCGCAAACATTCGCCCAGGAGCTCGTCCCCGATACGCAGACAACAGTAAAGGCAAAAGTATTGAGTATTGAGCGGAGTGAGACGGAGATTCTCCCGGGGCTCGGTATTCGCTCGGATTATCAGATCCTCCTTGCAGAGATTCTTGAGGGGCGTGAAAAAGGCAAGGTCATCACGCTTGAGAATAATTTTATAAAACTCAAAGAAGGGGAGGTGATCTATGTACTCCACACGCAGAGTCACTTTGACGGAGCAGAGTACTACTCCGTATCGGAGCCGTATCGTCTCCCGTGGGTTGCTTTGTTTGTCGGGCTGTTCGTCATACTCATTGTAGTTTTTGGAGGACTGCAAGGACTTCGTGGATTGATTGCCCTTGTGGGGAGCTTCCTCTGTATTTTTTATCTCCTCATTCCCGGCATTCTTCATGGATATTCGCCTGTTCTCATGAGTATGGGAGTTGCTTCGGTGATTGTGGTTCTCGGCTCGTATATTACGCATGGGTTTAACAGGACGACGACGAGCGCGGTCTTTGGCATGATTGCTACCATCGGTGTCACGGGGTTTCTCGCCATGCTCGCCGTCTCGTCTTCGCGTCTCACGGGACTCACGTCTGAAGAAGCGATTTATCTCAACTTCAACACTGGAGGAGGTGTCGATTTCGTAGGGCTTCTTTTGGGAGGGATGCTCATCGGTCTTTTGGGTGTTCTCTATGACGCCGCTATCGCGCAGGCTATCGCCGTGGAGGAGCTCTACAGCATCGGTGGAAATGTCTCAAAGACGGTTGTGTATAAAAAAGCACTTCGTATCGGAAGAGAGCACATCGGCGCGCTCGTGAATACCCTCGCTCTCGCCTATGTGGGTGTCGCGCTCCCGCTCCTGCTCTTCTTTGTACATTCTTCAAGCGCGGGAATAGGGGAGGTGCTCAATAGGGAGATTTTTGCGAGTGAGATTATTCGTACCGTCATAGGAAGCATGGGGCTCGTCCTTGCGATTCCGATCACGACATTCTTTGCGGTGAAGATGCTCGCACCCAAAGAAGGCTCTAAAGGGGAACAGAAAAAAGAGAGCAATTCGCCTCATACGCATAAACATACGGCATAAAACACCTCTGACAGGGAGGAGGGATGTTTTCATCGGGATTCTTGACAAATGCAACTCAGTTGCGTTAAGATGCCCCCATGACGTCTCATGTCATCGCCACGCTTCGTGAAAGGGGGTATCGCATTACTCTCGTGAGGAAGGCGCTCGTTGATTTTCTGGAGACTCAGGACGCACCCGTTGCCGTACAGGCAATCATGGAAGGGCTTGTGGCGAAAAAGCTTTCGCCCAACAAGACGACGATCTATCGAGAGCTTGAAGTGCTTGCTCGCGAAGGATTGCTCCGAGAGGTTTCCTTTGGAGGGAATCGTCGTCTCTATGAGCTTGCGGGTGATGACCACCATCACCATGTGGTATGTGTGCAGTGCGAGGCGGTTCAAGATATTGAGCTCTCTCACGAAGCGAGTGCACAGAAATCTCTCGTAGAAAAGAAAACATCATTTAAAATTTTTAATCACACCATGGACTTCTTTGGGCTCTGTGGAAAGTGCCAAGCGAGATAATACTTGAGAACATATGATCGTAGGATTTTTAGGAAAAGGAGGATCAGGCAAGTCGACATTGAGTTCGTTCTTTGCAAAACACGCCCATGCGAAAGGGGCTCGCGTGCTTGCGCTTGATGCTGATCACAATATGGACCTCACCTACAACCTTCATGGCAAGGAGCTTTCTGCGTATATTGGGCAAGGGCTTCAGGATGTTCTCACTCATGCGGGAGTTACTCAGTATCGAGATGTGTTTGACCTTGAGACACCGCCCGTATTTTCTTTGAGTCCCCGCGACCCTGTGACGGAGCGCTATACGCACGATATACAGGAGGGGCTCAGCATCATGTGCGCCGGTCCTCATACGGACAACATCCTCTATGATGATGCGTGTAGTCACTCTCTCGTGACACCGCTCAAAGTCTATCTCCCGCACCTCGTTCTCAATGAGAATGAACTTGTCGTGGTGGATGAAAAAGCCGGGACAGACAGCGTGGGGACAGGAGTCACCACCGGGTTTACGCTTGCGGTGGTTGTGGCGGAGCCTACGCCTCACGGTATCAAAGCCGCTTCTCAGATTAGTGAGCTTCTCTCATTTTATGAAACTCCGCATGTGTTTGTATTAAACAAGGTTCGTGGAGATAAGGATCGCGCGTTGTTTGAAGAAATCATGGGACGCCTTCCTGACTACGAGGCTCCGTTTGCCGAGGAGGCATCGCGTATTGATGGCGAGGTTCCTTCATTCTATGCGCAAATCTTTGATGATATTCATGCGCGTGCAAAGGAGGTTCCCGATGCGCGCCTTGAACGCTCAAAACAAAAGATTGAGAAGAATAAAAAATTCAAAGCAGACAAAGCATAATATCGCCTTGAGTCGGTAATTACGTTGCCGTTTCAAGGTGGTATTATGTGCCACACTGTTCTTTAAATGTTTATCAACAACACCCAGGAGGTGTATCATGAGTTTTGGAAAACGATCCCCGCTGTACCAACCCATTCGCTACAACAGTAGAACGAAACGGATCTTCAAGGAGTTGTATCCAGCCTTGAGAGAGAAAGAAATACGTTCTCTCTTCAAGATACTGACGGCAAATTGTTCAATAGAGACGATCCTCTTTGTGGCGATACTGGATATGGTGTCGCGCTTTCCCGGGAAGTCGACACCTGTAATGCTTTCCGCGGTCTTGAAAACCCACGCAGGGAAGGCGCAGACACAGGACATGGAAATCCTGCATGATGTACTCGTGGAGCTTCAGATGGCGGGAGAGAATTTCCGCAATCTGCAGAATTTTCTCCGCCAGAATTATGGAGGAGAATTTGTTTTCCTGCATAGTTGTGGAGGAGATTTTATCCCTACCCATTTAGTCGATGCCTGGTATCTTTCCCGGCGCAAGGAGCAATCCATGCGTACGAGGCTCGATTGGATGGGGAGTGTGGCAAGAGGTGTTTCTCGTGAGTTTATTCTCACGGAGACAACGATGTCTGCCGAGGAGCTTGAAACCATTGAGCGGATTACGCTCAATGCGAAAAAAGTTCTTGGGTTGAATTCTCCTAAAGTCACTTCTCTTCTCTCCTCGTGGACTCAGTCTCTTCCTTCGTCCATTGCCGCAAGGTAATGCATTACCTTTCAAAGCCTCGCAGTATACTGCGAGGCTTTCTCTTTGATAAAGAAGCGATTGTGCGCTAGTCTATATACATGACAACACGAACAACCCACATTGCATTTTGGTCTCTGGTGCTTCTGATGATAGCGTTTGGCGCATGGGCGTATCCGATGCTTCCCGATCAAATTGCTTCACATTGGAATATCGCGGGTGAGGCGGATGGATTTATGGGGAAGTTTTGGGGCGTCCTTCTTTTCCCCCTCATGACCGCGGGGATAGGACTTCTCTTTGCGCTCATCCCCAAGATTGATCCTTTAAAGAAAAACATCGAGGGATTTAGGAAGACATACAATATATTTTGGTTTTCCGTCGGACTCTTTATGGCGTATATGTTCACGCTGTCACTCGTATGGAATCTCGGAACGCCGTTTGATTTCAGTCTTGCGATTATTCCCGCGTTCGCGGTCTTTTTCTACGGCATTGGCGTAATCCTCGAGCGCTCAAAGCGAAATTGGTTTATGGGTATCCGTACGCCGTGGACGCTATCAAGCGATACGGTGTGGGAAAAGACACATCTTCTTGGCGCGAAGCTTTTTAAAATAGCAGGTATCGCCTCTCTCCTCGGACTCCTCTTTGAGGGTGGGTGGCGTTTCGTTGCGCTCATGGTTCCCCTTGCGTGTGCGGCGCTCATTCCTATTATCTATTCGTACGTCCTCTACCGACGAGAGGAGACAGATAACACTCAGTAGGAACATATCGTATGCATCGGTTCTTTATCAAAGCAGAAGATGTCGTGAATGATCGAGAGTTTCGTGTCGGTTCTTCGGAGCTCCTCAATCAATGGCGCAAGGTGCTTCGTTTTGAAATCGGTGAGAGGATTATTCTCCTTGATGGGTTTGGGCGCGAGTACAAGGGAGAGATTACGGAAATCACGAATCGGGAAATCATCGGCGCGGTGCATGAATCCTCTCCGGTGGATCGTGAGTCTCGCGTGGCTATTACGCTTGCGCAAAGTCTCTTGAAGCATGCGGACAAGTTTGAATGGGTTTTGCAAAAGGGGACGGAGCTCGGTGTTGTCGCGTTTTTGCCACTCATTACCGAGCGCACCGAGCGGACACATCCACCCAAGAGAGAGCGCTTGGAAAAGATTCTCACCGAAGCATCAGAGCAGTCAGGACGCACCGTCATTCCTCAGCTCCTTGAGGGACGCACGTATGAGGAGGTCGTTTCTTCCGAACAGCTCGTGCTCATACCTCACCCCGACGGGGAAGAGTCATTTTCCGCGTTCAAGAAAAAGATTGGAACGTGTCCGCGTGAAGTAACTGTCTGCATCGGTCCCGAAGGAGGATTTTCTCCTGAAGAAATCGCTCTTGCGCGCACACAAGGAGCGCATGTCGTATCCGTGGGAGGAAGGGTGCTTCGCTCGGAAACCGCGGGCATCGTACTCGCCACACTCCTTAATGACTGGGCGGAAGAGTTTTAAAAAATAGAGAAGGTTTGTGTATAATGGGCGAAGCGATATGCGTCACGATATTCACGTTTGGATTATTGTAGGATTGGTCATTCTCGGAGGAGCGGGATTTTATGTGTTGAAGTTTCAGCAGTCGCCGACGAGCTACGCGTATACCTTTTTCACCGAGCAGGGGGAGAATGAGAAAGAGCCGTTTCAGTATGGTGAGCGCACGACACTTTCCAATCCTGATTTTTACGAAGCGACACGGCAGGAGCTGATTCAGGAGAATATTGATTTTATTGAGGCGAACCTTTCGCTCATGGTGCTGAGGGTATATCAAGAAGGAGCCGTCACGCTTGAGGTCCCTATTCTCAGCAAAGGGCGCAAAGGTTCGTGGTGGGAGACTCCGGCAGGGCTCTACAAGGTTGAATACAAGAGCAGAGACCATGCGTCTTCGTTTAGCCCTGTTCGTACGCCGTGGAACATTCAGTTTCAGGGAAATTTCTTTATCCACGGATGGCCCTCGTATGTTTCAAACGGACAGCCCGTAGACAGCACGTTTTCCGGTGGGTGTATTCGTCTTTCCAGCGAGGATGCTCAAAAGGTATACAACCTCGCCCTCCTCGGCATGCCCGTTCTCGTCTTTGAAGAAATCTCCGACGACACATACTCATATATACCTACGGTGCCTAATCTTTCCGCAACGCAGTATCTCGCGGCAGACCTCAAAAATAATTATGTGTTTCTTGAAAAAGATTCCACAGCCGTCCATTCGTTTTCTCTGGTTACAAAATTTCTCACTGCGCTCGTCGTCACAGATCACACCAATATTGATAAGCTCATCACCGTCCCTCCTCAAGCACTCGTGCCCACCTGGAAGCCTCGCCTCATCCCCGGAGAGCGCTACAGTATCTATCAGCTTCTTTTCCCGCTTTTGATTGAGTCCTCAAACGAATCAGCACAGACGCTCGCATATGAGATAGGGGAGGAGCGTTTTGTGAATCTCATCAATCGCAAAGCGCAGGCGATAGGAATGTCTCATGCCGTTTTCGTGGATGCGTCGGGCGTTTCTCAGGAAAACAAAGGCACGCTGGAGGATGTGTTTAATCTCTCTCAATATCTCTACAACTATCGCAAGTTTATTTTGAATTTGAGTATTAATGTCGTTGATAACGGAGCATATGAGCCTGCCCTCTGGAAAGGACTGGAGGTCTCAACACTCAGCACCATCCCCGGGTATGTGGGCGGGGTTGCGGGAGTGACCGAGGGAGGAAAGCAAGTCGGGTTTGCTGTCGTGGAGATTTCTTTTGGGGAAGTCGTGCGTCCCATTGTGGTCATTGCTTCAGGAAGTGCGGATGTTCTCAACGACCTTCGTAATATGATTGGATACGTCAGAGGGACGTATCGGTAAACGCGCAAGATAAAAATATGCAAAAGAAACGCGTCGTTATCGTGCATGGGAGGAAAAGCAATCCGGAAGATTGCTGGTTCCCGTGGCTACGGAGAGAGCTTGAGGCGAGGGGCTTTGAAGTGGTGGTACCCGCACTTCCTCAGGCTGATCATCCTATGCGCGAGGTGTGGGTGCCGGCGATTTTAGAAGCGGTGGGGAAGATTGATGAGCATACGCTCTTTGTCGGACACAGTATCGGATGCCAAGCGATTTTGCGTATCATTGAAGAGCTTCCCGAGGGGCAAACGATAGCGGGGGCGGTGTTTGTGGGAGGATTCTTTGATCACGTGACGGGGCTTCGCGACGGAATCCCTGTGAAAAAGTATTACATCTCGTGGTTTGGTGAGTCACTCAATATTGATGCGGTACGCGCGCGTATGAAAAAAAGCGTTGCGATTTTTTCTGACAATGATCCGTTTATTCCCCTTGATAACAAAGAAGGGTATCGCGAGAAGGTCGGATCGGAAATCGTGGTGCTCCATAATATGGGGCATTTTAACAAAACCCACGACGGCATCACCGAGCTTCCCCTTGTGCTGGAAAAGGTCTTGGAGATTGCGGAGGAGCGTGTTGCGTAAACGGCGCTTTTTTGATACCCTGTGCGTACCAAATATGCCACTTTAGCTCAGTTGGTAGAGCAACGCTTTTGTAAAGCGAAGGTCCCCAGTTCAAGTCTGGGAAGTGGCTCCCGTTCGCAAAACTCCCACCAAACATCTAATCTCCGCGAGACTCCGCAAGGTGTTTTCAACTGCACGCATATTTTTCTGCTGAAAAATTGCTCCGCTCGGACCAGTCGTCCTGCGACGAGGCACTTGAAAACACCTTGTCTTCGTCTCCCTGAACTACATAGGGTTACCCTATGTAGATACCCTATGTAGAAGAAAAATTGACAATCCCACGGGGGGGGGGGGGTTTTATATATATCATGTCACAAAAATCATTTCCCTGGGCTAAATTATTCTTGAGCATCTTTTTGGTTTTGCTTGTTGCGGTTATCGGACGAGGTCTATGGGCGTATTACAAGGTTCAGGTTGTGGTACAAGAGGCGGTGCCCACACCTCCTCTTGTACCACCTACCGCAAGCATCCCGAGTCATATCGTGGAAGCGCATACCACCTTTGGATTTAATGTTTTGAAATCTCTTGCCTCTACATCTGAAGACAACATCTTTATCTCGCCATCAAGTATCGCGCTCGCGCTTTCTATGCTTTATAACGGCGCACGCGGTGCTACTCAGGATGCTATGGCAAAAACTCTCGCTCTCGAGGGAATAGATCTCAAGACCCTGAATCAGGAAAGTTTGGGACTCATTAATACGCTCAATAATCCTGAGATGGGAGTTGAGCTTGCTATTGCAAATTCAGTTTGGGCGCGTGAAGGAGTGTCGTTTGAGAAAGACTTTCTTGATGGTGTCGTTCAGTACTTCCACGCAGAGCTTGCAACTCTTGATTTTAGAAATGAGCAGGCGGCTAACACGATTAATGCATGGGTGAATAAAAACACAAAAGGAAAAATCCCTGGAATCATTCAACCGCCTATTCCCGCAGACATGATGATGTACCTCATTAATGCTGTGTACTTCAAGGGTTCGTGGACCACTCCTTTTGATAAGGGCGATACTCGTGTTGCGCAATTTACCAACGGAGACAAAACTGTACAACAGATCCCGTTTATGTATCGCGGGGGTTTTATGCCTTATTTCGAAACAGCGGATTTTCAGAGTGTCATGTTACCATATGGGCCGTCTGGCCAACCTCCGCTCGTGAGCATGTATGTGTTTTTGCCCAAAAAGTCACTTGCGGATTTTGTATCCACCTTGGACAAAGCCGTGTGGGACATATGGATGAATTCATAAAGAGGGGAGAGGGGTACACTCTTGTTGCCTAAATTTAAGCTCGAATACGTGACGGAGCTTCGCCCTGTCCTCGGTATTCTTGGTATGGATATTGCGTTTACGAATGGTGCTGACTTAGGAGGTCTTGCTCAAGGACTTTCTATCAGTAGTGTGCTACACAAAACATATGTTGATGTTAACGAAGAAGGTACGGAGGCTGCTGCCGTGACGGCTGTTAGTGTCGGGGCAACGTCTGTTAATCTCGACCCGCCAAAGGAATTTTATATGAATGTGAATCAGCCATTCTTTGTTGCGATTCGTGAGAACACAACGGGAGAGATTCTATTTACGGGACTTATTCAGAAGCCGTAATAGACCTTGAATGGTGGGGGGCTATACACAAAAAACCATGGTAGCAATGCCGTGGTTTTTTGTGTATGATGGTCCTACATGACTAATCAAGAGAAGGTCCAAGTGGGTCACATGCACCCCATCACTCAAATGATTCGTGAAATCACGGATTCGTTTGTTGCCATGGGATTTGAAATTGCGGATGGACCGGAAGTTGAGAGCGAGCATTATAACTTTGATGCGCTCAATGTGCCCAAAGATCACCCCGCGCGCGATATGCAAGACACGTTTTGGGTAAAAGGCGTTCCCGAGACCGTGCTTCGTACGCACACGTCCTCGATCCAAGCACGCTTTATGGAGACACACACTCCTCCTTTCAAGATTGTCGCGCCGGGAAAAGTGTATCGCTACGAAGCCACCGACGCCACGCACGAGACTCAGTTTCATCAGATTGAATGCCTTGTCGTGGGAGAGGGGATTTCTCTCGCGCATCTGAAACACACGCTTCAAGATTTTTTCAAGAGAATCTATGGGGACAAGGTTGTCGTGCGTACGCGCCCAAGCTTCTTCCCCTTTGTGGAGCCGGGGGTTGAAATAGATATCTCTTGTTCAAAATGTGATGGCGCGGGATGTGGTATGTGCAAGCACACGGGGTTTATTGAGGTAATGGGTGGAGGCATGGTGCACCCCAATGTTCTCAAGTCTGTAGGCATTGATCCGCGCAAGTACACGGGCTTTGCCTTTGGCGGAGGAATAGATCGTCTCGTCATGCTTAAATACGGCATTGATGATGTGCGCCTTCTGTATTCTGGCGATCTTCGCTTGGTGAATCAATTTTAATACGACATGAACATCCCCATTTCCTACAACTGGCTCAAATCTCATTTTGAGAAAGAGATCCCTTCTCCCGAGGAGATTTCGCGTCTTTTTATGCTACACCTCTGCGAGGTTGAAGGTATGGAGAAAAAAGGGAGCGACACGATTTTTGATCTCAAGATTCTCCCTGATCGTGGGCATGATCTCCTCGCACATCGCGGGATTGCGCGCGAGGTCTCAGTGCTCGCGGGTATCCCACTCCGCCCTCTTCCGAGCGCTCCCGATGTACGCGGTGTCACTACTCCTCTCCGCGTGACGGTAGAGGATTCTCAGAGGTGTCCGCGCTACATGGGGCGTGTTATTTCCGGTATTACGGTGGGAGAATCTCCCACATGGCTCAAAGAGCGCCTTGAGTCCGTCGGACAGCGTTCAATCAATACTATTGTTGATGTCACAAACTTCGTCATGCTTGAGCTCGGACAGCCGATGCACGCATTTGATGGAAGCAATATTGAAAAGCGTGATGGTGCATATGAGATTGCCGTGCGCGGGGCGCAAGAAGGTGAGACCATGACTACACTTGATGGAAAAAATCTTGTCCTTACATCCGACACGCTTGTGATTGCGGATTCCGCTCGCGTGCTCGCGCTTGCGGGGATCAAAGGGGGGAAGGCGGCGGAGGTTGGGTCTTCTGCAGACACGATCATTCTTGAGTCGGCAAACTTCAATGCCGTAACCACCCGTCGTACGAGCGCGCGTGTAGGTATTCGTACTGATTCATCAAAGCGCTTTGAACATGAGCTTTCGCCCGCGCTCGCCGAGCAGGCGATGGATCTTGCAAGCGCACTCATCCTCGAGCTTTGTCCTCGTGCAGAGCTGGGGGAAGTGGTGGATGTTTGCGCTCAGTCGCCAAAGCAGTACAAGGTTGGTATTTCTCTTTCGGAGCTGAACGGGATTTTAGGCTCATCGTTTGAGAAAAAAGAAGTAGAAGACCTTCTCATGCGGATTGGTTTTGAATACACTGTCGTACCTAATCCTCTTCAATTTGTACTCGCAGAGGCACCAAAGCAAGCAGGGAAAGCATATCGCCTTGATGCAAGCGTTCTCCATGATGCGCCCGAAACATTTGATTGCTCAAGTTTGGTGGCGTACCTTTGGAAAGAAGCGGGAGTCTCCCTACCGCGCATGTCGGTGGATCAGATGGTGTTTGGAGATCCTGTCGAAGAATCAGACATGAAGCCGAGCGATTTGGTATTTTCAAACAGTGAAGAAGGTGCGATTTTTTATGAATCACAGGAATGGATGCCCGGGACGCCCGTACCCGAAGGCATTGATCATGTGGGAATCTACCTCGGTGATGACAAAATCATTCACGCATCACGCTACAACGAACACGGCGTTGAGATACAGACTCTTTCAGGTAACCCAATCTTTAAAAAAATCGTAGGGATTCGTCGTGTCGCTCATGCTGATGAAGAGCGTTTTGTGATTACTATTCCCCTTGAGCGCCTGGACTTGCGTATCAAAGAAGATATTGCAGAGGAGATTGGTCGCGTGTACGGATTTCATAATATCCCTCCCGCACCGCTTCCTGAGCTTTCTTTTATCCCGAGCCATCTCAAGGCATACTACTACGCGGGCAAGATTCGCGATGCACTCGTCACCGCAGGGTTCTCAGAAGTCTTTACCTATTCGTTCCAAAACACAGGCGCATTTGCCGTGGAAAATCCGATAGCAGAGGACAAGGGCTTCTTGAGAAAAGACCTCGCCACGGGAATCCGCGACGCACTCGTGATGAACGCGCGTCATGCACCCCTTCTCGCACGGGATGACATCAAGATTTTTGAAATAGGAGCCGTGTACCCCGGAGTAATGGAAGAAAAGCTCTCCTGTGCTATCGGCGTGGAGCTCACCAAGCAGGGAAAGAAAAAAACCGAGCTCACGCGTGCTGAGCTTGAGAATGCGCAAAAGATAGTGAGTGAAGTACTCGGCGTATCGTTGGATGGGGTATTTACCGAAAACACGTTTGAGTTTGAGTTCGGCGCGCTTCTCGCGAATCTGCCTGAGATACCTCCTCAGGAGAAAGGATTTGTTTCCGCAGACACGCGCTACACAAAAATCTCCGCGTATCCCTTTGTCCTCCGCGATATTGCTCTCTGGGTACCTGAGCACGTCTCAAGCGATGACATTGTGACGCTCATTCGGGAGGAGGGAAGCGAGCTCCTCAAAGTGGTGCGCCTCTTTGATGTGTTTACCAAGGAATTCCCCGAAGGCAAAAAGACCTCCTATGCATTTAATTTGGTCTTTCAGTCACACGAAAAAACACTCTCCGATGATGAGGTAAACGCTATCATGGAGCGCGTCACGCATCGTCTCACCGCCAAAGAATACACCGTGCGCTAAGTCTCTATGATTATTTCTACTCCGTATTACTCTCAATATCTGGATGTGGGAGATTCTTTTTGGAAAGAGCGGACATGCGCGATTGCGTGCGCAAAGATACTCATTGAGACTGCGGGAGGAAGCGCGCCGGGGCTTGATGTGATGACGATGCGCGGGATTGAGCTTGAAGCGTATGATCCGCGGTTTGGCTGGATTCATGACGGACTCATTCGCCTTGCGGAAGAGTATGGCACGACGCTTACGCGCAAAGAATGGCGGACAAAAGAAGATGAAAAGGCGCTCAAAGAGAATCTCAATCAAGAGGGAATTGCATTTTTAATTGAAACACTCAACACAGGGCGCCCCCTCGCAATATCCACGATTCGCACCTTCACCGAGCAAGAGACATTTCATATGGTGGTCCTCGTGGGATATGAGGAAGGGATAGAGGGAATCGGGGGCTTTTACTATCACGACCCGGATGCGCATACGCGCGAGGACGGGATGAACCGTTTTGTTGATATTCAGACCTTCAAAAACTCTTGGCGTTGTATGGCTATTTTTGCCCCATAAACACTGTTGCAGAAGGCATTTTTATGCTATACTGGGTGCATAGCAAAGGATGCCTCATAGGGGTATTTTTGTTTACTACACAATGGCGAAAAAAGCACCCACAGGATCATACGGAGCAGAGGACATTGTCGTTCTCGAAGGGCTTGAGCCGGTGCGCAAGCGCCCGGGTATGTATATTGGATCTACGGGTCCCGAGGGTCTCCACCACCTCATTTGGGAAATCTTTGACAACTCGCGTGACGAGGCGATGAACGGTCACGCAAACCACATTGAGGTTGCGCTCCTTCCGGGAAATCGCGTACGTATCGTTGATAATGGTCGCGGTATTCCCGTGGGCATTCACCCAAAGACAAAAGTCTCTGCGCTTGAGACAATCATGACCACCCTCCATGCCGGAGGAAAGTTTGAAGGCGCAAACTACAAAGTCTCCGGCGGTCTCCATGGAGTGGGTGCGTCCGTGGTAAACGCGCTCTCTGTCGCGACCAAGGTAGAAGTACACCAAGACGGCTCGGTGCATATGCAGGAGTACGAGCGTGGCAAGAGAAAGTCCGCGGTGAAGGTTGTCGGCAAGACGAAATTTCGCGGAACTATTGTGACGTTTGAGCCGGACGAACTCATTTTCAAAGAGATGGGGTGGAGCTGGAATCAGATTGTGAGCCACCTTCGTCAGCAGGCGTACTTGGTAAAGGCGCTCCGCATCACGGTGATTGACGCGCGCGAGTACACCGGGAAGCTCAATCTTGAAAACGAGGCATACCTCGGTACCTTTGGACTTGAAGTCCCTTCTATGTCATTTTACTTTGACGGAGGACTTGTCTCCCTCATTCGTTTTTATAATCAATACCAAAAGCCCGTTCACAAGAATATTTGCCATATTGATAAAGAAGTGGACGAGGTACAGGTGGAAGTCGCGATTCAATATATTGACGACATCGCGTCTCGCGAGCTTGCTTTTGCAAACAACACTTACAACGCCGAAGGAGGTACGCACGTCACGGGATTTCGTACCGCGCTTACGCGCAAGCTCAATGACTACGGACGCAAAAACGGCTTCATCAAGGAAAATGACGAAAACTTCACCGCAGACGATGTACGCGAAGGTCTCACCGCCGCAATCTCCGTCAAAATGCGTGAGATTCAGTTTGAAGGGCAGACAAAAGGCAAGCTCGGAAGCGTGGAAGCGCGTGGTGCTGTTGAAAAGGCGTTTGGTGAAGCGCTCGGACTCTTTCTTGAAGAAAATCCTGACGACGCACGCGCGATTATCAACAAAGTAGTCCTCGCGCTCCGTGCGCGCAAGGCGGCAAAGGCGGCAAAGGAGTCCGTCCTCCGCAAGGGCGCCCTCGAGGGGCTCACCCTTCCTGGTAAGCTTGCTGACTGTCAGACTTCAAAAGCGGAAGAATCTGAAATCTTTATCGTAGAGGGAGATTCCGCGGGTGGTTCTTCAAAGCAGGGTCGTGATCGTCGCACACAGGCGATCCTTCCGCTCAAGGGTAAAATCCTCAATGTAGAGCGCGCCCGTCTGGACAAAATGCTCGCGTCTGCCGAGATTCGTTCGCTGGTCATTGCCATGGGGTGTGGTATCGGTGATGTGTTTGATGTTGAGAAGCTTCGCTATCACAAGATTATCATCGCGACCGATGCCGACGTCGACGGAGCGCATATTCGCACGCTCATTTTGACGCTCTTGTATCGCTATTTCCGTCCCGTCATTGAAGGCGGATATGTATATATCGCACAGCCTCCTCTGTACAAGATTACCTACAACAAGCAAGTACACTACGCGTACTCCGACGAGGAGCGTGACAAGACGTATCTCACGCTGGGCTTCAAGCAGGAAGATTTTGCAAACGTAGATACCGCGGAAGCGGAAAACCAAGAAGGTGCGGGCGAAGAAGCGGAGGAAGAGGTCGTCGCAAAGAAAAAGAAACTCCCTTCAACCCAGCGCTACAAGGGTCTCGGTGAAATGAACCCCGAAGAGCTCTGGGAGACGACGATGGATCCAAAGACGCGCGTCTTGAAGCAGGTGACTATTGAGGATGCGGTGGACGCGGACCGCGCCATCAACGTGCTCATGGGTGAGGATGTTGCGTCGCGCAAGTCCTTTATTCAGTCCAATGCCAAAATGGCAAATATTGATGTATAAAGGGAGAGAAGGTATACTAAAGAAGGCCACAAACGCTTATGGAAAGAATCAAGAACGTAGTATGGAATAAGAAGAGCAAAGTTGTTATCGCGCTCATTGTGGTTGTTCTTGCTATCTATGGAGGATTTATGTGGAACAAAAAATCAGCGCAAGCACCTGAGACGGAAGCACCTTTCTCGGTAGAGTAGGTGAGTCGTGCGACAAAGATTATCGGGAGACGTAACTTTTAGTAATAATATGAGAATCATTGGTATTGTATTTCTTGCCGTAGGTATTATTTCACTTTTGGTGAACTACGGTATTGTAAGCCCCGCAACATGGGCAATCGTATGGCCTATCGCTTTGATCGTCGCGGGTATCGTCATCCTCACCAAGGCGTATCACCGCTCAGGATGCGGATGTGGCGTCTGTGGTATCGGCGGAAAAAAGAAGCATGTGTGCGCTACGGGGGACTGCAAGGATTGCGGTAAATAAGATCCTTTTTTAGCATCAGTACATGATGTACGGAAAGCGGGCGAGACCGAAGGTCTCGCCCGCTTTCTCTTTCCCCCATATTGACATTCGTATGGGGGGGGGGGGCTATGATGTTAGGATGAATGAACAAAAAGTTGAAAAGGGCGGTAGTAAGGACTTAGCGTGGTTAATGTTGGTTATTTTTTCTTTGATTGCTGCTTCTCGTGCGCTTGATTTCGAACTATCTCACCCATTAGTTGTCCCTTCTGGGCTTTCTTTTATGGGGCACTCAACGGTTTTCATTGTTTTATCTCTTGTTCTTGCTCTTATTTTTTATTCAGTACCGAGGAAATTATTTAGTAAAAGCAAGGTATCCTTGTTTGATTATAATACAATTGTCGTTGCCTGTATTTTCTTGGTGCTATTATCTCTAGCCCAGTCGCAACCTTCATATAAACAACAATATCGTGGGAGTAGCCTAAATCAAACTCACTCGGAGCGAATAGTTTCAGAAGATGTATATCGCAGTGACCAATATGGGTTTGAAATTAAATTTCCTAAAAATTGGGAAGTTCACACTGATACTAGGTATCCAGGGATAGAAGCTTTTTCTCCAGATACCACCACAAGCATACGCATAGCATCTGTGGATTTTTCTCATGAGGATATTTCTTCCATAAAAGACCTGGGACCGGTGAGCTTTGTATCAAGAATGATTGCTGCAACCATAGAAGAAGAAGGATCTAGTAATGTTAGAATCATTAATTATGGAGAAAGGAAAGTTAATGACGCACCAGCTTACTGGACAGAAGTTTCTTTTTATGGCGGAACACTACTCGCTTACTCTATTTATGAAAAAAATAAATTTTACCAAATTGTTGGTTCCGTAACTCAAGGTGGGAGGTATGAAGACATAAAAAAGGATTTTGTGGACGTATTCTCAACTTTCCGTGTTCTTTAGATAACGCCGACATTATGAGAAACATCTGTGACGTTGAGAGTGAGATTATCGACCAAATACTAATTAGCGAGACTTGTTTTGATGTTTGTAAGGAGATTCCTATATTAAGTGGAAGAGGAAGTGACTTTTTACCATTTTACTATAATCTGAGCCTTTCTAAGGGGATTCTCTTGCTCAACAGCTTATTGGTTACACCAAGAGATGACGAACTATCTATAAGATATTTCCTGAATCTCTATAAGCAAACACATCCAGCTAAGGATTTAAAAGAGATTGAGGCGAAGATAGATACTCTCAGGCTCTCTTTTAAGACTATGTATCCAGTGTCGCTAAGACATAAGATGGTCGCCCATCTTGATGACAAGTTTAAACATGGAGATTTTACATGTGCATATCTTGTCCCTGAATCTCTTGAAAAATTTAGAGAAATTACAAAGGATCTAAAAGAGGTTATTTTTACTATTACAAATTTTTCTATAGATTATCCTCATCACGCGAATATAATGAGACAAACGAAAATTATAGTTGAGCAAATTCTAAAGGAATCTGAAGAGCGACTTTCGCTATAAGGGTTACCAAACCGCCTTCTCTTTGATGTCGCGGAGTGTTCCGTTGATGAAATCCGCGAGGGGGTGCGTTTCGCCTTTTTCAAAACCACGACATTCTGCGGTCACCGTCCCTGCTTCAGCTTCTTTGTCCCCAAGCACGAGTACATACGGCACTTTTGCTGTCTTTGCGACACGGATGCGTTTGCCGAGGCTGTCGTTTGAGGCATTGAGTTCTACGCGTATGCCGACTGCAAGGAGTTCATCGCGTACTTTTTCTGCATACGCATTGTGCGCTTCGGCGACAGGGAGTACGACGACCTGCGTGGGCACGAGCCAGAGGGGGAAGTTCCCCGCAAGGTGCTCGATCAGAGTAGACATAAAGCGCTCAATAGAGCCCATAATCGCGCAGTGTACCATCACGATAGTTTCTTTTTCTCCTTTTTCATTCGTACACACAAGTCCGAAGTTTTGTGGTTGATTGAAGTCAAGCTGAATGGTTGCGACCTGGAGCGTGCGCCCGAGAGAATCTTTTGCAATGAAGTCAATTTTTGGTCCATACATTGCGGCTTCGCCTTTGCCATCAATGTAGTCGGTGATACCGCGCTTCTTCATGAGAGAGAGGAGTGCGGTCTCAGCCTTTTCCCAGACGTCTTTCGTCCCGAGGTAAGTTTCAAAGTTTTCAGGATCGTGGCGCGAAAAACGAATCTGCATTTCGCCGAAGTTGAATGTTTTATAAAACGTATCAATGATGTCCCAGATAGCAAAGACTTCTTCCTCAATCTGATTTTCACGACAAAAGACGTGCGCGTCATCCTGAGTGATGGAGAGTACGCGGGAAAGGCCCGAGAGCTCGCCTGATTGTTCGTCGCGGTATACCATCGTCGTCTCGCAGTAGCGCTGAGGCATATCGCGGTAGCTTCTCGGCTCCGCGTCAAAAATCTGCGTATGGTGAGGGCAGTTCATGGGCTTCATCGCGTACTCGTGTTTTTCACGCGTGGTGATTCTAAAGAGTTCGTCGGCAAACTTTTTCCAGTGCCCTGATGTTTCGTAGAGAGCCTTTTTGGTGATATGAGGGATGGTCACCTTTTGGTACCCTCGCACGCGACGGAGCTCCCACACATAATCATTGAGTGCTTCGCGGATGAAGGTGCCTTTTGGTGTCCAGAGGGGAAGCCCTGAACCCACAAGCTCTGAAAATACAAAGAGCCCGAGTTCCTTTCCGATTTTTCTGTGGTCGCGCTTCTTTGCTTCTTCTTGCTGTTTCTCGTACGCGGTGAGTTCCTCGGGGGTTTCAAACGCGAGTCCGTAGATACGGGTGAGCATGGGATTCTTTTCATCTCCGCGCCAGTAGGCGCCCGCGGTATGGGTAATCTTAAACGCATCAGTGTTGATGTCTTTTGTCGTGTCTACATGACCGCCTTTGCAGAGATCGGTAAAGGTGCCGAGCGTGTAGAGGGTGAGTGTCTTTGCTTCTTCTGCGAATTCATTGAGAAGCTCAAGCTTGTAAGGCTGGTCGGTGAAAAGTCCGCGCGCTTCCTCGGGCGATACCTCGCGCCCCTCCATGGCGAGTCCTTTGCCGACGATCTTTTTCATCGCTTTTTGGAAATCTTTGAGGTCGTCGGGAGTAGGGGTGTAGCCTTTTGAAAATTCAAAGTCGTAGTAAAAGCCGTTATCAATCACCGGTCCGATACCAAGCTTCGCGCCGGGGTCTTTTTCAAGGACGACGGTTGCAAGGACGTGCGCCAAGGTGTGGCGGATATTGTGGAGCTTTGAGGTCTCAGTCATAATCCACCTATTCTATCATTTCCCTGTTATTTTGAAAGGGGATTGTAGGGAGTTTGTAGATTGACAATTCGTGTTAAAGATGATACAACCGCAAAAGATAAACAAGGCATTTTGCCAACCGCATGCTGACGGTTTTCAGTAGAGGATTTTGAAATGATACATTTACGTTTGGAGCGCATGTTTACACTCATGATCCCTTTGTGGTTTCGGGTTGTGGCCAGTGTGATTGCTGTACTCCTGATTCACCTTGCTGCTTGGCAGTATGTTAAAACAATAGACGTGGACATTATTCCTACGTTCGTGTATGGGCTCGTTATAGCTGTCCACTGTATACAAAGCTTGGTTTTCTTCTGTGAAGACGAAATTAGAACAGAAAAGAAATGGAACCCAAAGTTCCAGACCCAAGAAAAGGAAGAATAAATTCTTTCACACCTGCGGAGGGTTACCCTCCGTGACACCCTCGCAACAACGTTGCGAGGGTGTTTTTATGTATGGAGCTATTCCAGCTCCTTCACGCGCTCGACGATGATGCTCTTTTCACCATTGCGTTCGGAGATTTTGCCTTTGATTTTGACACAGCGGTCGGTTGTCTCAAAGAGTTCTTTGTGGGCAAAAAGGACTTCGGGGAAGAGGACGAGCTCTATGGTACCGGTCATGTCTGTGAGCTTCACAAATGCCATTTTGCCACCCTTTTTCGTGAGAATAGCGCGGATGTCTTCCGTGATTCCTGCCGCGACGACGACGGTCCCATCCGTGAGTGCGCGGACGCTTTCTATGGTCGAGCCGATGGTAGCAAGCTTGTCTTGATATTGCTCAAGGGGATGTCCTGAGACATAGAGACCGAGGAGTTCTTTTTCCCACGCGAGGTATTCACGCTGAGGGACGGGAGGGACGGGCTTGAGGCGGAGCGTGGGGACAGTGGAGGTATCTGCCATCATGCCAAAGAGCGAGGGTTGTCCCGATTGTTCTCCCACCTGCGCTTTGTGATAGACCAAAAATTCTTCAACATTCCCAAAGAGATCTCCACGCTCACCAAAATCATCCATGGCGCCACTTTTGATAAGGGCTTCAAGAGATTTCTTGTTGAGATTTTTATGTTGGATGCGTTCGAGGAATTCGGCGATGGATTTGAATTTCCCTTGTTCGCGACGATTTGTCACGATGGCATCCGCGATATCGGTGCCGAGATTTTTAATCGTGTGGAGTCCAAAGCGAATTTCTTTTTGATCTCCCGCGTCGATGATGGTGAAGTCCGCCGCGCTCATGTTTACGTTTGGAGGGAGGATGGGGATATTCATGCGCTTTGAGTCAGCGATGATTTCCGCGATCTTTTCCGTATCACCCGATTCTGCTGAGAGAATCGCGGTCATATACTCCGTCGGATAGTTTGCCTTCATATAGGCGGTCTGGTATGCCACGCGTCCGTAGCTCGCGGAATGAGCTTTGTTGAACCCATATGCCGCAAAGGGCTCAATCCATTCCCAGATTTCTTTTGCCTTCTTTTCGTTCCAGCCGGTATGCTTTACACATCCGGAAATAAACTTTTCTTTTTGTGCCTGCATTTCGGCAGGGATTTTTTTGCCCACCGCTTTTCGAAATTTATCCACCTCACCCCACGTGTATCCCGCGAGCTCGTGCGCCATGATGAGAAGGTCGTCCTGATAGACGAGGATACCGTACGTTTGTTTGAGGATAGGCTCAAGGACCGGGTCGAGATATGAAATGAGGCTCGGGTTGTGCTTGCGCGCAATATAGTCGGGGATAAACTGCATCGGTCCCGGGCGATAGAGAGCAACCATCGCGTTGATATCGTGAATCGTCGTGGGGCGAAGCTCTTTCAAATAGCGGGTCATGCCGGCACCATTGAGCTGAAAGAGTCCCATGGTCTCGCCACGCGTGAGCATTGCATACGTCTTTTCGTCATCAAGAGGAATCTCGTCAATATCAATATTGACACCATATCGCTCTTTCACAAGCTTCATGGAGTTTGCGAGGATGGTGAGGTTGCGGATTCCGAGAAAATCAAACTTTGTAAGTCCCACGCCGTCTTCTCCCACGGAGTACATGTCATACTGAGTAATCACTTTACCCCCACGAGGATCAAGCTGTGTCGGCGCGAAATCAATGAGCGGTCCCGGAGAAATCACCACACCTGCGGCATGTACGGAGATGTGACGCACACATCCTTCAAGGCGTTTTGCGAGGTCAATGATTTCTTTTGAGGTCGCATCGTTTTTATACAAATCAGCAAGCTCGGGGACGGTCGCGAGCGCGGTGTCGATCGTCATGGGGAAGCCTTGAGACCCTTCGGGAATGAGACGAGAAAGTCTGTCACCTACGGTATAGGGGTGTCCCAGCGCGCGTGCCACATCACGCACCGATCCTCGTGCCATCATGGTACCGAAAGTACCAATCTGAGCCACATGGTCGGTGCCGTATTTACTTTTTGCGTATTCGAGCACCTCTTCACGGCGATCATCGGCAAAGTCCATATCAATATCGGGTGCTGAGGGGCGATCAGGGTTTAGGAAGCGCTCAAAGGGAATGTTGTATTCAAGAGGGTTCAACTTGGTGATGTTGAGCACGTATGTCGTCATGGAGCCTGCCACCGAACCACGAATGTTGGTGAGAATGCCGTTTTCGTGCGCAAAGCGGATGAGGTCTTCTACCACGAGAAAGTACGCAGCGTAGCCCTTAAACGCAATAACCCCAAGCTCATAATCCAAACGCTCCTGCGCCTTTTCGTCCCCCGAAAGCCCACGCTTTTCAAGCCCCGCATATGAGAGTCGCTTGAGCGCTTCGTCAGGGGTTTCTCCTTGAGTAAGGGGGAATGTAGGAAAAAGGAATTTCCCGAGCGTGAGCTCAATATTGCATTGGTCGGCTATCTTTTGCGTATTGGTAATGGCTTCAGGGATGTCCGCAAAAAGCTCCTGCGCTTCTTCGGTATCAATAAAGTGAGCCTCACATTCAAATTTCAATTGCTTGCCGTCTTCCTTGCCTGTTTGAATGTTGAGCAAGGTGTTGTGCGCGAGACGGTCTTCGCGATGAAGATAGTGCGAATCTTGGGTGCCCGCGAGAGGTATGTCGAGTTCTTTTGCGAGTTTGATGAGCATGTTTTCCACCTCAGTGTGGCCCTCAATCTCAGGCTTGCGCATGATTTCAATGAAATAGTTTTCTTTCCCAAAAATTTCCCGATACTCGAGCGCTATTGCTTTGCCCGCGTCGTATCCTTGTTTGTGGAGCGCACGCGAAAGTTCACCTCCAAAGCATCCGGAGAGGCAGATGATACCCTCGGCATAGGTACGCAAGAGTTCTTTGTCCATGCGAGGCTTGTAGTAGTAGCCTTCAAGGTTTGCAAGCGTGACGAGCTTTACGAGGTTGCGATATCCTTGGTCGTTTTTTGCGAGAAGGGTGAGGTGAAAGCGCTCATTGTCGATGCCGGGGCGTTTGTCGTGGCGCGATCCCGCGGTGACGTATGCTTCCACACCGAGAATAGGTTTGATCCCCGCGTTGGTGCATGTCTTATAAAAATCAATCGCGCCGTACATGTTGCCGTGGTCGGTGAGGCCGATGGCATTCATGCCGTAGCTTTTTGCAAGGTCAACCATCTCGGAGACCTTTGAGAGACCATCAAGAAGGGAGTAGTGGGAGTGGGTGTGGAGGTGTATGAATTGAGGTTTTTCTGTCGGCATAGGGTGAGTATAACAGATTTGAAAATGCCTCGCGATGGAGACTTTTGGTATACTAAATATCTCATGAAATCCTCTCGCGCAAAGACACGTCATATTGTGGGTATTGATGAAGTAGGGCGTGGACCTATTGCGGGGGAGGTCGCCGTGGGCGCCGTGCTTCTCTATGCGGAATATCTCTCCGAGCTCCAGATATTATTTCCTGAAGTCAAAGACTCAAAAAAGCTTTCTCCAAAGGTGCGCGAAGAATGGTTTTTGAGGATAAAAGAAGCCCGCACAAAAGGGTACCTTGAAATCGCGGTCACCACCGTTCCTCCCTCAGTCATTGATAAGAAGGGGATTGTGTATGCCATTCGCACCGCGCTTGATGCGTCACTTGAGAAGGTGCGCTCTGTGAGTGGGCATGCTCCCAACAATCTCCATGTCCTCTTGGATGGAGGGCTCAAAGCCCCACAGATTTATCCCCATCAAGAAACAATCATCAAAGGCGACGAGAAAGAGCTCGCCATAGCGCTTGCGTCAGTCGCGGCAAAAGTCTATCGCGACAAACGAATGACCGCCTTGGGCAAAAAATTTCCCGCATATGGCTTTGAAGATCACAAAGGGTATGGTACCCGCGCACACTACCAGGCAATCAAAGATTACGGACTGTGTCCTCACCATAGAAAAAGCTTTCTCAAAAATCTTGCATAATAGACGATATATGGTATAGTGGTCTGCGGAGAGGCGTTGTTCTTTGTGAAAACAACTCAAAATATAAAACTATAAGGGGAGAAATTCATATGCGTTTTAACGACGAGATTTATATTGCTGCACATGAGCATCTTGAGGAAGATGGTTCTTTCAAAAGGGAGTGCTTACTTTGTTTGGAAAAAGAAGCAGGAAAGTTTAGGCTGTACGAGATAAAGAAGAAAGAGCTCGAGCCTGAGCCCAAACACAAATATAAATATAAAAAAATGAACCCCCCTCAGAGTGAAGTTATCTTTTTGAGAGAGTTCAGAGAGAAGGAACTTGAAGAAAGTATCTCTAAAGGAGAAATTTCTGTTGAGGGACGAAAGTATGTATCCCCAGGGATGCATCATTTTCGGAAACTTTTTCGACGAAAGATTTTCGCTTAGCTATAAGCGGAGACCCTGGCCAGCCAGCTGGGGAAAAAGGGCGGTAACGTTTCAGACGTTACCGCCCTTGATTTTTTTTATACCTTCTGATACACTCTTCCTATTATGGTAGTACGCATGAGACATACGCGGGCACACACCGCAAACCGCCGTTCCCACCACGCGCTCAAGGGGACACGCCTTTCTACGTGTGCAAAGTGTTCAGCACTTCACACACGTCATCAGGTCTGCACGAGTTGTGGCACCTATCGCGGACGCACGATTTTAAAGGTGGCAAAACAGATTAGCAGAACAGAGAGTCGTGCTACGAAGAAAACGGCATAGGGAACCTACTGCCGTTTTCCTTTTGTGGGGGCTTTCGTTAATGTACATTTAAAATATTATTTACCATGGCAAATAGACACCTTTCCCGAAGTATCGTCATGCAGACTCTCTACGAATGGGATTTTCGCGGAGGAAATCTGACATCACTTGAGGTAGAGCAGGCGCTCGCGCGCAATGTTCAAGAATTTGCTCCAGGGTCAAATGATATGTCTTTTATGCGCCCTCTCCTCCTCGGCATCATTGAGAAGCGCCCAAAGCTTGATACCATTATTGAAAAGGCAGCCCCTGATTGGCCACTTGAAAAGATTGCGCTCGTTGACCGAAACATTCTCCGCGTAGGGTTGTATGAACTTCTCTTTGAGGATCGCGCGGTGGTACCCGCAAAAGTTGCCATCAACGAAGCGATTGAACTCGCGAAAACATACGGAGGAGAGACGAGCGGTAAGTTTGTAAACGGAGTGCTCGGTGCGGTCTACAAGGAGCTCGGTGAGCCCGGTAAAGAAGAGACGAGCAAAAAGAAACACAAGGAAGTCATTGACCCTAAAACTCTCCCGCTCGAGCGCCTTGGGGGAGCGGTAGTCTTTGCGCGGGCGGACGAGGAAGTATACCTCGCGCTCGTGCATGATATCTTTGGTCACTGGACCCTTTCCAAAGGACACTTTCAAGAGGGGGAAGAGGATAAAGATGCTATCGTGCGCATCGTGGCTGAGGAGATAGGATTGCCGGTAAAGCCTCTGGATCTTTTGGGAGAGAATGAATACGTGGCGTCACATCCCGAAAAGGGAAAGCTTCGCAAGCATGTGAGCTATTTCCTCGCCGAGGCTCCGTATCAGGAGGTGGAGCTTCTCAAAAAAGGAGGTCTCGATGATGTGCGCTGGTTTAGGCTCGCGGACATTCTTGACCTCAAAATGTATGACGACATGGTACCCGTCATTACGAAAGCCGTAAATATATTGCTCAAAAAATAATTATTTAGATAGTATGGATTTGTTTGCTCCCTTTGAAGAAAAAATCGGATTCGTATTCAACGATAAAAAAGTACTTCGCGAGGCATTCACGCACCGCTCGTATATCAATGAATCCCATGAACGAGGACTTGCGCACAATGAGCGCTTGGAGTTTTTGGGTGATGCGGTCGTAGAACTTGTGGTAACGGATTTTCTCTACGAAAAATATCCTCACGCTGATGAAGGACTCCTCACAAGCTATCGTGCGGCACTGGTAAACGCGGTCACGCTCGGGAATCTCGGCATTGAGCTCGGCATGGATGACTACCTCCTCCTCTCAAAGGGTGAGGCAAAAGACAAAGGTACTAAAGCCCGGGAGATTATTATCGCGAATGCGTTTGAGGCGCTCGTGGGGGCACTCTACCTTGATCAGGGGTATGATGCGGCATATGGATTTTTGAAAAAGTTTCTCTTTGGGAAGACAGATGAAATTGTAAAAAAAGGACTGTGGCGCGACGCAAAAAGTTTTTTCCAAGAGCAAGCACAGGATTACGCGGGCATCACACCCTCATACCGTATTCTCCGTGAAGTCGGACCTGATCATAACAAAGAGTTTGTGTCAGGAGTATTCCTGGATGAAGAGCTTGTCGCCGAGGGGTCGGGCATGTCAAAACAAGAAGCCGAACAACACGCCGCGCGCAAAGCCCTCGAGGCAAAAGGCTGGGAAGAGAAGAAATAGTTTCATTGACAATACAATTTATGTATGCTTTTGTGTACGTAGAGCTACCCGTTTGGTGATAGCGTTCATTTTTACATAATCAGGAGGAAAGGATTATGAAACTTTTGCTTTCTTGTTTCGTCTTTGCGTTAATGGTGGTTTCCGTGGTGCTTGCCTACCACACCCTTTCTCATATCGTACAGTCCTACCGAACCCCACAACTAGAATGGTACGATTTTGTTGGGATTGTGGGAACCCCTTTCTTCTTTGCGTTATGGGTGTGGATCGAAGTACACTCATCTCTATAACTAGGGGAGACCCAAAAACACCGAACCTTTGGTCGGTGTTTTTTCTTTGATATGTATGCTAATCTGTCTGTAGAGTCGTTAACAGTGTTCATTGTCCACACATGAGGAGAAATAGTTATGAACGTTTTTCTTTTTTCGTTTTTTGTACTTATAATCTTTTTAACCACGGTGATTGTCTACCGTTTCGCGGAAGCTGATGATGCTGCTGCTGACGATGAGGGCAAAAAGGGGTTACTAAACTTTTCCCTCGTCCTTATCTATGTAGCCCTGCTTCTCGTCTTTATCTTTTTCGCGGTATCCGCTTTAAATAGATAGCGACTCCCTGATACTATAAGGAACACAGTCTCTTAAAAACACCGCAACGTTCGTTGCGGTGTTTTTCTTTTTATTGCCACCGTACTTGTGGTACAATTTACTCAAAGAATGCGCGTCAAAGCTCTCGAAATTTCAGGGTTTAAATCATTTGCTCGCAAGAGCTCTTTTGAGTTTGGGGCGCAGGTTTCGGCTATTGTGGGCCCCAATGGCTCGGGAAAATCAAACGTCGCCGAGGCACTCCGCTTTGTGCTCGGGGAGCAGTCGCTCAAGTCCATGCGTGGCAAGCGCACCGAGGATCTCATCTGGAACGGATCAAAGAGCGTAGAGCGTCAAAATCGCGCGCGCGTGACGATTACCTTTGATAATAGTGACCATACGTTTCCGATTGACTACGGAGAGGTCTCCATCGCGCGCGAGATTCACCGCGATGCCTCAAGTGAGTATTTTATCAACGACTCGCCGGTGCGCTTGAAAGATGTCATTGAGCTCCTCGCCACGGTGCACATCGGCGCATCGGGGCACCACATCATTTCTCAGGGTGAAGCGGATCGTATTTTAAACGCGACACCAAAGGATCGTCGCGCGATGATAGAAGACGCGCTTGGTCTCAAAGTATATCACTGGAAAATCTCCGAGAGTGAAAAGAAGCTCGCAAAGACCGAAGAAAATATGCGCCAGACGGAGTCTCTCCGCCGTGAGATTGCTCCGCACATCAAGTTTTTGAAAAAGCAGGTGGAGAAGATTGAGCAGGCACGAAGTATCCGTGACGAGCTCCTCGGACTCTATCATGAATATCTGAAACGCGAAGAGTGGTATATCACGACTGCGCGCGAAACATTTCGCGTAGAGCAAGATGTTTTGGAGCGAGATTTGGCAGTCACCGAAGAAGAGCTCGCGCAGGCGCTTTCACAGCGAGGCGCGCGTGCGGAGGAGAGTCCCGAGGGAGCGGAGCTTCTCCGTGTACGCGGGGAGCTCGGTACGATGCGTCGTGAGCGTGATGAGCTGGGGCGCAAGATTGGGCGCCTGGAGGGAATGATAGAGTCCGAGGAGCGTCGCCTTCAAACCCCACGAGAAACCGCCGAGAGGATGATTTCCGCGCGCACCAGTGAGTCCCTCGCCCAAGAGATATATGATGAGCTCGGCGCTATTGAGACGAGCGAGGATCGTATTCATATACGAGCGGTTGTGCAAAAGCTCCGCGACCGCGTGAACCACTTTCTTGAGATGCTCCGTGGTGGAGGAGGGGGTATGGAAGAAGAGCGCCACGCGCGGGAGGCAGAGCTTTTGGGCTACAAAGGGGAGCGTGATAATCTCCTTGCTTCGCAGACAGGCATAGACGCATCCCTTGAGCGTCTTGATATTCGCGTGCGTGAGCTTGAACAGATTTTGGAATCAAAGCGCGCTGAGACGAGCGATGCCGAAAGGAGATCCTTTGAGCTTCGCTCAAAAAAGCAGGAGCTCACGCTTCGCCTCGGTATGCTCAAAGATCGCACAGAGCACCTTGCTCGTGAAGAGACGGCATTTCAGGAGGAGCTTCGTGAGGGAAGTATCCTTGTGGGGCGCGTGATTTTGGACTACACGGGATTTACCTTTGATGAGGAGAGCGCGCGCGGAGAATCTCGTGATGTACAAGAAGATCGTCGCAAAAAGATTGAGCGCTTAAAGATTCGCCTTGAGGACATCGTGGGTGGTGGCTCAGGTGAGGATACGATGCGTGAATACGAGGAGACAGTCGCACGTGATGCATTTTTGGAAAAAGAGCTTGAGGATCTGCGCCAGTCTTCCGAGAGTCTCCGTGCCCTCATCCGTGACCTTGAGGAAACACTCAATACGCAATTCAAAGACGGCATTACAAAAATCAACAAACAGTTTAGTGAGTTTTTCGCACTTATGTTTGGCGGTGGCTCGGCAACACTTCAGGTGACCCTTGAGAAAAAGCGCAAAAAGTCAGACCTTGACATTGAGGATGCGCCTCCTGATGACGAAGAAGAAGGTGAGGAGGGGATTGAAGTTGCCGTGTCGCTCCCGCACAAAAAGATTCGCGGACTCCAAATGCTCTCGGGCGGTGAGCGCGCGCTGACCTCTATCGCGCTCCTCTTTGCGATTTCCCAGGTGAATCCACCTCCATTCCTCGTCCTTGATGAGACCGATGCCGCGCTTGACGAGGCAAACTCAAGGAAGTACGGCGATATGATTGAAAATCTCGCAAAGTACTCTCAGCTCATCGTCATCACGCACAACCGCGAGACCATGTCCCGCGCGGGCATTATCTACGGTGTCACCATGGGCTCCGATGCAATCTCCAAGCTTCTCTCTATCAAGTTTGAAGAAGCAGCGCAGTTGGCGAAATAATACGCTTTGTTTGATTACCGCATGGGGAGGTGGTATTATGCAAACATATATGTCTTTGTTAACATTATTGTTTTTTTGCACCGCATTAACTAACTATCATTTTTACAAAAATGGCCTATTTAATTCATTTAGGGGGAATTTGCCCCCGATATATGCTGCTGGGAAAGGTCCACTCATAGTTTGGACATGGAAGATAATACTTTTTGTTTCTGATATTTTCTTTGCTAATATAATGTTAGCAGTCTTTCATTTATTTATAATTCAAGTTGTTGTAAAATTCTTCGCACTTAAAAGTGCGATAAATGAACAAGGCGACATTTATTACGTCCTCAGTGGTCGTAGGATTATCAAAGATGTAGCAGCAACAAAACAAGATATAGACAATCAGCTAGACAAAGTTCAAAAAAAAGAGGTTGAACGTGAATCAAGAGATCTTATAAAGGGTCAAATTTTTGGCACTTTTGGAAGTGGAATTTTTGAAGAACGTCATAGTATGTTATTCAATTTTCTTTTTGGAAAAAGAAAATTTTGGCACTAAGTAAAGTGGGAAGGTGCTGTGCGAAATAAAATGTGTTTAGAATAACGAGACACTAAACTTCCTGTTGTTTTTATGTTAAATAATGCTCAAGCGTATAAATCCAGTCTTCTTCGTCGGCTGGATTTTGTTTTTTCTGATCCAGAAGCCACTTGAGGTATCCTGCGTCTGTCTTTGCGACGTCGGCGATGGGTTTATCAAGATATTTGCCAAAGTTAAAGGTGCGTATGAGTGAGGGACGCGCGGAGACCGCGAGCATCTCGGCGAGCGCCTTTTCCTCATCACCCATTTCCTGTATCATCTTTGCTCTGAGGCGCTCAAAAAGTGCTTCAAGGATTTTCACATCACCAAGGGCGTCATGCGCCTGGGCTTCAATATCAATATCAAGATAGTAGCGGAGGAACTGGAGGTTGTAGCGAGGAATCACGCCTTCTTTATCCAAGTGGCGAGCAAGGCGGAGGGTGCAGATGAATTTGGGAATCTCAATACCTTCTTTTTTAAACATTCCGATATCAAACTTTGCATTGTGGGCTACGGGGATGACTTCACCGCCCTCAAAGAGCGCCTTAATCGTCGCGTAATCTTTGCTCTCGCGAAAGGCAGGCTTGTCCGCAATCATGCGATTGGTGATGTGGTGCACGGCGCTCGCTTCCGGAGGAATGGGGGATTCCGGCTTGTAGAGCTCAGAGAATTCTGTGTCACCGAGCTTGTAGGCGATTTGGCAGAGGAAATCAGTTTCCTTGTTGCCGGTGGTTTCGGTATCAAAAAAAAGAAAATGAGACATGAGATAAGTATACAAGAAAGTCGTACGTTTGTAAGCCTAATTCACCAGCGCGTAATCAATGCTCTTTTTCCCCAGATCTACCGCTTTGACATTGAAGGTGACTTTGTCACCCAGGGTGAAGGTCTTTTTCGTTTGTTTGCCGATGACGCGATAGTGATCTTTTTCAAAGATAAAGAAGTCGTTGCCAAGCTCAGAAATGCGCACGAGTCCTTCGCACTTGGTCTCGTCTTCTTCTACAAAGATTCCCCACTCGGTGACGCCTGAGACGACACCTGTGAATGTTTGTCCGATGCGCTCGCTCATGTATTCGGCTTGTTTAAATTTGATAGATGCGCGCTCCGCGTCGGCGGCGAGCTTCTCCATTTCGGATGAATGCGCGGTGAGTTTGCGGTATTCTTCCATTTCGCGCGTGGAGACTTCTTCGCCCTTGAGATAATGCGCGAGGAGGCGATGCACCATCACGTCAGGATAGCGACGAATAGGGGAGGTGAAATGCGTGTAGTGCTCATACGCGAGACCATAGTGACCGATGTTTTTTGTCGTGTAGGTCGCCTTTGCCATGGTGCGGACGGTCGCGGTCTGAATCATCGGCTCCTCGGGCTTGCCTTTGATTTGCATGAGGAGCTTGTTGATAGCGTGCTGGGGGACGCGTCCGTCTTGGACGGGAAGCTTGTAGCCGAGGCGGGCGAGAAATGTCGCAAGTGCGCTCAGACGCTCGGGCTTTGGCTCATCATGTACGCGATAGACAAAGAGATTCTCATTGTCTTCGTCCGCTTTTTCGTTTTTGCCAAGCTTTCCGCTCACAAACTCAGCAACTTTTTTGTTTGCAAGGAGCATGAATTGCTCAATGAGCTTGTTGGTATCTTGAATCTGCTTGCGGTAGACGCCGATAGGCTTTTTGTTTTCATCTAAAATAAACTTTACTTCATCATGGGAAAAGCTGATTGCTCCCGCGGATTTATCTTGCGCGCTCATCTTTTTTGCAAGCGTATCAAGGGTGAGGAGCTCCGCGTGATAGAGCCCTTCTCCTTTGTCTAAAATTTCCTGAGCCTCTTCGTACGTAAAGCGCTTGTTTGAGTGAATCACCGTGCGACCAAACCATTCGGTGAGGGGGTGTACGGGGGTCGCGGTATCGGAAAAAGCTTCAGACGAAAAGGTAAACACCGCGGAAAAGGTGAGCTTGTCTTCTTTTTCATTGAGTGAGCAGAGGTCATTGCTGAGGACTTCGGGGAACATGGGAATCACGCGGTCTACGAGATAAATAGACGTCGCACGCGCACGCGCTTCTTCGTCAATGGGAGTATGTGGCGTGACATACGCGGATACATCGGCAATATGCACGCCGATTTCAATCGTGCCATCGGGGAGCGTCTGCACGGAAAGCGCGTCGTCAAAGTCTTTGGCATCAGCAGGGTCAATGGTGAAGGTGGTCGCTTCACGCATATCACGGCGAAGTGGGATTTCACGAGAGAGGAGATTTGGCGCGCCGGCCTTGATAGTGTGCGCTTCTCGTTCAATGTCTTCAGGGAGATCAGGTACAAGCCCTCGGTCCAAGACGATGGCGCGGATTTCCGTTTCGTTGTCGCCGGCATCACCGATGATTTCCACGATTTCTCCCGTGGGATTTTTCTTAGGATCAGTCCATTCCGTGATACGCACGAGAGCTTTTTTACCATCAATATCTTTTGCGTCTGATGAGAGGATTAAAATATCCATGTACACACGCGTGTCTTGAGGAATGAGGTAATATACACTGCCGTCACGCTCGAGGGTTCCTACAAATGCTTCCTTTGCGCGCTCAAGGACTTCAACAATTTCTCCTGTTTGTTGCGTGTTGGGGATACGGGCATGAAGTCTCACCCGTACACGGTCGCCGGGAAGCGCGGTATTGAGAAATCCTTGCTCAATGCGTATCGTCTCTTCGCGGGGAGTTTCTTCGGTGGGGCTCACAAAACCGAGTCCTTTTCCGGTCGTCATAATAGTCCCCTCGAGTACGGTGGGGGAGGTGTGTTGGTCGTTCATATATTTTCTCAGAGTAGCACAAAGGCACTCACTTGACCATTTTCGTGTCTTTTGGTAGGATGCTTTGCATGTTAGCAATTAGATTACAGCGTGTAGGACGCAAGAATGACCCATCATTCCGCGTCATCGTTACTGATTCAAAGTGGAAGCCAAAGACGGGGAAATTCCTCGAGATTTTGGGTTCATATGATGCTCGCAAGGGAGAGCCGGTCATTAATGCTGACCGCACCAAGCACTGGCTCTCTGTGGGCGCACAAGCATCGGGGACCGTACACAATATCCTCGTTGACCTCAAGCTCGTCGAGGGAAAGAAAGTGAACGTTCTCGGCAAAAAGACACCAATCGTAAAAGAAGAAGCTCCCGTAGCAGCTCCTGCTGAAAGTGCTCCCGCTGATGCTCCGGCACCTGCAGAAGCTCCCGCAGAAGCAGCGCCTGTTGCACCTGAGGCAGAGACTCAGACAGCGTAGTTCGTTAGATTTTGTCGGTCAAGGTTTGCTCCTCCGGAGCACCTTGCATACCACACCATAGTTTCTTTCCTTATTTACCCAGATGACTGTTAAGATATAAGACTGATATGACCAACCAGGAACCAGATGTAGTATTTCTCGAATTTGTTATTAAGGCACTCGTCGATCATCCTGACGATGTGCGCGTACATCGTGTGATTGATGAGATGGGCGTTTTGATTACCCTCGATGTCAATCCTCATGATATGGGGAAAGTTATCGGTCGTGATGGCAATACTGCCAAGGCAATCCGCACCCTCCTCCGTGTGGTAGGTATGAAAAACAACGCGCGCGTAAATCTCAAGATAAACGAGCCCGACGGTGTAGAACAATCTTCTGCTCCAACAAAAACTCCTGAAGAGGTGGCAGAGACCATCGCCTCATAAAGTAATCAACAAAAACTCGGAGACGCTCGTTTCCGAGTTTTTGTTTCTCTAACAATGATTCGTTTTCATATCATCACACTCTTTCCTGACGTAGTACGCGCATACTGTGATGCGTCTATCCTTGGGCGTGCTCAGGAAGCGGGTCATATTGAGGTTTCGTATGTGAATCCTCGCGACTTTTCACGCGACCGTCATCAGAAGGTGGATGATCGTCCATATGGTGGTGGCCCCGGTATGGTTATGAGTCCTGATCCGCTCGTGCGCGCACTTGAATCTGTCACAAAGCGCATAGCCCGCAGGAAACAATCAAAGACGAAAGTTATCCTCTTCGCGCCCGGGGGGATGCTCTTTACAAATACTTCTGCAAAAAGTCTCACAGGACGCTACACGGATATCATCCTTATTGCGGGACGCTACGAGGGGATTGATGCACGCGTGAAAAAGATTTTTAAGGCGCAGGAGATGAGTGTGGGAAATTTTGTCCTGACAGGTGGGGAAGTGCCGGCAATGATTGTCGTTGACGCTTGTGCCCGGCAGATTCCCGGAGTCTTGGGAACACATGAGTCTCTGGAAGAGGAACGGACAGCATCGCCGGAAATGTATACACGCCCTGAAGTATATGAATACAAGGGGAAGAAATATCGTGTTCCCAAGATTCTCACCAAAGGGAATCACAAAGAGATTGAAGCGTGGCGCGCAAAAAAGAAAAAATAATATTCAATTACATTGAATTCCTCAAAGAATATACTCGGAAGAGTTCTCTCGTAAAACCCTTTTATTTTTTCAAACTTTTTGGTAGAATGCGGGGACTTTTTTATTTATGGCTATAGCAGATCATGGTATTCATATCGCCCTCTCGGCGGAGCGTCTTGGCACCTTTGCCGGTGTCCCCATCACCAATACTTTGGTGATGAGCTTTGTGGTTATGGCGCTCCTAGGTATTTTGACCTATGCGGTACGCGCGCGCCTCGCGCTCGTCCCCGGACGCCTTCAAACGACCGTTGAAGTTGTTTTCACCACCGCTCTTGATTACATGACGGAGACGCTTGGGGATGCAAAGCTTGCACGGAAGGTGTTTCCGCTTATCGTAACCATTTTCCTCTTTGTGTTTGTGGCAAATGTCATCGAGTTTACTCCGGGTATTGGGAGTGTGGGAGTCCACACTTCTGAAGGGGAGTTTGCCCCCCTCCTGCGCTCCCTCAATACTGACTTAAATGTAACCATCGCGCTCTCGCTCATTGCCTTTCTTGCTATTGAGATTATCGGTGTTGCGACGATAGGATTCTTGAAATATGGGAAGAAATTTGTTAACCTTACCTCGGCTTTAGGTTTTTTGGTAGGAATTATCGAACTTTTTTCCGAAGTTGCGCGGTTGGTCTCTTTTTCTTTCCGTCTTTTTGGAAATATTTTCGCGGGGGAAGTCTTGGTGCACGTTATCCAGTATTTCGTGCCCATTGTGCTCCCGGTTCCTATCATGGCGTTTGAAGTGTTTATTGGGCTTATCCAGGCGATAATTTTCGCCCTCCTAACGCTCTTCTTTATAAAGATCGCGATTACGGAACCGCATTAATAATTTAACCACGCGCATCTTGGTGCGCGTTTAGCAATACACAATCATGGAAATCGAAGCAGTAAAAGTTTTTGGTATGGCGCTCGTCGTCGGACTCGGTGTTATCGGCCCCGCGCTCGGTATCGGTTTTATCGTAGCAAAGGCAGTTGAGGCTATTGGGCGCAATCCTGAAGCATCAGGAAAAATTCAGGCGACGATGTTCATCGGTATTGCGTTTACCGAAGCACTTGCTATCTTTGCGCTCGTTGTCGGCTTTATCTTGAAGTTCACATAATAGCAAAAACCTCCTCGTCTCTTTATGGAACAAGTCATTGCCGTCTTTGGTATTAACTGGAAACTCCTCCTTATCCAGGCGGTAAACTTTCTCTTGCTCCTTGTTCTTCTCCATCATTTTCTCTATCGTCCTGTTCTCAAGATGATTGATACGCGCAAGCGTATGATTGAGGATTCTGTACGAAAAGCCGAACTCATAGAAGAAGACGCGGAGAAGGCTGAAGAAGATCGCAATGCTCTCCTCGGCAAGGCGACGCGGGAGGGTGACGCACTCGTTGAGGCTGCGCGTGCACGCGCCCTTGAAGAAGAGCAAGCGCTCGTCAAAGAGGCTCAACGCAAGGCATCACATCTTGTGCTTGAGGCGGAGCGCCGAGCACTCCGGGGGAAGGAAGAAATACTCAAAGAGACAGAGCGTGAGGTCGCGCGCGCCGCAGTACTCGCAGCGGAAAAGATTCTCCTCAAGAAATAATCATAAGAATATGAAAGCACGCTGGTATGCCGAAGCGCTCTTGCGCGCTCTCGAAGGAAAATCAAAAAAAGAAGAGGAGCGTATCGTTGCAAATTTTTACCGAGTAGTACGCGCGCGCGGACACGAGAAGCTCCTTCCTCGTATCCCTCGTGAGCTTGAGGCCTCCTTGTCTCAAAAAGCAAAGGATGAAACGGTAACACTCGTCACCGCGGACGTAAAAAGTTTTTCAAAATGGAGTCACGCCTGCGACCACTATGAGCACGAAGGGATTCTTCCCTCAGGACAAACGCCTAAACACATCGTAGATAAAGGGATTATCGGAGGATACCAAATACGAAGCAACCGACTCCTCATCGACGCAAGTTATAAACGATCTCTCCTCAACCTGTATCGCACTATTACCAAATAAGTCAAAATCACTTCCATGAACAGCATCCTCATCGAAAAAATCAAGAAAGAAATCGAAGCATTAAACACGAGTACGACCGTTGAGCGTATTGGCACGGTGGTTGCTTCGGGTGACGGTATTGCCGAGATTGAGGGCCTTGATGATGCGCGCATGGCGGAGATGGTTGTCTTTGAGGATGATGCGAAAGGGTCTCTTGAGGATGCGCTTGACCACGCTCCTATTGTGGGATTTGTCCTCAACCTTGAGGAGAATTTTGTAAAAGCGGTTTTGCTTTCCGGAGCAGATCGCGTGCATGAGGGGATGACCGTGAAAGCATTGGGAAAGACGCTCTCTATCCCTGTTTCCAAAGAAATGATTGGTCGCGTGGTAAACGCGCTCGGAGAGCCTATTGACGGCAAAGGCGCACTCCCCGAAGAAGACAGACTCCCTGTGGAGCGTATTGCGTTTGGTGTGATTGATCGTTCGGGAGTTGATACTCCTCTCCATACAGGGATTAAGGCGATTGACTCTATGATTCCCGTTGGTCGTGGACAACGCGAGCTTATCATTGGAGACCGTGGTACCGGCAAGACATCTATTGCACTCGACACGATTTTAAATCAGGTTAGTGAACCCGAAGAAACCCGTCCTATTTGTATCTATGTTGCGATTGGTCAAAAAGAATCAAAAATCGCACGTATCGTTGCTGAGCTCACCGAGCGTGGAGCGATGGATTATTCTGTCGTTGTGGTCGCGGGAGCTTCGGAGCCTGCCGCGATGCAATATCTCGCGCCGTTTACGGGGGCAACAATCGGAGAATTTTTTATGCTCCAGGGTCGTGACGCGCTTGCGGTATATGATGACCTTTCCAAACACGCGGTGGCGTACCGTCAGATGTCGCTCTTGCTCCGTCGTCCACCGGGACGTGAGGCGTATCCGGGAGATATTTTCTACCTCCACTCTCGTCTCCTTGAGCGCTCAGCGAAACTCTCTCAAAAGCTCGGAGGAGGTTCTCTCACCGCGCTTCCTATCATTGAAACTCAGCAGGGTGACGTATCCGCGTATATTCCAACAAATGTGATTTCCATCACTGACGGACAGATTTATCTTGATACAGACCTCTTCAACAAAGGAATGCGCCCTGCTATCAACGTGGGACTTTCTGTTTCGCGCGTGGGATCTGCCGCACAAACAAAAGCGATGAAGAAAGTTGCCGGCAAGATTCGTCTTGAACTTGCGCAATTTCGAGAGCTCGAAGCATTCATGCAATTTGCGAGTGATCTTGATAGCGATACGAAGGAGCGTATTGAAAAAGGACGCCGTCTCTCAGAGCTTTTGAAGCAACGAAACGGTGCTCCGCTTTCTTTTGAAAAAGAAGTCCTCGTTATCTATGCAGGTATCTCGGGACTCCTCGATGAGGTGCGTGTGGAAGATATACTTCTTTTTGAAGAGAAGTTTATTCAGTACTTCGACAACCATGAGTCGGAAGTGCTTCTCGCAATACGAAACGATCACGCTATTTCCGATGCGACCGAAGCTGTATTAAAAACGATTCTCGCCACATTCAAAACAACTCATCCTGAACTTTTTGCTCCTGTCGCGTAGGTTCTCAAATTTTATATCATGCCCTCTCAGCGCACCATCAAGAATAAAATCCGATCCGTTGAAAAAACGCACCAGGTTACCAAAGCCATGGAAGCGGTTTCCGGTGTAAAGATGCGCAAGGCTCAAATGCGCGCTCTTACCGCGCGTCCGTACGCGATGGCGGCACTCCGTATTTTGAGGCGCATTTCAGGGAGCGTTGATATTTCGCGCCATCCTCTCATCGCCTCTCAAGACGCTGCCACAAGTACTCCGAAACGTGTCTTGGCGATTGTGATTACGAGCGACAAAGGATTGGCAGGAGGTATCAATAGTTCTCTCTTGAGGCACGTTACCGAGCTTTTAAAAGAGAAGGGAGTTTCTCGCGAACACATCGGGGTAATCACCGTCGGTCGTAAAGGGAATGATTATTTTACCCGTCGAGGATACATGATTGAAGACGAAAATGTCCCTCTGAGCGAGGAAGGGGAGACCGCGCAGTTTTCCGGGGTGGTTGATAGGATTATACGACTCTTTACCGAGGGAGCATACGATGAATGTGTGGTCGCATATACTAATTTTCGTTCAACATTTGAGCAGGAGCCAGCGGTGAGAACGCTTCTCCCTCTTTCTCTCTCGTCACTTACCGAAATGATTCGAGGCATTGTTCCTGAAAAAGGAAAATTTTCTGAAGAGGTTTCAGGAGGATCTCTCACATCTTCTTCTCGGGAATATCTGTTTGAGCCATCACAAGAGGCGGTTTTTGATTCGCTTGTAACACGCCTTATGGGGATTGAGCTCCACCATGCGTTTTTGGAAAGCAAAGCATCGGAACATTCCGCGCGCATGGTCGCCATGCGCAACGCTTCCGACAAGGCGAAAGAAGTTCAGTTTTTACTTACTCGCGATTTCAACAAAGCCCGCCAAGCCGCAATCACGAGTGAAATGAGCGAGATTATTGGAGGGATCGAAGCGATGAAATAAATTATAAGTCCGTAGAAATAGTAAAGAAACCATTATGAAAAGAACACAAGAAAAAAACACAAAGCAGGTCGTCGGCACGGTAAAGCAAATCGTTGGTCCTGTGGTGGACGCATACTTTGAAGGTGTCGTCCCTGACGTCGGTCATGCGCTCACGGTGGAGTGGGTTGATGAGCAAAAAGAAAAGAAGACGGTGGTTCTTGAAGTGGCGCAACACTTGGGTCTCGGGCGCGTACGCACCATTGCGCTTGATTCTACGGACGGGCTTCGTCGCGGGGTCTCGGTGGTTTCGACGGGCGCTCCTATTCAGGTTCCTGTGGGAGAAGCGGTCCTCGGGAGACTTTTTAATGTCCTTGGTGAGCCTATTGATGGCGCGGGAAGTCTTCCTAAAACGGAAAAGCTTTCCATCCATAGAAACCCGCCCCTCTTTAAAGAGCAAAAGACAAAGACAGAAATTTTTGAAACAGGTATCAAGGCAATTGATCTCATGACCCCCTTCATCAAGGGAGGAAAGGTGGGACTCTTTGGCGGTGCGGGTGTGGGGAAGACGGTGCTTATTCAGGAGCTTATTCGCAACGTTGCCACGGAGCACGGTGGATACTCTGTGTTTGCCGGTATTGGCGAGCGTGTGCGTGAAGGAAATGATCTCTACCATGAAATGAAAGACTCAGGAGTGCTCGCAAAGACCGCGCTCGTCTTTGGGCAGATGAACGAGGTGCCGGGTGCGCGCGCACGCGTGGCGCTTTCGGGTCTTACCATGGCGGAGCATTTTCGTGACGCGGGAGGCAAGGACACCCTCCTCTTTATGGACAATATTTTCCGTTTTATTCAAGCGGGAGCAGAAGTATCCGCGCTCCTCGGTCGTGTACCTTCCGCCGTGGGATACCAGCCGACCCTTGCTGAGGAGATGGGCAAGCTCCAAGAGCGTATCGCTTCCACTACGAAGGGATCCATTACCTCCGTGCAGGCAGTGTATGTGCCTGCTGATGACTTCACAGATCCCGCTCCTGCAACGACATTTTCTCACTTGGATTCTACGGTGGTGCTTTCTCGTAGTCTCGCGTCACTCGGTATTTATCCGGCTATTGACCCTCTTGATTCAGGCTCGGGAGCGCTTGACCCGCAGGTGGTCGGCGAGCGTCACTATACAGTCGCGATGGAGACGCGCAAAGTGCTCCAGCGCTACAAAGACCTGCAGGATATTATCGCCATCCTCGGCATGGATGAGCTCTCAGAAGATGACAAACTTGTGGTGTCTCGCGCGCGCAAGATTCAGCGCTTTCTCTCGCAACCATTTTTCGTGGGAGAGGTATTTACAGGCACCCCGGGGAAATATGTAAAACTTGAAGACACGATTGAAGGATTTGCGCGTATTCTCGAAGGGAAGCTCGATGACGTGAATGAAGGAGCTTTCTATATGAAAGGCACCATTGATGAAGTAATCGCCTCAGCGCAACAATAACAGTATCGTATGACGTTTATTCTTACCGTTGCTCAGGTTGATCAGGTCCTCTTTCGTGGTGATGCCAAGCAGATTACCTGCCCGGGGGTGATGGGAGATCTCACGATACTTCCTCACCACGCGCCACTCGTGACCTCGCTTCGTGCGGGAGAGCTTCGTATTGTGGACAGAGAAGGGGAAGTCACGTCTCTTCCTATTACATCCGCCGTGCTTGAAATCGCCGACAATGAAGTAACGGTTTTGCTCTAAAAGTGTCTCAACAACAATGAACTATTGGCTTATAAAAAGTGAAGCTGATTGTTACTCAATCGATGATTTGAAGCAAGAAAAGCGCACCGCGTGGAGTGGGGTGAGGAATTATCAGGCACGCAACTTTATGCGCGATGATATGTGTGTCGGGGACCTCGCCCTCTTTTATCACTCAAATGGGATCAAGGAGCACCCCTCGGGAGTCTATGGGCTGGCAAAGGTCGTGAGCAAGGCGCACCCTGATCTCACGGCACTCGATCCTCAGGATGAGCACTATGACCCAAAAGCAACAAAAGAAAACTCTATTTGGGAATGTGTAGATTTCGCCTTTGTAAAAAAACTCAAGCGCCCTGTTTCGCTGGGAGAAATAAAAATTGACCCACACCTTCAGGGGATCCTCGTGGCACAGACGGGTCAGCGTCTCTCTGTCATGCCCGTTGCCCCCGCTCATGCGGAACGAATCCTCACGCTGAGCGAGAAGTACCAAAAAATTTGACAATCCGCTGGGGGGGGGGTATGATGTATCCATATGAAAAAAATTATTATAGCAAACGCTCTTTTTGCAACACCGGTTGCGGTATTTGCACAGAATGTAGGGACAGTTCATCAAGTCTCTCTCGGCTGGCTGTTCCTTGACTGGATGTTTAGTAGTACGGTAGGGATACTTATTGTTTCCTCTGTGGCGGCGTTTGTGTCAGGTATTGTTAGTTATATAATCGTGAGAATCATAGGAGGACGATTAAGGAACCTGATTAAGTTTCAAAGGAATTTTTTGACGGCATTTTTAGTGGTCAATATTTTAATCCTTGGGATAGTTGCTTTTGTTTCTTTGCTCCTTCCCTCTGCTGGCGACAGTTGGGGGGCGCTTTACCTCTTTGGATATGCCTCCCTCATGCTTTTGCCTCTAGGAGTTTTAAATCTAATTTTTTATACAACGTGTTTTGT
>CAYWES010000003.1:0-72410 GCA_964457625.1 uncultured Candidatus Saccharibacteria bacterium
CTACCACGCCTACTGCCGCTCCCGTGGTGGTGAGGGCTTGGGTGGTTACTTCTCCCGTGGGAGAGGTGAAGAGGGTTTCCGTTCTCGTGACCGTGGTGGCGATGAACGGTACCTGAGTGAGTGTTGTCATGAAGTCACCGATGGGTGTGGTGATGAAGGAGAGGAGGGATGGGATGGGTTCTGGGGTGAAGATGGGGAGGGGTTGGGAGGGGGAGTTGGTTTCTGTGGAAGGTAGTTGTGTTGTAGGGTCAGGAAATACAGGGAACATGAAGCCACCGCCACCTGAGGTGATGGAGCCGGTTGAAGAAGATTCCTCTTCTTCAACCTCTTCCGATTCTTCTACCTCTTCTTCCACTTCCGCAGGCACCACCTCCTCTACCGACTCAACAGGCTCCTCCGAAGTAACAGGTTCTTGTTCTTCTGTTTCCTGTTGCTCCTCCTGTGACTGTTCCTGCTGAGACTCTTGGGTGTCTTCTGTGGATTCTGTGGTATCAGGTGTGGTAGGTGGGAACATGAAGCCACCGCCACCTGAGATGATGGGAGAGGTTGGAGGTGGTGGAGGGGGTGGTGGAGGAACTTCTCCCGGGTCTCCATAGCCTAGGGTAATGGTGTTGATGGTAGGCGTATTGGTACCATCACCGATGAGGGTGACACGGTACTGGATGAAGCGGTCGTCATCATCTGTTCGTAGGGGATGGTCTGTAGGGAGTTCCAGGCCGTTGTGTGATTGGGTAAATACTGAACCTTCGCAGTTTTCATATCCACACCAGTCAGACCAGGTGGTGCCGTTGGGAGATGAGCGTACTTCCAGAGTTATGCTTGTACCTGTGGGAGTAAGTGCATCCCATGAGATGGTGGTGAAAGGATTGGGTGTTCCGGGGGTGGAGCCGTAGAGGAGGTTCCAGGGGGCGAATTCGGATCCTGCTTGAATCCAACTTCCTTGATCTATCCACACGGTGCCATCTGTTTTGATTACTATTGGATTGGTCCCTGTTATGTCGATACTGAATATCTCGTTGGCGGAGATTGGGGAGGGATACACATAAGGAAGATATCCGTCGAGAGCAAAGGCTCCCCACATATATATCGTCCCATCTTCCGCGAGGGCAATAGGAGTATCATCGAAGGTGTTTTCTGCTGAAATTGCCACGATATCTACAAGTGTAGTGATTTGGACAGGGGTGTTGCGGTGATTAGTCGTGCCATCACCGAGATAGCCGGTATCGTTTTGCCCCCATGCCCAGACGGTGCCATCGGAGCGGAGCGCGTAGGCGGAACTACTGTTGCTTCCCCCGAGCGCGGCAACATCAACCACATTCGTGAGTCCGGAGACCTGAACAAAGGCAAAGGGGCTGTGATTATTGGTGCCATCACCAAGCTGACCGTAGGTATTTGCTCCCAATGCCCAGACGGTGCCATCTGATTTCAAAGCGTATCCCGCATTTTGACCCATACTGATATCAATGACATCGGTGACGGGGAGCTGTTGAGCGGGTGACTCCAACTCAAATGACCAAACGGTGCCATCAGATCGCAGGGCGAGGAACATACCGAGATCATTATGCGCAACCTGGAGGATATTGATGAGGTTTGGATCTTCAAGGGATTCAACTTGGAGTGAGTCTTCATCGAGCACTCCGACGGTGCCGTCAGCGAGGAGAACTCCCATTCCATCAACACCAAAAAAATCTCTCACTTCTCCCCAGTCAGCGAGATTGAGGTCAGGGACCCACTCAGAGAGGTCTTGAATGAGAGCGGATTCATACATCCATACTCCGTCAGCCGCCCACACCGAGCCGTCTGACTTAATAACAAAGCCATCACCGAAGGTGCGAGGATTTACGAGATATGGCAGAGGTTCCAAATCTCCCGGAGAGTTCGTGTCGTACGCTATGGACACAAGATTTCCTGAGAGGGCGTACTCACCCTCATGAGGGGTTGGGGTGAAACCTACCACGGGAAGCGTGTTGATAGTGTAGAGCTCGGGGAAATGTAGCATGAGACCATGATTACTTTGCCCCCAAAGTGCACCATCTTCTGTCACCGACGCGGCAAGATAGAGTGGTCCCGTGGTATTCAAATCAATGGTGAGCTCGGGAATATCACAGTCCGGGTAGTAAAGGCTCTCCCCTATCCAAGGGAAAAAGAAACAGAGTTCGGCGGTGTCGCCTGTAATGGTAACGGAAAGATACACATGGCCGTTACTCAGTGTGGAAGGGGGGAGACTGTCATACCCTGAAGGAATATGGACACCGTTATGGTAGAGACCACTAGGACCATCCTCTATTTCATCGGTGTGATAGACAATCGCCCAGCCGTATTCATCCCCTCCCACGAATGTTTCCAAGTCCATACTGCTCGTCCCGACACCCACCGCATAATCCGATGTAGGAAACGAGTAATTATAAAAACTTGCGAGCGTAAATCCTGAATCAAACGCATGGGAAGATGTCGCCGTCGCCCAGACATCAGGGAGTCCCGAGAGTGAATACACTCCGGGAGTACTAAAGCCATTATTTTCAAGGCCTGCCTCCGATCCGCGTACCCCACCATACCAGCCATATATTTGCTTCCCAACAAGAGGGGCATCAAGTGCAAGAGGTGTGAGCGGAGTCCCACAGAGGTCTACTCCTCCCGGTGCCCAACCGGGGATCTTTTCCGCCGAGGTGAGGAGCTCTACGGAAAGAGAATCACCGATTTCTAAATCTCCCCAAGCAGTATTCGCATAGGTCCCTATTGCGGGGGAGAAAATTTGTCCTACGAAATTGGCATTATTCTCCATGAGGACCTCTCTCCCATCAACATAGATGGAGACTCCTGAGCTCCTGAAGGTAACCTCCACGTACTCGGGCAACGAATCCGTGTAGAAATAATATTGATCTCCTTCTCCATCTTGGAAAATATGCACAGACGAAGAAGAGATTTCATCATCGCTTAGAGGAACCCCACTGGAAAACACGACACCATTTTCAATGGCCTCAGACTCTATATCCCCATTCCCCACAAAAAAAGTTCCTCCGCCAACAAGCGCATCGCTTGGATTCAGTCTCTCCACAGCAAACCGAGCTCCTATAGTACTCCCTTCGATGATGGTTACCTCTACAAGGTCTTCCGAGGGAGTACCGGAATTATTTTGCATAACGGAAAAAGACCCATATGTATCATCTATGATTGTGGCAGTAAATCCTTGGCCATTTTCAAGGGGGGTAATAGCTACATCTGATGGGCCCCACCATACTTCGGTAGGAGGAAGGAGAAGTGGACAAGAATCCTCTGTGATAAAATCCAGAGTCAGCGTATCGTCTACTACGGTGAGATTCTCTATGCTAGCGTATGAACTCCAATCCGCTTCTATCGTAAAGAGGGAGGAGGCTTTTGTGAGGTCGTCTCTGAAATAGACACCGAGAACGAAAACAATCGCAATGAGCGTGAAAAGGGGTGCGTATTTGTGGTGGCGCATGGTGGCTGTTTTTATTTTTGTATACATGGGTGGATATGGGTACGCAGTTTTACCTCTATACTATACATTGTATGAGATGGTGGGACAAGGAAATGTATGAGAAAAGGGGCGATGGTGCCAAAGCACCATCGCCCCTTTTCCTTTTTAGCCAGCAAGAACTATTACTTTCGTGCGTCGATAATCGTTGCTGCGACATTTGCAGGAACAATATCATAGTGAGAGAACTCCATAGTTGAAGACGCGCGACCTTCTGTCATAGAACGAAGCGCTGTCGTGTATCCAAACATTTCCGAAAGAGGAACGTTCGCGGAAACCACTTTCATCATACCGCGGTCGGTCATACTCTCGATTTGCGCGCGCTTTGAAGAAAGGTTCCCCGCAACGTCACCCATAAACTGCTCAGGGGTCACCACCTCTACCTTCATGATAGGCTCAAGGATGACGGGGCCCGCCTTCTTTGCTGCATCCTGAAATGCTTGTGCGGCTGCGATTTTGAAGGCGATTTCCGAAGAGTCCACATCGTGGAATGAACCATCAAAGAGCTCTGTAGAGATATCCACGGTTTTGTATCCCGCCTGGACACCACGATCCATGGCTTCGATAATACCCTTTTCCACGGAAGGAATGTATTCCTGAGGAATCACACCTCCCTTGATGTTGTTGATAAATTCAAAGTGATCATCACGACGCTTGACGTTTTTAGGAAGATCTTCGATCTTTACATCCTTGTCGATAGGGCGAATCTTGATCTTTACGTGACCATACTGACCGCGACCACCGGACTGCTTGATGTACTTGTATTCAGCTTCCGCTTCACGCGTGATGGTTTCTTTGTACGCAACCTGTGGCTTGCCCACGTTTGCTTCCACATTAAACTCTCGCTTCAAGCGATCTACGATGATTTCAAGGTGAAGCTCACCCATACCGGCGATGATGGTCTCGAGTGTCTCCGGATCAGACATAACACGGAATGTTGGGTCTTCGTCGGAAAGTTTCTTGAGCGCCATACCCATACGCTCTTGGTCTCCTTTTGATTTTGGTTCAATGCGAAGAGAAATCACCGGCTCAGGGAATTTGATTTCCTCGAGAATGATAGGGTTTGCCTCGTCACAGAGCGTGTGTGAGGTCTTGGTATTTTTGAGACCCACCATAGCGGCAATCTCGCCGGCGTGTACCTTTTGTACTTCTTCGCGAGAGTCTGCCTGAAGGCGTACGATACGACCTACGCGCTCTTTTTCTTCTGTGGAAGCGTTGTATACATAGCTTCCGGACTCCACACTTCCCGAATACACGCGGAAGAAGGTAAGCTGACCAACGAATGGGTCGGCTTGAAGCTTGAAGGCAAGCGCGGTAAACGGCTCTTTGTCAGAAGGACCGCGAGAAACCTCCTCTCCAGTGCGAGGATCGATACCCACAACAGGCTTGATGTCTGTCGGTGCAGGAAGGTAGTCCACCACGGCATCGAGTACGAGCTGAACACCTTTGTTCTTGAGTGCGGAACCCGCGTATACGGGGAAGATTTTGTTGTCGATAACCGCCTTGCGGAGTACCGGCTTCAATACCTCAAGTGAGATCTCCTTGCCATCAAGGTACTCACTCATGAGGGCGTCATCGTTTTCAACAATACGCTCCACGAGCTCGGCGCGATATTTCTTTGCCTCTTCGAGATATTTTTCGGGAATATCGTGCTCGGTGATAACTGCTCCCATTTCACCTTCGTTTTTAAACATCTTCATTTTGAGAAGATCAACCACACCTTCAAACTCATCCTCAAGTCCTACGGGAATCTGCATGCGTACCGCGCGTGTATTCAATCGATCGAGAATAGATTTATATGAACGCTCAAAAGAAGCACCGGTACGGTCGAGTTTGTTGATGAGACAAATGCGGGGAACGCTCGCCTCATCCGCATAACGCCAGTTGGTCTCTGACTGTGGCTCTACACCAGCTACGCCGTCAAATACCACAACGGCACCGTCGAGCACACGGAGACTACGCTTCACCTCCACGGTAAAGTCGATGTGTCCCGGGGTGTCAATGATGTTGAAACGATAGGAGTTTTCTTTTGTTTTCTCCGTATCGGTCTTGTTCCAGAAACAAGTCACCGCGGCGGCGGTAATGGTAATACCACGCTCACGCTCCTGCTCCATCCAGTCGGTGGTTGTCTCACCGTCGTGCACTTCACCAATCTTGTGGGTTTGCCCCGTATAAAAAAGGATGCGCTCTGATGTGGTGGTCTTGCCGGCATCAATATGCGCGATGATACCGAAGTTGCGCACGCGTTCCAAAGGATAGTCTCGTTCCATGTGAATAATTAACAATAAATATTTAAATAAATAAAACCCTTACTATCTTAAGATAAATTGTTTTGTTTTTGGATGTAATGCGAGGCGCTGTATCCAAAATATCGGCGAGTTGTACAAAAAGTACTACGAGCTGATTTTTGGATACAATGCAAGGAAGCAGTACGCCAAAAACAAAACAATTTTACCAGGCGAAATGAGCAAACGCTTTGTTCGCCTCCGCCATCTTGTGCACGTTCTCGCGCTTCTTTACGGCGTCGCCTTCGTTGTTTGCCGCGGCGAGAAGCTCGTCAGCAAGCTTCTGGTGCATAGGGCGACCCTTCTTTGAACTTGCTGACTCAAGAATCCAGCGTACCGCGAGCGCAAAACGACGCTCCGGTCGCACCTCGCGAGGAACCTGATAGTTTGCACCACCCACGCGACGAGAACGAACCTCCATGAGAGGACCCGTGTTCTTGAGCGCGAGCTCAAAGATTTCAAGAGGTTCTACGTCGGTACGCTTTTCTTTAATAATATCAAACGCACCATACACAACGCGACGAGCGGTGTTCTTTTTTCCCTCTTTCATCACGTTGTTGATAAACTTCTCAACCTTTGGTGATCCGTAGACGATATCAGGACCGGGAATATTGCGATTTTTTACTTTTCCGCGCATACGATAAAAATATTACTATTAGTTCTTGTCACCTCCCTTAGCGCGCTTTGCACCATAGAGACTGCGACTTTGCTTACGATTTTCAACAGGGGTTGCGTCGAGAACGCCACGTACAATGTGGTAACGTACACCGGCAAGGTCCTTTACGCGACCGCCACGAATCATTACCACGGAGTGCTCCTGGAGCTTGTGTCCGATACCGGGAATGTATGCGGTTACTTCCATACCATTGGTAAGGCGCACACGAGCAATCTTTCGCACCGCTGAGTTTGGCTTCTTTGGTGTAGTGGTCGTTACTTTTGTACATACACCACGCTTAAAGGGTGAATTGTGATATACAAAGCGATTTTGAATACTGTTGTGGCTTTTGCCAAGCGCGACAGAACGCGACTTTTTCTTTAAAGTCGCTCGGGGGCGCTTGCGAAGTTGATTGGTTGTAGGCATGTAAAATCTAAATTACCGTGTTTCCCGAAGATAGAACAAGGTCCACCCACTCTATCATGCGTGAAAAAAAATGCAAGAGACCCTTTTAAAGAAGCGAATTGAGGGGAACACCTATTATAAGTGAGGCAATGGCAATGAATGCGGGAGAAATGATATTGTATGCAATGAAAAACACTGCGACAAGGAATATAAGCCAATTCTGCTCCATAAAATCCTGAATATACGCCCATTTTTGCGGAAGGAGAGCAAAAAGTACCTTTGAACCATCAAGCGGCGGAATAGGAATAAGGTTGAACACCCCAAGGATGATGTTCACCTGCATGACCATGAAGAGCACTTTGATAAAATCAGGGGAAAATAGGTCTGTCCCCAAAGAAAAGCGTATAAGGAGCCCAAAAATAAGAGCGAGGAGGAAATTGACCGCCACCCCCGCGAGACCCACCGCAATAGTCCCCCACTTAAAATTGCTTAAGTTGTAAGGATTATAAGGAACCGGCTTTGCCCATCCAAAAGCAAACCCTCCCCCCGAACCCAAAAGAAGAAGCCCCGGTACCACCAGGGAACCCATAGGATCAATATGAGAGCGAGGATTGAGTGTGAGTCTCCCCGCGAGGCGCGCGGTCGGATCGCCAAAGTAGAGCGCCATATATCCGTGCGCTATTTCGTGGAGAACCACCGAAAATATAAGAATGGCAAGGAAAATGAGAATATCGGGTTGCATAATATGGGATATATGATACCATGTGCCGACGTATTTAAGAAATAATCATATGGCAAAAGTCTGTCTCACGTGTAATAAGGGAAGCATTATGGCGGGAAAGTACTCAAATCGTACTCGCGCCACAAAGTTTACCCCTACCGGAAAGCGTCGCAAGTACCCAAATCTCCAGTGGGCACCGCTTGCTGATGGTTCACGCATCAAGATCTGCACCAAGTGCATTAAGGCGCAAAAGAATACCAAAATCCACATCATTGCGTAAATTTGGTAAAAAAGCCCCGGGAGCGTACGCTCCCGGGGCTTTTTTATCGTATCGTCAGCGTTTGCCCGTTTGATGTAAAAAGAATTGAGCCCCATTCTCCGATGGAAAGTATCGGAATGTTAAACTCCTGCATGAGAGAAACCACTTCAGGGCTTGGGTGACCATAGCTATTCTTCTTCCCCGCGGAGACAATCGCGTACCGAGGATCCACAATACTTACAAACTCGCGCGAGCTTGATGTCTTTGAACCATGGTGTCCGAGTTTCAATACGGTGGACTGGAGATTCCTACCTGTGGTACCCAAGAGGTATTGCTCAATAGACGCGGGCGCGTCACCCGTGAGAAGAAACGAAACATCTCCGTAGGTGAGCTTTGCAACGATGGAACTCGTGTTGGTGTCCCATCCCGTCGTGTCACGATCGGGAAAAAGAATCTCAAGCACGACATCTTCATCAAGGATAATACGCGTACCCGTACGCGCGATTACGTGGTGGGCGCTCGCTCTTTCTACTGATTCCATAAACGCACGATATGCTCCCGTGTCGGCGACGGTCTCGGTGGTCATGACACCATGTACACGAAACCGCTCCATCACGAGAGGAAGTCCGCCCACGTGGTCCTGATCAGGGTGCGTCGCAATGACGATATCGAGCGAACGATCATAAAACGGTATGACGCGCCCGAGTGCACGAAGTACGGCAGGGCCGGGGCCCGCGTCAATCAAGATTTGGTTTCCGTTCGGAGCTTCGATGTATATCGCATCTCCTTGCCCGACATCCAGAAACGCTACCGTGAGAATACCGTTTCGAGATTCTGAAAAAAGAACATATCCGATGACTATCACGCCCACCACGAGGAGTGAGCAAATAATCCATCGCACGTTTGTGCGTCGAGAATGGAGTGTGTTCGTAATCTCTCTCATACGTATGGTATGCTTCTCAGTATATCGCAAACATCATCTATGGACACCGTCTCTCTCGAATCCATCATTCTCGCGCTTTCCTATGGAGGAATTTTTCTCCTCATGATTTCAAATGGCGCGGTGAGCTTCCCTTCAAGTCAGGTGCTCTATATTCTCGTGGGCTACTTCATCGGACAGGGTATTCTCTCTCTTCCTTTCGCTCTCCTCGCGGGAGCAATCGGCAACACCATCGGATGTATCATTCTCTACGAACTCGCGCGCTATCGCGGGAGAGCGTTTATCGAACGACTAAAACTTTTTCCTCCGGAACATATTCGACGCGTTGAAACAGCGTTCAAGAAAAAAGGCGTGTGGTTTGTTTTTGTCGGGAAGCTCCTTCCTGCTATCAAAGTATTCGTACCGATTCCTGCCGGACTCGGTCGCATGCATCGAGGACTTTTTGCCACGATTATGTTTGTAACATCCGCACTCTGGGGACTTGGCTTTATCGCGATTGGTTTTGTGTTTGGAAAATCATCTCAGGTGTTTGGCTCGTATGCGCTCATTCTTCTCGTTGTTGCGATTATCGTTGTGACACTTTTTTACCGCTATCTTCAAAGCGACGAAATCACGAACGATCTTGAAGACGTTCGGTCATAATCGTTGCGCGAAACCGCGGACGCTTTCGGATGACGACAAACGCGAGGACTGCATACATCGCCATCATTCCCCAAAAAGAAAACGACACGCCTGAAATGGCGGCGAGAGGAATCTCGGAAAAAATTTCTACGACACCGATGATGTACGCAAGCGAAAGGTACGATACTCCGGAGAGAATGCTCCCCACAATCGGCACGCTCCCAAAGATCAAGACGAGTGCCACTGACGCCATTGCGACAGGCATCATCGGAAGCACCAAAAGGTTTGCGAGAAATCCGATAACCGATGTGTTGCCCATGGAATAGAGAATGAGTGGGGCAACCCAGAGTTGCGCGGAGAGTGTCGCGGTAGATATCTCGCGCAGAATTGATGACTTTATAAACGAAAAGAACGGATCAATGATCGGCACAAATACGATGAGAGAAAGTGTTGCGATGAAGGAGAGCTGAAAGGAAAGATCGTGGAGAAGAATAGCGGGGTTCATCATCACCATGATGAATGCTGCGAGCAGTAGGGCGCGAAGCGCATGCGCTTCGCGCCCTACTGCTCGCGCCACAAGAACCGCGAGGACCATGATTGTCGCACGTACAACAGTCGCGCCTCCTCCCACCATAATGGCAAAAAGAATCACCGCGACGACACTCGCGACAAACCGCACGCGCGGCGGCAACCCGGACATGAGGAGTACGATGGCGGTCGCGATAATCGCCACATTGTATCCCGAGAGTACTACGATATGAATCAGCCCCGTGACACGAAATTTTTCAAGAAGCGTCTCTCCGAGTGACTGTTTTGCCCCGAGGAGAATACCTCCCGCGAGCGATGCTTCCGGCTCAGAAATATTTTTTGCGATGGTTTTTAAAAAATGAGTCTTGAGAGAAGAGAGGCTCCTCTTTATGATATTCCCTCCTCCGTGGGTAACATTATCCACGCTGGGAAAAAACATTTGGTAGTAGATGGCGTCTTTTGCAAGATACCCCTGATAGTCAAACACGTTACCCGTATCCTCTGATACAAAATTTTTGGGCGCGATAAGTGTGCCGGTAATTTCCATCTGATCCCCATAGAAAAACTCCGGATAGTGCGGAACACGGACAAGTACGCGCACCGTATAAGGTGACACAAAACGCTCTCCATCATAAAGGACATAGTCCACGTCAAAGACGAGATTGGTGTATCGTTCACGCACATCGGGGTCACTGGTCACGAGCCCCGCAATGGTTACACGCTCTTCAAGAAACACATCCAGAACATGCGCGTCGTGCCTCATTTCGTGCCACAGAACGCGCATAATACCGAGCGCGCAACACAAAAGGAGGAATGAAACAAAAAGCACACGCGGTGCTCCGCGTGTGCGATAGACTAAAAAGAGGAGCGTCCCCGCCAAAAGGAGAAGGAGTATCGCAAACCAAACGCCCCACGAGAGTGATGTTTCAACGAGAACTCCCGCGAGAACAGAGAGAATACCTCCGAAGAAAAATATTCCCGACATGTTACCGCGTACTCATAAAGGACAGATCAGAGTCCCCACGAAGCAATGACTGCTTTCTCATCATCGGCACTGTGTGTCTTTTTAAATTTTGCTCCGGGAGCACCCTTTACCACGCGCTCGCATTCAGCCCATGTCGCATGCTTCGTCAAAACACCACCCACGAGACTGAGGTATGAATACGCCTTCGCGGACTTCGGAGTTTTTTTCTTTGCATGAGGAGGAAGGTTTGGCGTGGTGAGTTCAAGAGACACGGGGTACGTCGCGCGCGCTGCATTAAAAAGCTCCGGAGTGTTGCCATCCGCATACGTGGTCGCGATTTCATCAGCGCGCTCATTACCGGGAATCCCCGCATGCCCTCGCGCGTAGGTCCAAGAGATTTTTGAGCCACTCATCTCAAGATCCGAAACAACGCGCACGAGCTCTTCCCAGAGTTCACGATTGAGGACCGGTTCTTTTTGATTATTGCGCCATCCGTTTTTTTGCCATCCAAACACCCACGAGGTAATCCCGTTGATGGTGTATTTTGAATCGGGACGCATATCAATCTGGAACGCATCTCCGAGGTCACGCACAAACCCAAGCGCGCGAATAGCCGCGACAAGCTCCATGCGATTGTTCGTCGTATGTGCCTCGCGACCACCAAGCTCAGTCACATGGTCAGGCGTTGCGACCAACGCACCCCATCCACCGGGACCCGGATTGCCACGACATGATCCGTCGGTATAAATAATAATGTGTGGAAGACTCATGTATTCTAGTCTATCGCCTTTTCTCAATACTCACAATACGGAGGCGAAGTTCTCTCCGTCCGCGAAAACGACTTTCTTCAAACGTCGCAATGAGGTCCGCACGGTCGCCCTCATGAAGCTCTGAAAATGTTTTTTCATCGGCAAAGAACGCAATTGCTTTGACCGATGATCCTGCAAAGGTGAGCTCGCGATGTTCTTTTGTTTTTCCGAAGGTATTATTTTTCGCGATGACAACATCTTCAAATAAAAATGTTGGCTTGGCATTTCCCATACCAAACGGCGCAAAGCGTTCCACGATATTCCACGTCGACCATGTCACCTCTCTCAGAGAAAGCGTAGCGTCGGTAAAAATTTCTTGATCTTCTTTTTCTCTGCGGAGTCCCTCATACGCGCACGCGAGTTCTTCTTCAAGAAAATGTATCTGGTCGTGTGAAATAGAAAACCCTCCCGAGAGTTCATGCCCTCCTTTGTGCAAAAAAATTTCTTCACGAACACTCGTCATGAGGGTCACAAGATTTACCGTACCGTCTGACCGACACGAACCCTTGAGCGTGCCATCGTCCGCGCGCCCCCAGACGAAGACGGTGCGCTCGTAGTGCTCCGCGAGATTCCCCGCGACGAGACCCGCGAGACCCGGACGCCATGAAGGATTCCCGATGACGATAACCGCACTGAGAGAACTCTCAACAGCGCGCGCATCCAGATGCTTGCGCGCATCTTTTACCATACTCGCGACGAGCGTCTTTCTCGTGTCATTCAACTGCGTGAGATGCTTCGCGAGCTCTTCGGCGCGCGCGACGTCATCCGTCGCAAGGAGCTCAAACCCTTCAAACGGTATGGACATGCGACTCGCAGCATTGATACGCGGAGCAATCATAAATCCGATATCGTCTTCGGTGAGGTACTCCTGTTGCGTACCCATTTTTGAGAGAAGCTTTTTCAATCCCGGACGTTTTGATTTGCGGAGCACCTTGAGACCGTAGTACGCGAGCACGCGATTTTCATCACGAAGCGGTACCATGTCGGCAATGGTGGACAGCCCCGCCATATCGAGAAGCCACTTCTCCCATCCGCGCGGTATGTCCCATCGCGCTCTCCCCTTTTCAAGAATCGCGCACGAGAGTTTCCACGCTACCGCGGCACCACAGAGCATGGGGTCAGGATAGGTATCGTCTACTTGTTTTGAATTGATAATCGCGTACGCGTCGGGGAGAATCTCCTGAGGTAAGTGGTGGTCGGTAATAATCACATCAATACCGAGCTCGCGTGCTCGCGCCACTTGAGCGACATCCGTAATCCCGCAATCAACCGTGATGAGGAGCTTCACGCCATCCTGCGCGAATTGTTCAATCGCGGGGATATTCAACCCATACCCTTCATTGTGACGGTGAGGAATATAGTTTCTCACGTTGCGGTAGCCTATTTTTTTGAACAAATCATGGAGGACGACTGAGCCCGGAATACCGTCACAATCATAATCGCCATAGATAATGATAGACTCCCCGCCATCTATCGCGGTGAAAATCCTCTCAACGGCGCGATCCATATTGAGAATGAGAAAGGGATCGTAGATATGGTTTTCATAGCTCGGGTTGAGAAACGCTTCAGCTTCCTCCCGCGTTTCTATTCCCCTATTCTTGAGGAGCGTCTGCGCGAGAGGAGGATATTCAGATAGTTCTTGATCGGGGGTCATTGTTTCGGTATTCTAGCATATTTCCGATGAGAGCCTTTGAGAAGTGCGTGGTTTTATATACTATAGGTATATATGAATCCTGACTGCATTTTTTGTAAGATTGTCGCCAAAGAAGTCCCCGTACACGCCATCTATGAAGATGAGGTTTGCTACGCGTTTCTCGACGCGCATCCGGTAACCCGCGGGCATACCTTACTCATTCCTAAAGCACACACGCGAAATCTTTTTGATACTCCCGATGAGACCCTTGCGCACCTCTTTCCTATCGCAAAACGTATTGCAAACATTATTAAACAAACGGTAGGTGCCGGTGGCATCAATATTCACATGAATAACGAACCTTCCGCGGGGCAAATTGTTTTTCATACACACATACACATTATTCCTCGCTTTGAAGGTGACGGATTAACCCACTGGAAAGGGGCGCAAGAGTTTTCTGCGGAGGAGCAAGTAGTGCTCACAAAGGAGATTCAAAAAGGGTTTTAAGTATCAAACGAACCCCCCCCCCCAGCGGATTGTCAAATTTTCTCCTGCATAGGGTTACCCTATGGAGAGGGAGACGAAGACAAGGTGTTTTCAAGTGCCTCGTCGCAGCCTGACGAGGCGAGCGGAGCAATTTTTCAGCAGAAAAATATGCGTGCACTTGAAAACACCTTGCGGAGTCTCACGAAGGTTATATGTTTGGCGGGAAGGGATTGTGGTGTTTAATACAAAATCCCCCGCGAAGGGCTTGCCCTTCGCGGGGGATTTTGAGAGATGACACGCGAGAATCTACTTCTTCAAGAGGTCGCGAATCTCGGTGAGGAGTTTAATATCTTCGGCAGGACCTTTTGCTTTTTCGGTCGCTGCTTCTTTGTGTCGCAACCTATTGATGACGCGCACGACGACAAAGAGTGCAAATGCAACGATTAAGAAACTCAATGTTGCTTGTATAAACTTGCCGTATGCAATGGTTGCTCCGCCGAGCGTGTACGAGAGGCCCGAGAAATCAAGACCACCTGTGATAACCCCGACAACGGGCATCAAAATATCACCAACAAGCGAATTTACAATCGTCGTAAACGCACCACCAATAACAATACCAACGGCAAGATCGATGACGCTCCCGCGCATCGCAAATGCCTTGAACTCCTGAAGAATGTTTTTCATAAAAAATTATTATTAACGCTGTTTTGAACTAAGAATCGCATCTACCCCGGGGAGCTTCCCCGCTGACAAAAAATCAAGCGTGGCGCCACCACCCGTGGACACAAAAGAGAGCTTGTCTCCGAGAGAGAGACTCTCCACGAGTACCGCCGTATCACCTCCCCCGATGATACTCCGTGCCTTGCTCTCCGCGAGAATTTCCAAGAGCACGCTCGTCGCCTTGTCATACCCTCCTTCATAATATCCGAGCGGACCATTCCACACAACGAGCTTGGCGCTTCGGACGAGGGGCGAGAGATGTTTGATTGTTTCCGGCCCGAGGTCAACAATCTTGTCTCCTTTTTCCACGAGGTCTATCGCGCGCACAAACTTTTTCTTCCCCTGCTCCACAAGGACATCAGTCGGGAGAAGAATCTTTTTTGTCTTGAGAAGTTTCGCGAGAGAACCTTTTGGATATACATCAACAACCGATGCGCCCACTTCGTATCCCATGTCCTTTAAAAAATTATTGGCGAGCACGCCTCCCACGACGACATAATCCGCGAGAGACAAAAACTTTTTCATGAGGGGCGCCTTGGTGGGAAACTTCGCGCCACCGAGTATAAATACAAAAGGATGCTCCGGAGTGAGCGCGCGTGAAAGCTCTTTGACTTCCTCCGCGACCAAAAATCCGACGTATGAGGGGAGATATCGGGGGATACCCACAACGGTCGCGTGCTTGCGATGACTCACCCCAAAGGCGTCGTTCACATAGACATCCCCGAGCGACGCAAGCGCACGGGCAAATGATGTGTCATTGGAAATCTCGCGAGGATCCGTGCGGGTGTTTTCGCAGAGCATCACACCCCCCTCGGGAAGTCGCTCCACGATCTCCTTGAGGCGCTCCGTATCAATATGAGGGACAAATCCTATGGAGAGTTTTTTCTCCAAATAGCGCGCAACGGGCTTCAAGCTTGTGGTGCCATCATTTCCTATGTGTGAAAGGAGAATAACCTTCGCCTTCTTTTTTACCAGATACTCAATCGTAGGGAGCGCGCGGGCTATGCGCATTGGCTCAAGAATTTTTCCATTCTTTGTGGGAACATTAAAATCAACACGCACAATCACCCGCTTCCCCTTGAGCGACTTGATATCTCGTATGGTGGGCAAATGATTATAGGGATTTTTCATTATGAACGTTTTACTTCATTCGCGAGGGAGAGGATTGTAGAAAAAGCATTTGCGTTTAGGCTCGCGCGTCCGACCAAAAGCCCATCCACCTGCGCGTGAGCCAGAAAGCTTTTTGAGTTTTTTTCATCGACAGAACCTCCATAGAGAACGCGTACACCCTCGCTTGCTTTGTTTCCATACAAGTCCGCGAGAACACGGCGTATCATGATAGACACCTCAAGCGCGTCCTCCGGAGAAGCGGGGCGCATAGCGTCTTTGCCAATAGCCCAAATAGGCTCATACGCGATCACGAGTCGTTCCAAATCTTTTTTCGCGACATCGAGGAGACACGCTTTGAGTTGCGCTTCTATGTGCTTCAAGTAGCGCCCATCATGATCTCGAGAGGACTCTCCCACGCACAACACGGGACTTCCTCCCGCCTTGAGTACGGCGCGGAGTTTCGCGTTGATGAGCTCATCCGTCTCTCCGCGCGCGCGACGCTCTGAATGCCCGACGATACTATACGTCACACCGAGTGACGCGAGCTGAAGCGCGGAGACTTCCCCCGTGTGAGCACCTTCGTCAGAAGTCCCGGCGTCTTGCGCGCCCAACACCACGCGATGCCCCGTGACTTGGCGCGCGAGGTCACCGATAAAAGGAAACGGAGGGCATACCACGGTCTGTACATTGCGAAGGGTGTTGCCACTCGCGCGTATTGATGAAAAGATCTTGCGCGCTTCCTGAATGTTTTTTGGATACATCTTCCAGTTGCCGATGATAAGTGTTTTCATGAGGCAATAATAGCATATTTCTCACATGCACGTACTTCTCCCATGCGTTTGAGAAATTATTCTGAAACGACGCGCAAGACTTCTTCAATACTCGTAATCCCTCGCACGGCTTTCATGAGACCGTCTTCAAGAATCGTGTGCATACCCTCTTTGACTGCCTGCTCTTCTATCTCTCCTGCGGTCGCACCTTGTATCACAAGGTCACGGACGCGCGGAGATATGGTGAGCACTTCATGAATACTCACGCGACCCTCGTATCCGTCTTGTGATTCGTCGTTCTTTTTTGGTCTATAAAATGGTACATCGGTCCACGCCGTATGAGGAGCGAGGACTTTTTCTTGCACGAGAATCTTCATAACGCGATCAAGGTTTATGTGTTCTTTGAGGTTTTTTATTTCCGCGGGAGAGAGGAAGTATTGTTCTTTTTCTGAGGAAAGACGGCGCGCCAAGCGTTGCGCGATGACGGCATTGATGGTGGACGCGAGGAGAAACGGCTCTATCCCCATCTCAAGGAGGCGCGGTATCGTAGCGGTAGCGGACTTGGTATTGAGTGTGGAGAGGACGAGGTGTCCTGTGAGCGCGGTGTTGACGGCGAGGGACGCGGTCTCGCTGTCACGAATCTCTCCCACCATAATAATGTCCGGATCCTGACCAACGAGCGCGCGAAGCCCCGACGCGAAGGTGAGCCCAATATCAATTTTTACCTGCGTCTGATTCACCCGATCCATCTGATACTCGATGGGATCTTCAATAGTAGCGATGTTTACGTCCGGACGATTGAGAATATCAAGGAGCGTGTAGAGCGTTGTCGTCTTGCCCGCGTCGGCCGGCCCCGTCACGAGTACGAGTCCTTTGTTCTGCTTGATTGCATGATGTATGCGCTCAAGAGATTCTCCATGAAATCCTAAGCCTTCGAGCGTAAAGCCCGATACCGACTCTCGCAAGATACGCAGTACGGTCTTTTCTCCGTGATAGACAGGAATGACAGACACACTGCATGCCACCGTCTCTCCCTCCGCTTCAAGTTTGAAGCGTCCGTCCTGAGGCAGACGTCTCTCATCAAGCTTCAAGCGTGCGAGGACTTTGATACGCGCGGAGATTCCCGGCAAAGCGGTCTTGGGGAGGACCATCGCCTCGTGCAGAGCGCCATCAATACGATAGCGCACGACGAGCTGGCTTTCTGTCGGCTCTATGTGAATATCAGAAGCTCCTTGTATCACCGCGTGATTGAGGAGCGTATCTACAATTTTTACCACAGACAAATCCTCCGCGAGTTTTTTGAGACTCTCTTCGTCCTGCGGTGTCTCTCCTGCCTCTCCCATTGCCTTGAGGGTGCGTGATTCTGTTTCAATAATGTCTCCAAACTCAGCCTTGAGATTTTTTTGATATTGGAGGAGCGCGCTCTTGATAGACTCCTTGTCCGTGAGGCGCGGGAGGATCTTGAGCCCTTCTTTTTTCTGTATAAACTCAACGACGGCGAGGTCTTTCGTATCAAGCATCGCGAGCTCAAGAGCGGTAGCAGTTCTTTTAAACGCGACAATACCGTGCTTGCGCGCGATGGGCTCGGGAATGAGTGAGAGCGTCTCAAAAGGAATGGTTCTCCCCTTTAATTGCGCAAAAGGGATGCCGAGAACATACGCCTCAGCACGACGAAGGTCGTCTTCGGTGAGCGCGCCTTCTAGGATGAGCGCTTTGCCGAGTGATGTGTGGTCGGCGTGAGCACGCTTCCACGCGCGCTCAATCTCCGTGCGTGGCACAAGTCCCGTATCAAGGAGAAATGATCTGAGTTGTTCGCTACTGGTGCTCATGGGTACATTAAATTCCCTTTCAGTATATCAAATAATGCGTGGGAACAGAATGAAAAAACTCGCATTGCTGCGAGTTTTGATAATTGAGGACATCCTTGTGGGGGTGTTTTTCCTTTCGAAGGATGGAGGCTAGACAGAAAACGAAAACTTGACGCGTGTTAGGCCAATGGCCCCTGAAATCTGTTTGCGGTTTTTTTCCGACAGAATCACAGGATCATATACGCCAAACTCTCCACTGTCGCCGTAAAAGTTCGCTTGCCAACTCTTCCACCCCTTCTCCTTATAGAGGGAAAATGTTCCCCCGCCGGAGATTTTGAAGTCTCCGAATCCATTTTTGGATGCAACTAGGATGTGCTTATGATAATAAGAATCCCTCCCCTGAAGCAGAGGTCCTATGGCTATTACCACCTCACCTCTGCGCCGTAGTACGATGAACTTCCGCTCCAGACAAATTAGTTCATCCCTCTCCGTCTTGGGACAGAGGTTTGAAATGGGGGCGGGGGTTGATACGGTGAAGTTGTCAAACAAAGCAACACTAATTTTCATAACTTACTCCTCTGTGAATGAACGATTTAGATTTTCGGGCTCAGCACTTAATATGCTTTACCTACCTCTCTTAATTATAGCATTTTGTATACAAAAAGTCAAGATTCTCGCCTCCCTTTATAAATACCTTGTTTTATAGAAAATTGTACCTTGTCCCCTCATTGCACCGGACTATTTCCTATGCTATAGTTACCTTGTGAATGTCCGTCGCGAAAACGGGCAATTTTTATTGGTAAATTCTCCCTTATTACATGTTGGATTTGAAAATATTAGGATCGGCGCTCTCAGAGCTTGAAACCGAGCGCGGTATTCCCCGTGAAAAAATCATCGAGGCAATAGAGCAGGCGCTCGCTGCCGCGTATAAAAAGGACTACGGCAAGAAAGGACAGATTGTTCGTGCGGTCTTTAATCCTGAAGTCGGTACTGCCGAGTTTATTCAGGTGAAAATCGTTGTGGATGAATCGCATGTGCGTATGCCCGACGACACCGATGAACAAGCCGAGGAAAAGGAGCGCGCGATCAATAGCGCCCTTCCCGAAGAAGAGCAGATTTCTCTCCGTCGCATGAGTCCTGAGCACGACATCCTTCTCGCTGATGCGCGTCGTATCAAGCGTGACGCGGAACCGGGAGACGAGATCACCTTCCCTCTTGAGACGCACGACGACTTCGGTCGTATTGCGGCGCAGACGGCAAAGCAGGTTATCATCCAGCGCATTCGCGAAGCGGAGAAAATTTCCATCATGGGAGAATACGGCACCAAGCAAGGAGAAATCGTGCAAGGTACCGTCCAGCGTATGGAGCGTGGCAATATTTTTGTTGACCTTGGAAAAACCACGGGTCTCCTCGCCTACGAAGACCAGATTCCGAGCGAGCGATACAAGCAGGGTGAGCGCATCCGCGCGTATCTTTATCGCGTAGAGGAATCTCCTCGCGGTATTGATGTACGTCTCTCACGCGCGCACCCAAAGATGCTTGAAAAACTCTTTGAGCAGGAAGTCCCTGAAGTGGCTCAAGGTACGGTGGAAATCAAATCCGTCGCGCGCGAGCCGGGCACGCGCTCAAAGGTTGCCGTATACTCAAGCGATGACCACATCGATCCTATCGGCTCATGCGTGGGACAGCGCGGGGTACGTGTCTCAACCATCATGAGCGAGCTCGGAGGAGAAAAGATTGATCTCATTTTGTGGTCACAGGACGCGCGTAAGTTTATTGAAGACGCGCTCTCTCCCGCAGAAGTTGAGTCTGTTGTCCTCGATGAGGAAAATCACCAAGCAACCGTAACCGTGCGTCCTGATCAGCAATCACTCGCTATCGGTCGTGGAGGTCAAAATGTACGCCTTGCCGCAAAGCTCACCGCGTGGAAGCTCGATATTGAAAGCACGGAACCGGAAGTAGCAGAAACAGCAGAGGAACCAAAAACGGAAGAATCTTCTGCGGAAGCACCAGAGGCGGTCACCGAATCACCGGAATCCTCAGGAGATCCCGAGGCAACCCCTCGACCTGAAGACGCTCCTACCCCTTCAGACGAATAATTACCAGATTTTATTTTCTTCAAAACCACTATGAATCTTTGGCATGATGTTTCCTTTGGCAGTAAGGTACCTCAAGAAATCAATACTATCATTGAAATCAACAAGGGATCAAAAAACAAATACGAGATTGATAAAGAAACGGGGCTCATCGCGCTTGATCGCGTGATGCACACGGCGCAAGAGTATCCTTTTGACTACGGCTACGTACCGCAGACACTCTGGGACGATGGCGACGCGCTCGATGTGATTCTCCTCACCACGCACCCTATTCCCCCAGGGATCCTCGTCAACGCGCGACCGGTCGCCCTCATGCGTATGATTGACTCAGGAGACAACGATGACAAAATCATCGCGGTACCCACGGGAGATCCTCGCTGGGACGATGTACAAGACCTCTCGGATGTAAACAAGCATACCTTGAAAGAAATTGAACACTTCTTTAGCACGTACAAAAAACTTCAGAACAAAGAGGTTTCCGTTTCAGGATTTGAAGACAAGGCATCCGCGCAAAACGCAGTCACGCGAAGTATTGAACTCTACAAAGAAAAATTTGCTCGTTAAATATAGTACGCTCTCATGACAAAGATCAAAACAACATTCAAACAACTCTCAGAAGCGGAAGTGGAAATCTCCTGCGAGCTTCCTGCGGAAGCTCTTGAAGCCGAGCGTGCCGGCGCGCTCAAGCACATTGGTGAAGAAGTGGCGCTTCCCGGCTTTCGCAAAGGACATGTGCCGGAAAACATGCTTATCCAGCGTTTTGGTGACGCCTTTATCCTTGAGGAAATGGCGAATCGCGCCCTTGATAAAGCCTACCCCGAGATTCTCAAAGAGCATCACGTCCACGCAATAGGTATGCCAAAAGTGGAGATAAAAAAACTCGCCCGAGGAAATCCTTTTGAGTTTACCCTCACCTTCCCCGTCATGCCAGAGATAACCCTCCCGGACTACAAAACAATCGCGCGCGACGTCATGAGTGTCACCGATGACACCGAGGTGACAGAAGAAGAAATCACAAAAGCGGTGGAGGGGCTCCTCAAGCAGTTTGCGGAAAAAGATGCCGAGGGTAAGGAAGTGCTTCCCGAGCTCACCCTTGAAATCGCGCAGAAATTTGGCCCCTTTGAGACTGTTGATGCGTTTAAAGATCGTATAAAAGAATCCATCTCACAGGAAAAGACCGTGCGTGCGCGGGAAAAGAAGCGCTTGAGCGTGATGGAAAAAATTATTGAAGGAATCACGGTGAAAATTCCTCAGCCACTCATTGACGCAGAGCTCTCACGCATGCTTGCAATCTTTCGTGAAGACATCACACGCATGGGCATGAAGCCGGACGAATATTTAACTGCCGTCAAAAAGACTGAGGACGACCTTCGCAAAGAGTGGGTACCCGACGCGGAAAAGCGCGCAAAGGTACAGATTGCCTTGAATAAAGTCGCAGTCGCGGAAAATCTCACCGTACCGGAAGACGAGCTCACAAAGGAAGTTGACGCGTTTCTCACACACTACAAAGACGTAGAACGCTCACGCGCGATGGCGCACATTGAGCTCATGCTCACCAACGAAAAGGTATTCCAATTTTTTGAGGGGCAGAAATAGAAATACCGATATTTAGTTACAGAAAAAGCGGGGGCGACCTTTGGTCGCCCCCGCTTTTTCTTGTGCCCCTTCTCCCCAAAAAAACATCTTGCAAACGCTCCAAAACCTGCTACGATACGAACTATGTCATACCTAGTACCAACTGTTATAGAAAAAACAACGTACGGCGAGCGCGCGTACGATATTTATTCACGTTTATTGAAAGAGCGCATCGTGTTTCTTTCGGGCCCAATCGACGACGCAAGTGCAAATATCGCTATTGCACAGCTTCTTTTTCTGGAGTCTGAGGATCCAAAAAAAGACATTTATCTCTATATCAATTCCCCCGGAGGGTCGGTGACCGCGGGGCTCGCGCTCTATGATACCATCCAGCACGTCAAGCCCGACGTCGCAACGATCTGCGTGGGTATCGCGGCATCTATGGGTGCGGTACTCCTCTCGGCGGGAGCAAAAGGCAAGCGTTTCGTTCTCCCCCACTCAGAGGTGATGATTCATCAGCCTTGGGGTGGCACCGAGGGACAAGCGTCTGATATCGCTATCACCGCAAAGCATATTCTCCGTACCCGAGAAACGCTCAATAAAATCCTCGCAAAAAACACCAGTAAGCCACTCACCACAATAGAAAAAGACACCGACCGAGACTTCTACATGAGCGCCGAAGAGGCGAAAAAGTACGGTATTGTAGACGAAATCTACAAACCAAAGAATCCAAGGGGATAAAGGGTGTTTCGGAGGGAGGCGCCGAGAGCCAAAGGCTCTCGGCGCCTTTTCCTTTTCCCTCAGCACTGCATAGCTGGTTTTTATTCAACAAACTACGCATTATTTTCTCCATAGTAGTCAATTTATCGCCCCTTCCACAGAAAACCCTTGCGCCTATTGCGTAAAAACAACAGTGGGGTATACTTGTATACGAGGGGGTACCGTGTGGTCTCAAAAGGCTCACGGACCGCCCGGTGCGGAGAGTTACCGCGGCGGGAAACCCATGATTTCCGTATTATTAGGTAGTAATATAAAACGTATGAATAAAGCAGCTATTATTGAGATTGTTCACGAGAAGACAGGAGGTACAAAGGTATCAGCAGAGCAGACCGTTGATGCAATCCTCGAGGCAATCGTAAGCACGCTCAAGAGCGGTGGAGAGGTATCTATCGCAGGACTTGGTATCTTTTCTGTAAAGGCACGCGCAGCACGTACTGCACGCAACCCAAAGACTGGTGAGAGCATTCAGGTGCCCGCAACCAACGTGCCAAAGTTCCGCGCAGCAAAGGCGCTCAAGGACGCAGTTAAGTAGTATTCCTGATACTACGGCACAACACAGCCGGGGTTTCCCATGGGAAACCCCGGCTGTGTTGTGCCCCAAAAGCCCCCTCCTCTAAAACGAACGGTTCTCGGCAAACCTTTGACAATTAAATAATAAAATGGTATGATACCTCTTGGTTTTTCTTTTAGACTACTGGAGGTGTGAAATGCATGTAAAATTACCTGTTGAGTTACGAAGGATCGTACTCTTCGAAATGTGGGAGAAAAATGTGGCGGATGGGAGAGATTCCTTCTCCACACTGGCAACAGGCCCGCGGGTAGGGCTCCTCAATGACGCGCTCAAAATGTTGAAGGAGTTAAAAACGGACTTTGAGGCGAAGAAAAATGCGTCTGAAAAGAACGCCGATACCAAAGACTTGGAAAAAGAGTTTCATAAAGAAGCTTTCAAAGTCTTCAAGGTCATTGGACTAAGGGAAGAAACAGCAAAAGAGATACTTGATATCATATAGCTCCTTTGCGCCGACACCTGAGTTTTCCGTACGGAAAACTCAGGTGTTTTTTATGGTGACAGTTTTAGCTTTCCCTTTGGCGACTACCTAGGTTCTCCAAGATAGACCTCAATGCCTTCACCTGGTAACTCACCAATAAATCCACCTAGTATTGAGGGATTTTCGACCACTACAAAAAAGCGTCTGTAACCGTCCTGCTCAATTCCTGGATAAAATTGCTCGGCCGGCAAAAAGCCCTTCTCCTGAGCAAAATCTCGCATTATTGGTCTGTAATCTTTTTCATAATCCACAGATCCTGTGGGAAACAATATAGCGACGTCTTCAGGATAATAAAGAGGTGTTCTCAGGCTCCCTGGATCATTAGACACGTGAATGAGTGTACGGTTAGTACCGACATTTGTTACCTGAACAGGATTTAGGACCAGGCGATATTGATTGTATGAGACACTGTATTTGTTATCCACCTCGCCCAATCTAAATATGACTTCTTTGTCGCCACCTTGTGTAAACCAGTCAGAATCTAGGCTTACTTCAGCTCTTGATTCTCTGATCATTGCTGGACAGATCAGCCCTTCCCGTGCTTTCTTAAAATTGTATCCTTTTATATCAATAAGCAATGTATTACCGTTCAGTGATTTTTCTATTTCTAAACCTGATACATAATCACAGCCATTACCTCCAAAAGCAGAAAAACTTAAGGCGACCACTCTTTCATTATTTTCAACTGAAGACCCAAGAGATACGCTTACATATTCTGGGACAACCAAAGTTAGAGAAGGAGACTTTTTGAGAAAAAGGTAGAGACTTGCCCCAAGAAGGACGAGGATAATGATGCCACCAACGACAATAAAGAGCGTTCTTCTATTCATGTTTTTGTAAATTAGGTTTAAGCGAAAAATCAAATTAACTTTTCACGATTATTATAGCACCCCCCCCCCTAAAATCACTAATCTGTGCGGGGAGGGAGACGCTTCGCTATCTCACTCGTCGCTTCGCTCCTCTTTGAGAAGCCACGGTTCTCAACGGGCAAAGCCCTGCTCTCCTCCACGGGAAACTCCCGTTTCCTGACCCCTCCCCAAGTTCGATTCTTCCATCCTCGCAAAATATAGGGCTGAAATGGTGACCCATTTCAGCCCTTACTTGTGCGGGATGGGAGAATCGAACTCCCGACATCAGTTTGGAAAACTGAGGTTATACCATTTAACTAATCCCGCAGGATGTGCACATACTACCAAGACGCGCACAGATGCGCAAGACGATACTTCTCTCTCTTATTTCAAAAGTGATGTAACTTTTTGTACGATTTCTTCGAGCGTAAAGTTTGCCTTGACCATAAAATCAGTCGCACCGAGCTCCATTGCTTTATCAATATCTGCTTTGTCTCCAAGGTTGCTGAAAATGATAACGGGAGTAGCTTTTGTGGCATCTTCCGCGCGTAACCCACGAAGCACTTCAAATCCATCAACGCGCGGAAGCATGAGGTCAAGGAGGACAATAGCCGGTGCGATGGTTTTGAGTTTTGCCTGAGCTTCTTCCCCGTCGGCCGCGCTCTCAACGACAAATTTTTCACTGGAAAGCTTCTTTACGAGGAGGTCGCGCAAAAACTTGTCATCCTCAACGACAAGCACGAGCGCAGACTCGCTTGGTGATGCGCTAGGTTTTGCTTCACCGGAAACAGGGGCTGCCGCAACCTCTGCGGAGCTACTCTGAGCTTCCGCACTCAAATTATTCGGCGTATCAACGCTATTCAAAACATTCTTTGCTTTTTCTATAATCTCGCTTGGGTTAAAGACTGCTTTAATAAAGAAATCTTTTGCCCCAAGCTCACGCGCGCGCGTCATGAGTTCAGTCTCAGATGAATTTGAAATAACAATGACGGGAAGATCCTTCTGCTCAGGGTTTTTGCGAAGAGCTTCAAAAATTTCCATACCATCTTTCCCCGGCATAAAAATATCGAGTACGAGAAGATCGGGCTTTTGCGCGTTGAGCATCGCTTCTGTTTCAAGTCCGTCTTTGGCACGATCGACGAGAAACCCTTCCTTTTCAAACTTTTCCGCAAGGACATCGCGGATCAGCGCATCGTCTTCAGCAATGAGAATTCTTTGTTCTGCCATGATATATCGTATAGCGTTAATAGTAGCACAAACGCGCTCTATTGCACCACTTCGTTGATGGGGAGATTGATAATAAAGGTAGCCCCCTTCCCTTCAAGAGAATCCACGCGGATCGTACCCTGATGACGCGCGATGATTGTCTGCGCGATAAAGAGCCCGAGCCCTGTCCCCTCAGCGTGCAAGCGTACCGCATTTGAAGCGCGAAAGAATTTTGAAAAGAGTTTGCTCTGCTCTTCGGCGGGGATCCCCACGCCCGTATCGCTGATCCGTATTTCAAGAATGGAATCATGATTTTGCGCCACGAGAGTCACCGTCCCTCCCGAAGGAGTATATTTCAAGCCATTATCAACGATATTCTGAAGCGCGATGAGCATGCTTTCAAAATCAAATATGAAAAGAGGGAGATTCTCGGTGCGATTCTCTATGACAAGGGTCACATTGCGCTCTCGGGAAGCGAGATCTGAGTTTTCGCGGAGGGTGTGGAGGAGGAGAGCGAAATCGTTTTGCTTAAATTCATAGCCGAATTTTCCATTTTCAATACGCGACACGTAGAGGAGATTGTTCACCATCTGTACCATCTTTTCATTCGCGTCATATACGCGCTTGACCATGTCGTGTTGCTCTGGAGAAAGAGCCCCCGCGTCACCATCAAGGAGAGATTTAAGCGCCCATTTTATGCCTGCAAGAGGGGTGCGGAGCTGATGCGCGGCGACGGAATTAAAAGAGGACTTCAGAGTATCAACTTCACGGAACTTCCCCACCATCGCATTGAGAGACGCCCCGAGCTCCCCCACATCATCGGACTCAAGGTACTCCACGGCGCCGTTGAGGTTTCCCTCAGAAAGCGTTTCTATAAACTGGCGATATTCTTTGAGAGGATACAAAATACATCGACGAATCTTCCAGGCAATAAACACGAGCGCGGGAATCGTAAAAAAAATACTTGAGAGCGCTAAAATGAGCCCGGTACTGAGAGGGTTTGTGTGGAAAAGAAGGGTAAGAACAAGAAAGATAATAAGTGTCGCAAGGAGAACGCTTGCAACGATGAACACATTGATAGCCAAGAGCAGTTTCATACGGTCATGTAATTATAGCCCAAAACCCTCTCCCCCGCCAAGGAAAATATAAAAAGTGCTCACGATAACGAGCCTTGGAGGCTCATTCTTGTCGGGGTGCCGAGAATCGAACTCGGCCTATCTAAATTTCTTATGGAAATTTCCGCGGAAGTGTGCAGACACTTCCGGTCAAGTGCTTTGTCGGGGTGCCGAGAATCGAACTCGGCCTATCTGCTCCCAAAGCAGACGTACTACCGATATACTACACCCCGACAAATCACTTGACCCCACGCAGACTCCCTACTAACAACACTACACCCCGATATGATGTTACACGGGAAACGTACGAGCTATAGTATCACAAGTACGCAAACCAGCCAAGTTATCAGATTCTCTCAATTACATGAAAAATGGGGCTACTTTGTGGGACTGGAAAGAACATTATCAAAGAACGAGATTTTCTAGGAAAGCTATGGTTCCTTTTTTCTGCACTTGATCGAGTTTCACCGTAATTGCGTCAAAAACCCATTCCGGCTCACCCTGAGGATACTGTTTCAAAAGATAGGCTTGTATGGTGCGCGCAATTCTTCTTAATTTCTGAGGATGAATATTGTCTTCAGGTCTGTGTGCGTCATTGGTTACACGGGAAACATCCCTCATGTTTTCACGTGAAACAGTTTTTACCTCAATAAAATGAAGGATTTCCCCTTTTCTGGCGATAATATCAATTTCTCCGTACTTTTTACGATAATTTCTACAAACGATGCAGAAACCTTTTTTAATAAGATACTTTGCGGATATTTCTTCCCCAATCGCCCCAATAATCTGCTTTTCAGTGCGTGCCATAACGTTCTTTAGTCTCCATTGTAAAAAAATATAGGGAAAACACCAATTTCTTGAATCCAGTATCTAATACGGACTCCCGCATTCTACCAGTAGTGTGCGAATTTTTAAGACAAGGAAGGAGGTCGGTGTTTCATGAATAACACCAGGATATGGTTACTAAGTAACATTTTTACAGGAAAATCCCGAAAAAAGGGAGTTTATGATAGAAATGCTTACAAAATAAGGGTTTTTCTGAAATGTCTTTTTTGTAAGGGTCTTTTTTGTCCTAAAAATACTGTCTTTTATCAACACTATACACAGAGTTATCCACAGTTTTATGCAATTTTCCCCATATTTTTCCGTATTTAGGCGTTGACACTTGAGACAAATGTGACATTTTTGTCCCTAAAATGTCCTTTATAAAGGACATTGTCAGATTGTTACTTTTATAATAGAATGTCATTAGGTTTTTCTTTGTAGCGTACGTAGGGGGTGGTTATGGGCCAGAAAAAAATAAAGATTGATATCGGAAGAGAGCTTTCTCGTCAGGCTGTCTATGAGATTAGATCATTTCTCATAGCGCTTGAGGGATATAGAGATAGGGGTAAAAGCGATTTTCTCCTGAAAACATCCTTTGAGTTTCTAAGGCTTGCGGTTATGCTTGCCGCTGGAGAGAAACAAAAGTTGGATGTCTATATGGAGATTGGGTGTCTGTTCCTCTTGCCAAACAGGGAACAACGCCTTTCACCGTTTCTGAGCATCGGCATAACGCCGGAAACAGCGGAAGAAATTTACGACCTCCTTTAACGTAACGTTAAAAGCCATACCACTAGGTATGGCTTTTTTATTTGTGCGGGTAGGGAATCGGTCACGGATATTTTCCTCGCCGTCGCTCGAAAAATTCCGCGACCCCGGCTCGCCGTTTTGCGTTGCTACGCAAAACATGCTCCGCCTTTCGATTCTCCACGCAAGGCACTCAAGTGCCTTGCTCTACCCGCACAGCAAAAAGCCCCTTTCGGGGCCTTTACTGCTGTGCGGGTAGGGAGAATCGAACTCCCGACTCATCCTTGGCAAGGACGTGTTCTACCACTAAACCATACCCGCAATATGGTTTGTATCATATAGGAAAGGGAGGTGTTTCGCAAGGGAATATCTGATTTTTTCTCAAAAAATGTCGGGGGGTTTTTTGATTTTTGGGCATTTTACGCTATAGTTTCGGTACTGCCTTCGTGGTGAAATGGATATCACAACGGTCTTCGGAACCGTCGTTCCAGGTTCGAGTCCTGGCGGGGGCACCACAACCAAAATGACATCTCAACTAAAAAATAACATTGACTATACCATTCCCTCTGATGTTTCCCGTGTAACAAACACTCTTCGAGCTAAAGGATTTGAAGCATACCTCGTCGGCGGATGCGTCCGAGACATGATAACAAACATCAAGCCACGAGACTGGGACGTAACCACAGACGCAAAACCCGATCAAATTCAAGAAATTTTTCCTGATTCTTTCTATGAAAATGACTATGGAACTGTGGGTGTCGTCACAGGTTCAGAAGACGAAACACTCCATGTTGTTGAAGTTACGCCATATCGTACCGAAGGATCCTATAGCGACAAAAGGCGCCCTGATTCGGTCTCTTTTCATGCAAATCTTGAGGACGATCTGAAACGAAGGGACTTCACCATCAACGCCATTGCGTACGATGATTCAAAAGGACATATTATCGACCCGTATGAGGGTATAAAGGACATAAAGGACAAAATCCTTCGTACGGTAGGGGATCCGTATGACCGTTTCCACGAGGACGCTTTGCGTATCCTCCGCGCGGTACGCCTCGCGACGGGGCTTGGTTTCATGATTAACACAGAGACCCAAGAAGCAATCCAAAAAACCGCTCCAAATCTCAAGGAAATTGCCGTGGAACGTATCCGCGACGAGTTTTCAAAGATGATTATGTCCAAAGACCCCATGATTGGCGTCATTATGTGTGAGAAGCTCGGACTCCTTGAATACATTGCGCCTGATTTAAAGAGGGGAATTGGCGTAGACCAAAATGGTGACCATATCTATACCGTATGGGAGCACAATCTCCGCGCTCTCCAGCACTCTGCAAACAGGGAGTGGCCTCTCCATGTACGCCTCGCCGCGCTTTTTCATGACATCTCAAAGCCTGAAACACGTCGCTGGTCGGACGAGAAAAACGATTGGACATTCTACGGACATGATGTGGTGGGAGGAAAGGTTGCAAAAAAGGCTCTGGAGAACCTCAAATATCCAAAGAAAATCGTTGACGTGGTTTCGCTCCTTGTGCGTCACCATCTCTTTTTCTCAGATATTGATAAAATCACGCTCTCTGCCGTGCGCCGTATTGTGCGCAATGTGGGACCGGAAAACGTATGGGATCTCATGAAAGTCCGCGCATGCGATCGTATTGGCATGGGGCGCCCGCGTGAGACACCGTACCGCCTCCGCAAATATGAATCAATGATTGAAGAGGCGATGCGCTCACCTGTGTCTGTCGCCATGCTCAAGATTACCGGCGAACAAATCATGAGTGTTTGTCATGAAACACCGGGTCCTCGTATCGGGCTCATTCTCCACGCGCTCCTTGAGGAGGTGATTGATTTCCCTGAAAACAACAATGAAGAATTTCTCGTGAAACGCGCCCTTGAACTCGCAAAGCTTCCAAACGACGAACTCAAAGCCCGCGGTGAATCAGGAAAAGAAAAGAAAGAAGAGAGGGAAGAAGCAGAGCTTGCCGAGATCAGAAAACGACATAATGTGAAATAGCACCTAGGAGTATTCCGAGGTTTCATTAGTTTGATAGATGTATTAGAATAGATTCATGAAACAAGATTTAATAAAGCGAGGATGGGTTCTTCTTTTGTTGTTGTATGCCCTTCTTGTATCGTTAACACTAATGGTTGGATTCCTTACGCAAGGATTTGTCCCTGAACGTGCGTGCGACTCATTATGTCAAACCCAAGGTTATGTATCGCTTGCCAATGGAGCATTTGTTCTCTTTTTGACGGCCTTGTTCATCAAACCATTTCTTACACGCACAATCTTTAAAAGGATTTTTCTTGTGTACTTTATTGGTATCCACCTATCTTTTATAATACACGCGCTTATTCTTACTTAGGGAATAAAATTTTTATCTCACCTCAATCACAATCGGGCAATGATCTGAGCCGTAAATGTCGGCAAGAATTTCTGCCTTGCGGACGCGGGGGAGGAGGTCGGGACTGATAAAGAAATAATCAATGCGCCAGCCGACATTCCGAGAGCGCGCAGCTGTCTTCATATCCCAGTACGTATACGCGTCCTTTGTATCCGGATGCGTGTGGCGATAGATGTCCACATAGCCATGGCGGATGACTTCATCAATCCACGCGCGCTCTTCGGGGAGAAATCCCGTATTTGTTTCATTTTCCTTTGGGCGGGCGAGATCAATCTCCTCGTGAGCGGTATTCACATCACCACAGACAATCACCGCATGTCCGGCAATACGAAGCTTTTCAATAAACGCTAAAAAATTGTCGTAAAACTCAAGCTTGTAGGCAAGGCGCTCCGGACCGCCACCTCCGTTGGGGAAGTAGCAATTCAAAAGGACAAAATCCGGAAAATAAAGGACGAGAAGGCGTCCCTCCTGATCCATGTCTTTTATACCCATACCTTCCTCTACCTTGAGGGGTTGTTGTTTCGTATATACACCCACTCCGCTATACCCTTTGCGTGTCTTTGAGTGGCTGAAGTACGAATGATAGCCGGGAACGGTGCGCACATCTTCGGGGAGCTGATCTGCTTCAGCTTTCGTCTCTTGCAGGCACAAGATATCGGGATTCCGCGCCATAATATCCGCGAAATTTCCTTTTTTCGCCACCGCGCGAAGCCCGTTTACATTCCAAGAGATAATATTCATGTGTAGTAGTTTAGCACGAAACCCATGAATAACGACACGTACGTAAGGTCGGATATATCAGCCTACTTTTTCCCATGAAACTTTTTGTGCACATCGCGGAGTTGCGCATCGGTCACGTGCGTATAGATCTGTGTTGTCGCGATATTAGAGTGCCCGAGCATCATCTGCACAGAGCGAATATCAGCGCCATTGCCGAGAAGGTCAGTCGCAAAAGAGTGACGAATGACGTGCGGAGTAACTTTTTTAGAAATACCCGCCTTGATCGCATACTGTTTCACCATGCGCTCAATCGAGCGGGGAGTGAGGCGCAGGGTATCCCCGTGTCCTTTGGTAAGACTTGTTTCAAGTCGCACAAAGAGCGCATCGTCCATGTCGGTACGCTTTGCGAGATACACGCGAATAGCTTCTTTCGCGCGCGGTGACAAAAAGACAACACGCACTTTTTCTCCCTTACCGCGTATGGAAAACTCATCACGATCGAGATCCAGGTCACGAGAAAGGGAGCAGAGCTCGGAAAGGCGAAGTCCCGTGGAGAAAAAAAGCTCAAGAATCGCCCGGTCGCGCAATGATTTGAGATCATCACCCTCCGGAGCGGAGAGAAGACGCTCAAGGTCGGTCGGTGTAATGAGATCGAGGTCTCGCTCCGCAACCTTTGCGAGATCGATGCGTTCCGGAGAAAGAGATTCAACACCGCGCTTGCGGAGATATTTCAAGAAACTTCTGAGCGCGATGAGATAGTAATTTTGCGTTTTCTTTTTGAGCGTTTCCGCGCGCGCGCCCACACGCACCCCCGATGGCTGGCGATTGAGCCACAAACGAAACTCACGCACCATATCATCCGTAATATCGCTTGGGTTTTTCGCTCCCGAGAAGTCAAAGAAACGATTGAGATAGCGCTCGTAGTTTTCTATGGTTTTTAAACTGCGTCCCTTTTCAATTTCCAGATGTTCAAAAAATTGACGCTTCAGTGTTTGCAAATCCGCCATGTATATACAGTATAGCGCGTAAGGGACACTCTGAGAACACGGTTGCCAAAGGTTGGGGGAGAGAGTAGACTGAGTGATATGGAACCCAACAACGACTATATTATTGTTGAAGACTCAAAAAACCTTGATGACGATACGGTGGGAGGGGGCGACGACGTAAAACTCTCTTCTCAAGAAGCTTCCGAGAAAACCTTTGCGGAGCAAGGAATCACGGTTGAAATGACCGAAAAAGACCAGAGTGGCGATCTCAGCGGGTTTGAAGACTTTGCTCAAGAGCTCTTAAATGAGGCGGGGATTGAAATTATGCCCTCAAACGGGGATAACCCTCTGGAATAAGGCGTAATACCCCGAAATCCTTATATATGTACGTATTTCTTGCATTTTTTTAATTATCTGCTATAATGGGCGGGATGATTACGACGAAGAAAAAGCAGAATATTATTTCAAAAGCGCAGGTACATGCTACTGACACAGGGTCTCCTGAGGCACAGGTAGCGGTTCTTTCAGTACGTATTGAAGAACTTACTGCTCACCTCAAGAAGAACCACAAGGATAATCATTCTCGTCGTGGACTTCTCCAAATGGTAGCAGACCGCCGCAAGCACTTGAGCTATTTGAAGCGCAAGGACAAGAGTCGATACGAGACTCTCGTAAAGAAAATCGGCTTGAAGTAGCACATAAGCCCCCTTGCGGGGGCTTATTGGTATTCACTTTTACATACTCAGGTATTCATCAAACTTTCTATAAAAGACATTGTGCCTTTGTGATTATCATAAAAGACAATAATTTCGTAGTTTTACATATTTAGTGTGTGCATAAAAGACACACATCGTTAACATTTGACATTATGGCTATTATAAAACAAAAGGACCAGCGTGTTGCGGTATTCATTGATACACAAAATCTTTACCACAGCGCGCGCAACCTTTATGGCACAAAAGTAAACTTTGGCGCCATCTTAAAAGAATCTGTTGCAGGACGACACCTCGTACGCGCAATAGCATACGTGATCACCACAGAAACCGAAGAAGAGAAAAACTTTTTTGGCGCACTCAACGATCTCGGTATTGAAACAAAAACCAAAGATCTCCAAGTATTCTTTGGGGGAGCAAAAAAGGCAGACTGGGATGTCGGTCTTGCGGTAGACGCAATTCGTTTTGCAGGAAAAGTTGATGCGATTATTATTGCGTCAGGAGACGGTGACTTTGTACCCCTTGTAGAATATCTCAAGTTTATGGGAACGCAGGTTGAGGTTATCACCTTTGGTCGTTCCGCGTCGGGAAGGCTTCGCGACGTGGCAGATGACTTTATTGATATGGGAGAAAATCCCCGCGCATACCTTCTTGGATTTCGAGGAAACACTTCATCGCGACACAACACCGCGCGAAAGCGAAGTGCCAAAAAAAGCACAGCAACAAAGCAAGACGCTCCCTCAAAATCTGAAACAAAATAACGTTGGGAGCGAAAAGAGAAAACGCGCAGAGGCAAAATCCTCTGCGCGTTTTCCACATGGGGGTTATTTTTCTTTTGTTTTAAACGCGTTATACTAAAGGTAATCATGCCCCCATCACCTTCGCAAGAACCTTCAGCTGCTCAAAAATCTGAGCAACCCGCACTCCGCACCATGAAAGGTGATGTTGAGCTTGCGATAACGCGCCAAAAAGAAACGCTTGTTTCTATCGCACTTGCGGAAAAACAAAAAAAAGAAGCAGCCCTTGAAGAAGCTCGAAAAAAAGCGGAACAGGAAGCACCCAAGGAGCCCGCACCAAAGCGCCGAGGGAGAATATTTCTTTTCCTTGTCGTACTTCTTCTCGCGGGGATAGGAGCTTTAGCGTATTTTTTCTTCCCAAGGATTCCTTCAATTGAACTTCCCACCATCTCTTTTGGTGGTCAAAACCAAGGAGATTTCTCAGAACAACTTCCCCCCGAACAGGTTCCTCTCCCCATAATCCTCACGCCCGCGCTTACCCCCACGCAAGACGAGGTTACCTTTTCTCTCGCCACACTCACTGCTTCTGACATCTTTTCTCGTATTGCGGTAGAGCGGATGAGTGGAGATACCTCTTGGAAAATCAAAAATATCATTATCACCGACACGAGCACGGGAGCAGATGGGCTCGAACGAACGCTCCCTATTTCTACCAATCGCCTCCTCTCCCTTGCCAACGCAAACGCTCCCGAGATTTTTGCACGCTCTCTTCAAAATCAATTTATGGCGGGTTTGTTGAACGAGCCTGATACGAGTATTTCCACGCCCTTTTTTATCTTTAAGGTTTCAGGATTCAGCACTACGCTTGCAGGCATGCTCCAGTGGGAACAACAACTTCCCATACTTTTTGACACTGTCTTTGGAACTCAGATTATGGAGGGAATACAGCCCAACACAAGGGTACACGACGTTCAGATTCTTGGTCGTGACGCCCGCGTATTTGAGATTGCTCCCAACGTAGGCATTGCGTACGCGTTTGCCACAGACGATACGGTGATTGTTGCCGCATCACGTACTGCGATAGAGACTATTATTCCTCTTCTCATCAATTAGACTTGCGTTTGAGCATGAGAGGCGCTAGACTTAGGCTATTATGACTGATACGAATCACTACAAAGAATTACTTCTCGCAGAAAAAGCGCGCCTTGAAAATGAACTTTCCGGTGTAGGACACAAAAACCCCGATGTCGCGACAGACTGGGAACCTTCTGCACCTGATTTAAACAACCCACCAGCGGATCCCAATGACGTCGCTGACAGCATCACCGCCTTTGAGACCAATACCGCCATTGAAGTAGAACTCGAAAACCGCCTTGCTGAAGTAACTACCGCCCTTGAGCGCATTGAGCAGGGCACCTACGGTGTCTGCGAAATAAGCGGTGAGCCTATCGAGCCCGAGCGACTATCAGCAAACCCCGCAGCAAAGACCTGCATCGCTCATCGCGAAGAGTAGCCAATACTCATTGAGGTGTACAGAAATGCTGTACACCTCTTTTGTTTTCCATGCAATTTTCAAAACTTTTTTCTGTACAAATAGTCGGCCTCACGCCACACATCGTCGATGTTGAGGCGGATATTTCTCGGGGGCTTCATTCGTTTTCTCTGGTGGGATTACCGGGAACGTCTATTGATGAATCAAGAGACCGCGTAGGCGCTGCGCTTAAAAACTCAGGTTTTATTTCTCCCAAACAGAAAAATCAAAAGATTGTCGTTTCTCTCGCACCTGCGGAACTCAAAAAAGAAGGATCTCATTATGATCTTGTTATAGCGCTCGCATACCTCAAGGCGAGCGGAGATATTGATTTTGATCCTGCGCATAAAATCTTTATCGGGGAGCTTTCTCTTGATGGAACGATTCGGAGCGTGCGAGGTATACTCCTTGCGGCACAAGCGGCAAAGGCGCAAGGATTTACCGAACTCTACGTACCTCTTGAGAATGCGCGAGAAGCCAGCCTCATTGAAGGCATCTCTGTATACGGCGTCTCATCGCTCACACAAATTATTGACCACCTTTCTTCCGAGTCTCCGGAAAAGAAGCTCGTGCCGACCCTTTGGGAAGAGCGCGCAGAGGCTTCACGCAATCCCATCTCCCACGACCTTTCGCACATAAAGGGGCAAGCATTTGCAAAACGCGCGCTTGAAATAGCCGCAGCAGGGAAACACAACATCGCGCTCTGGGGACCGCCCGGCACGGGGAAGACCATGCTCGCGCAAGCATTTCCCTACCTCCTTCCTCCTCTTTCACAAGAAGAAGCCCTGGAAATAACCAGTATTCATTCTCTTTTTGAGCATCGCGAGGGAAGCCTCTTGAGCCATCCACCACTCCGAGCGCCTCACCACACCGCATCATATCCGTCCGTCATTGGGGGAGGTACCATACCAAGGCCGGGGGAAATCACCTTGGCCCACCGTGGAGTTCTTTTTCTTGATGAGTTTCCTGAGTTTGACCGACGCGTCATAGAGGCGCTTCGTGAGCCTCTGGAAGAAGGGCGTATCCGTATCGCGCGAAGTAATGCGCACGAGACATTTCCCGCACGCTTCATATTGCTTGCCGCAATGAACCCCTGTCCGTGTGGAAAATACGAGAGTGATGAGCAGTGTACGTGTATGCCTGGCACGCTTCAAAACTATCGCAAAAAACTTTCGGGACCTATTGTCGACAGAATTGATTTATGGGTCAAGGTTTCAAAAATTTCCCACGAAACACTTTCAGAAAAGAGCGCCGGAGAAAAAACCTCCTCCGTCCAAGAGCGTGTGGCGCTGGCACGTGAAATCCAAACACAGCGATTTGAAGGCCACCCTCGAAACATTTTAGGCAACAATGAAATGAGCGCCGACGATATTGAGAAATATATTCACCTTACTCCAAAGCTTTGGGAACTCTTTAATAGCTCCGCAAAACGTCTCAAACTTTCTCCGCGTGCATACCACAAAGTACTCAAAGTCGCCCGCACCATAGCGGATCTTGAGTCGTCCACCGACATTGCCGAACATCACATCTTGGAAGCGTTGGCATATCGCCCGCAGAAAACAATGTAGGGAAACCTCTCAACAAAAACATAAAGCGCCCCGCTTGCTCGCAAGCGGGGCGCTTTATAAAAACACTTTCTTAAAACGGATTCCTTGCTCCACGAATTTCAAAGTGGAGGTGAGGACCTGTGGAGTTTCCTGTTGATCCCACTTCACCGATCTTTTGCCCTTGGGCGACTACGGTGCCTTCACCCACAACCACCGTACTCATGTGTGCGTAGAGTGTTTGAGAACCATTTCCGTGCTCAATAACAACGTAGTTTCCGTATCCGCCGTTCCAAGGATTACCTCCGGGGACATACCTGCTCACAATCACCCGACCGGCAGCTGATGCAATAATAGCTCTTCCTCTCGGTGCGCCAATATCAATAGCGTTGTATCCGTGCAAGGACTGTGTTTTGATACCTCCCGGAAGAGGGTGTGTATAGTATCCGGGGTACGAAGGATATGAGCTGGTGTTTACGAGAAGTCTTGATGTCGTGCTACTTGCTACAGATCGTGCGGGCGCAGGTTTTGTGACAATTTCTTGCGCTCCCGGAATAATAATAGTATCGCCGATAGAAAGTACTTCTACTGACGGAATGTCGTTGTGTTTCAAAATATCGTCAATAGAAACGCCATATCTTTTGGCAATACCTCCCAACGTCTCATCTTTTTTAATCGTATAGTGAACTCCGTTTACGGGGAGGATAATGAGCGTCTGCCCCGGCTTGATGATTGCACTCTGAGGAATATCGTTTGCCCAAAGAATCGTATTGACGCTCACCCCATACATCTTTGCGATACCGGGAAGAGTATCTCCCGCGCGTACTACATAAATACTGATGCGCCCCTGACGATCCTGTGCTTCGATTTCAGCGATGTTTCCCAAAAGTCCCACTTCGGGTACGAGGACGCTGTCGTTCAAAACTACAATATCTCCTCCGCCTTTTGCAGGGTTGGGGTCAATATTGGTTGCCGCCATGAGAAGCCCCATATTTTGGGAACTTGAGAGGGTGCTTGGGAAGGAGGGAGTGGTGGTTTCAGGAGATTTGGTAAAGGTATTTTTAATATATGAAAGGACGTTTGCTTCTGCTACACGAGGGGTTCCGAGAGACCCTCCAAACAAAAAAATAGCAAACCCGAATAGCGCGAGTTTTGAAAAAGACACATATTTCGCCCGTTTCCCATTGTAACTAGAGGAATTGAGGTCCTGGAAGAGTTGTTGAATAAGTCTAAGCGTTAGGAATCTGTGCGGTCGTACGGTCAATAGCGGGATGTATCATCTGAAGCGGGAAAGCCTAGAAAAGCCAATCTTTTCCGGCGTCTTTTCACTATAGCACAAAACGACTAAAAAATACAGTCTTTGGGGTATTTCTGTGGATAACGGAATATTCATACAAAATTAGACATAATTTTGTATGAATGGTAAAATTAATCATATTTTACCAGGGTGGCAATAATCTTTATCATATGGCATCACCAGAAAAGGCACAGTGGCAACAAGGAGAGCGCAATCACGGGGGAAACGGGAAAAAGGCAAACTCTCGAGCACTCGAAGAAGCCCTCAAGGAAGCATTTAGACCCGTCGTTATTGAAGAGCGTACGAATTTGAGTGTCTCTGTTGAGCCTAAAACCATTCCTACTCCCGTATCTCACCTTGGACAAAACAGCGAGCGTGTCGCGCAAGAGCCCACCTCTCCCGAAGAACTCGCGCGCATTGCACAACTTTTCAAAAAAAATGACGGTGATGTGTCAAAATTTTCCGAAAAAGACAAGACGCTTTACTTTATGAACAAGGTAAAGGTTGGTCGCTTGATTTCACCGGAAACAACGAGTGCAAACAACATCACTGTTGAAAACATACAGCGAGGTGAGAGCAAGAGCTTTGCCGAGGCAGCGTCTGCAAGCAAAGAGCGTCGCCCTGATTTCACTACCCAGCTGGATTTCTTTGCGGAGAAGGGAGAGGAGAAAGTACGTCCCGAAGAAACTAAAAATATTCCCGAAAAAAACCGCGTCGCCTTTTCAGAAGGCTTTGAAGATTCTGCTCGAGAACAAGTTGCGCAGATTAACGAAAAACTTGATGGGCTTCACAAAAAATCTTTTGAACGCGCGCAGAAGGCGGGAGGATTTGCGGAAAAAGCATTTAGAGCCCTTGGTGAAACATGGAAAGATGGCGCGCGCGCAAGATACAAAATCGCTCTCGGGGTGACATTGGTTGCAGCGGGAATGTTGGCAACGGGCGGTACTGTGACCGCGATCGCCGGTGGCGCCGTAGCATTACGCGTTGCCGGTGCTGCCGCGACCTACGTTACTCTTGATGGACTGATGCGCGTGTCCGGCGAGAAAAAACTCGGCGTTGAAGGCAATGAAAAATACCGCATGAGACAAAAGGGTCTTGCGCTGACCATGGCGGCCCTTGTGGGAAGTGGTTTTGTGGGAGAAACACTTCAGAATGCAGGAAACGGGATTGGAGATGTATGGAATCAATACGGTGCTACGGAAAAAATCTCCGATGCATACTCCGCACTCAAAGACAAAAGTGGTTCTCTTGGGGGCTTGTGGGATAAATACGGACCTACGGGACCCGACACACCCTCCAGTGGTTCTATAGGGAATCCTCCCGAAACACCTCCCGGCTCCACAGACACTGCGGGAATGTCTGCGGAACACCTCGCGAAAGCAGGCGTCCTTGGCATAGAGCAAGAAAAGGGTGCGAAGGTTTTTGAAGTACAAAAAGGAGACACGGTCTGGAAACTTGTGGGCGACAATATTCCCAAAGAGTACCTTGATGGCGTCGCTCCTGATCAAAAAGTGTATGTTATTGACGCGCTTAAGGATAGGCTTGCGGCTATGTCTCCCGAGCAACTCCGCGCGATTGGTATTTCCAGTGGGAATATTGATAAGCTCGCCATCGGTGACAAGATAAACCTCTCTTCTGTCCTTGAAGACAAAACACTCCTTGAAAAAGTACAGGGAGAGGCAAAAGGTTTTGTGCCACAACCTCCTGCGTCCTTGGAATCCGTAAACGTCCCTTCTTCGCTCTCCGAGCTTCCTCCCGATGCAAAGGTTGTAGAGTCGGTACTCAAACCAACACCTGAGAAGATTTTAGAAAAAGGGGTCTTTGAAGCAAACGGCGTTCGCGGGAAATTTACATATTCTCCCTCTGGAGAGGTCACAGGCCTTTCCTATGAGGGAAACTCCTACGGAATCGGAACGCCCGAAAGGGTTCTCAACCCAAACTGGAGGAAAGAGATGACACTAAACCCTAAGTTCAATCCTCTTAAAGACAAAAATTTTGCTTGGGACCAAGTAAATCTCAAAGCGCAGGGCATTCTTATGGAACTAAGAATCCTCAATGGTCTTGAGGACGCACAAAGTCCTGAGGCCCAGTACCTTAGGAACAGCATTCAGGGAACAGTTGAACGAATGGAGAAGCAATATGGGGACATCTTCAAAGATATCCAAGAAATACTTCCTCAGGCTCCACTTTCTGAGCTTCCACCTGACGCAGAAGTTGCGCCTTCCGTACTTGGCGAGGTGTATCGCGGACCGGAAGGCACCTTGCCTGCTCCCGCGGAGATTGTGCCTTCTGTCCTAGCCCAGGAAGCAAGCATGGCGACCGCAGAGACGCTGAGCGCAAGCGTAGAAGGATACCTCAAAGAAGACCTTGATGGACTCTTTGGCAAAAAAGGATTCTTGGGCATCGGCGCACAAACAGGACTAGAGTCTCCGCACTGGAATGGTCCGGCAGGATTTGCAAGAGTACCCGCAGAGTACTTTGTGGGAACGGGAAGTGCCGAGTCTCTTGAAACACTCAAAGCAAGCACCACCGCAAACACGGGATATGGAAATGAAAAGGCGACACAAAAGATGACGGAGTACATCACAAACGTCCGCCAAGCAACAGGAATTCCTATACAAGCGGGTGAGGGGGTAGAGGATTATATACGACGCGCAATGACCGGCAACCCGGAAGGAGCCGCAAGGGTCTAGAAAAAGAGACTTCTCAAAATAAATCACACATTTTATGGATAACGAACTTAAATCAACAATTATCAAAGAACTCGGCATTGGAAACCTTCCCGAAGACGCGCAGGATCAAATCTTGGGGAGCCTCGGTGAATTGATTCTCAAAAATTCAACGACGGCTATTTTTGAAGTCCTCACTCCTGAGCAACAAGAAATGTTTGATCATGTGAGCGAAGAGGGAGATCCCGAGAAAATCCAGCAATTTCTCGCTGAGCACGTGCCCAATATTCAGGAAATCACGAGCCGAGAGACGCGCGCGATTATAGAGCAGTTTAAGGCGAAGGAGTAGAGGGAAAGGCTTTTTTAAAAAAGAGGATCAGATGCGCGCGCCCAAAGGGCGCGCGCATCTGATTTATGCTACAGTAGAGACTACTCTATGTCTCACTCACACCTCGCACACCTAAACGAAGCGCAAAAAAAAGCCGCAACCCACAAAGACGGCCCTCTCCTTATTATCGCCGGCGCGGGCACAGGAAAAACAAACACGCTCACGCATCGTATCCTCCATTTAATCAAAGAAGGGGTTGATCCTTCGGAAATCCTTGCGATAACCTTTACCAACAAAGCTGCCAAGGAAATGAACGACCGTGTGTCTCGCCTTCTTGAAACCCACGGATTCAATGCGGGAATCCGCGCGGGTGACGCGCGACCTTTCATTGGGACATTTCACGCGCTGGGTGTGTACCTTCTCCGCGCACATGCCGAACACTTCGGACTTACGAAACACTTTTCCATTCTTGATAAACGCGACGCGGTTGCCCTCATAAAGGAAGCACTCAAAGAAGAAGGACTTGATCCCAAACAATACCCTCCGGAGAAAATCGCCCACACCATCTCACGACAAAAAGGGAACCTTATGACACTTGAAGTCTACCGCGAAGAAGTCGGTAATTCGTATTTCCCCATGATTGTCGCTCGTGTGTGGGGAAAATATGAAGCACTCCTACGACGCGAAAAGGCGCTTGATTTTGATGACCTTCTTCTCAAAACGGTCCTTCTTCTCAGAGATAATGAAGACATTCGGACGCATTACCAAAACCGCTGGAAGTATGTCCACATTGATGAGTACCAAGACACCAATGCGGTCCAATACGAGCTCGCGCGCCTCCTTGCCGGCACGACAAAAAACATCTGTGCAGTGGGAGATGGCGATCAAACCATCTATACGTGGCGAGGAGCGGACGTGCGCAATATTTTAAACTTTGAAAAAGATTACGGGGGGGCGGAGGTAATCGTCCTTGAGGAAAACTATCGCTCGACAAAAACCATCCTCGCGGCAGCAAACAATATCATCAAGAAAAACAACGCCCGCAGAGAAAAAAATCTCTACACGGAAAATGATTCCGGGGAGCTCATTGGTGTCATTGAAGGATACGATGAGGGAGGGGAAGCGCGCAAAATCGGGGACACTATTCGAGAGCTCATAAAGACGGGAGTTTCTCCGGAAGATATTGCGGTGCTCTATAGAGCGAACTTCCAATCACGCGCGCTTGAAGAAGCCTTTTTACTCAAAGAAATCCCGTATCAAGTTCTTGGTGTTCGGTTTTTTGAACGAAAAGAAGTGAAAGACATTCTCTGCTTTATTCGCGCAGCGCTCAATCCCGACAGTCTTTCCGATATCAAGCGCATTATTGATGTGCCTCCTCGTGGCATCGGCAAAGCAACGCTCGCAAAAATGTTTGCTCATGATGAGGAGAGTCTCGCTCCCGCGGCAAAGAAGCGCGTTCTTGAGTTTAGGAATATTCTCGCAGAGATAAAAGATGTGGCGCTCACGAAAAAGACATCCGACCTCATCAAGTTTGTATTGAAGCGCTCCGGCCTTGAAGACGTATTAAAATCCGGCACCGATGAAGACCTTGAGCGCCTTGAAAACATTCATGAATTGGTGACACTGGCAACAAAATACGACTTTCTCCCTCCCGACGAAGCCGTGGAAAAACTTCTCGCCGATGCGGCGCTTGCGAGCGACCAAGACTCCCTCATAAAAAACGAGCAGGCGGTAAAGCTCATGACGGTGCACGCGGCAAAGGGGCTTGAGTTTGAATATGTGTTTGTGACGGGACTCGAGCAAGACTTGTTTCCTCACCGACGCATGCAAGCGGGAGAAAGCACTCCTGAAGAAAGCGAGGAGGAGCGCCGTCTCTGCTATGTGGCGATTACCCGTGCAAAGAAAAAACTTTTTCTTTCCTATGCATCCGTTCGTATGATTTTTGGGCAACGCCAAGTCAACGCGCCTTCTGAGTTCTTGTCAGACATTGATGATGATTTGATGGAGCATGTTGGTGGCGACACCATGGGGGAGGAAGATGGGGAAGCGGTCATTCGTATTAGCTGGTAAGACCCTTTCAAGAACATTGTTTGTGGTATACTTAAAAGGTAATGCAGTTTCACATACCTCAAAATATTGATATTGAAGACAAGATCGTGGGGCCCCTCACGCTCCGACAAGCAATCTACCTCGCTGGAGGGGCGGGCGCCGCATACTTTGTGTTTAGGCTTTTTACAAACTATCTCTTTATTGCACTCCCCATTATTGTGGGAATTGCCGTCCTCACATGGGCTCTTGCATTCTATCCTCGAGAAAAACTGGGGAGGCCGTTTATTGAGGTCCTTGAGTCTGCGTTTTGGTTTTTCTTTAAAGGCAAGCTCTACACATGGAAAAAAACACCGACACCCATTGAAAAGGACAAAGAAGAGTCCTTTATCTCCTTGCCAACTTTTACCACCCCAAAAACCACCACCAGTAAACTCTCCTCGACGGCGTTTAATCTTGATGTAAAAGAAGACAAAAGCGACGATGATGGGCGAGAAATGAGGGAATATTTAATAAAAAGGAAGCTTTAAGAGTATCCTAAGCGCGCAAACACTACGCCTTACAAGAAAGTCGTGGTACACTGAGAGAAAGAATATTGTATGGCAGTTGCATCAAAATCAGCACAAGAGTTTGTCCCCATAAAAGAGATCCGTGATGGTGTTGTTATTTTAAAAGATGGCACCATGCGCATGGTGCTTATGGCGTCGTCCATCAACCTCGCGCTCAAATCTGCCGATGAACAAGCGGGTATTCTCATGCAGTTTCAGACATTTCTCAACTCACTGGAATTTTCAACGCAAATTTTCATCCAGTCCCGCCGTCTTGATGTGCGCTCCTACTTAAATCTCCTTGAGGAACGTCATCGCGTAGAAATGAATGAGCTCATGAAAGTGCAGATTCGCGAATATATGAACTTCATAAAGGTGGTGACCGAGGCGACCAATATTATGAACAAAATGTTCCTCATTGTGGTGCCGTATGCTCCTGTGCGATCCGTCACCGCGCAAGACCAAAAAAACGGCGGACTCCTTGGGAACATCCTCAAAAAAAGCACTCCTACGAAAGCACCGCTCTCAAAGGGTGCCGTTGATGCCTTTGAAGAAGCACGCACTCAGCTCGAGCAGCGCGCGGGAATCGTGAGCCAAGGTCTCTCGCGTACCGGTGTGCGCATCAAACCTCTCGGCACCGAAGAGCTCACCGAGCTTTACTATCGCCTTTTCAATCCGGGAGAAGCGGAAAAGCGTGTACAATAAATACTATGGTTAATTTTTTTGGAAAAAAAGAAGAAAAACAAGCTGACACAAGCGCATCAGGTGTGCCGGTGTTACCTCAAGACCTCTACAAGGAGCAAGACTTGGACATCCTTGATATCATCGCGCCATCCGCGGTGCAAATAGGGTCAAAGCACCTGAACCTTGGCGAAAAAGTGGTGCGCTCGTTCTTTGTGACCGCATACCCCAGCGCACTCACCGACAACTGGCTTTCTCCGCTCATAAACCTCGACAAAGTTTTTGATATTTCAATCTATATTCACCCTATTGATACCACGGTGATTATGAAAAAGTTTGAAAAGAAGGTGGCTGAAGTCCAAAGCCAGATTACTGTGCGTGAGCAAAAAGGATTCGTGCGCGACCCCATGCTTGAAAACGCGTACCGAGACCTTGAAGACCTCCGCGACCGCCTCCAGCAAGCGGAAGAAAAAATGTTTGACGTAGGGCTCTATATCTCTCTCTATGGAGACAATGAGGAAGAACTCGCGCACGCGGAAGCGGAGATTAAATCAATGCTTGAAGCTCGCCTCATCTATCTTCGCCCGGCACTTTTTCAACAAGATATCGCGTTCCAGACCATGCTTCCGGTAAACGACGACAAGATTGGTGTGATGAAAAAGATGAATTCCGAGCCCCTTTCCAGCTTTTTCCCTTTTGTATCCTTTGACCTCACCTCGGACAACGGCATTCTCTATGGTATCAATCGCCACAACTCCTCACTCGTGCTCTTTGATAGATTCTCTCTGGAAAACTACAATTCCATCACCTTTGCAAAGTCCGGTTCGGGTAAGTCCTACCAGACAAAACTTGAGATTTTGAGGAGCCTCATGTTTGATATTGATGTAATCGTGATTGACCCCGAGCGCGAGTATGAGTCCATGTCTGAGGCGGTAGGGGGGCGCTATTTCAATATTTCTTTGAACTCAGCTCACCACATCAACCCTTTTGACCTTCCCGCTCCGCGCGAAGACGAGTCTCCCGCGGATATTCTCCGCTCAAACATTGTTTCCCTTGTAGGGCTCTTTCGCATCATGCTCGGAGGACTTACCCCGGAGGAAGACGCGCTCGTCGATCGCGCCATCGCAGAGACATACGCCCTCAAAGACATCACTGCTGACTCTGACTTTACTGCAATAGAACCTCCTCTTCTTTCTGATTTTGAAATGGTTCTCTCGGGAATGGAGGGTGCAGAAAACATTCTCACAAAACTCACCAAATATACGCGTGGTTCATGGGCAGGATTCTTGAACCAACCCACAAACGTAGATATCAATCGCAAGTTTATCGTGTTTTCCGTGCGCGACATGGAGGACGAGCTGAAGCCTGTGGCAATGTATCTCGTAACCCACTATATCTGGACCGCTATCCGTCGTACGCTCCGCAAGCGTCTCCTCGTGGTGGATGAGGCATGGTGGATGATGAAGTCCGATGACACCGCGGCCTTTCTCTACGCACTCGCAAAACGCGGACGAAAGTACTACCTTGGTATCGCCACGATTACCCAGGACGTAAACGACTTCCTCAAATCGCCGTATGGTCTTCCCATTATGACGAACTCGTCTATCCAGGTCCTCCTCAAGCAGTCTCCGACAAACATTGACGCGGTACAGAAAGCATTCACCCTTACGGACGAAGAAAAATATCTTCTCCTCGAGTCAGGTGTGGGTGAGGGAATATTCTTTGCGGGCATGAAACACGTGGCTATCAAAAGCATCGCGTCCTATACAGAAGACCAAATCATCACCTCTGACCCTTCGCAGGTTCTTGCCATCAAAAAGGCAAAGAGAGAACTCGCGGAAGCGGAAGCAAAAGGGGAGGCATAGAGGGCTTGTACACGCCGGTGTTTCCGTTTTCATTCTTTGACGAGTAGGGTATACTATCTGTATATGCAACGTATTTCTCTGAATACCGGCTTAGTGCTCTTGTTGCCCTTTTTCTTTGTGCCGTTTCTTGTGTCGGCACAAACAACAGGGATCATTCCTTCTTTTTCTCCCCAAGCCATCCGTGCAAACGCTATTGAAAACTATCTGGAAATACAAATAACTCCTCCTAACCCGGGGCCCGACCAAGAGGTGAGCATCACCATCCAAAGCTATCTTGCTGACCTCAACAAATCGACCATTCTTTGGATTCTTGATGATGAGATTCTCGCTGAGGGGATGGGGATACGGACCGCAACATTCAAAAATGCTCCCGCAGGGGGTTCCCGAGTGCTCAAGATTGTCCTTTTTACCAACAACAACGAACAGGCGGTCCGTACCCTCCATTTCAATCCCGTGGGTGTGACACTCATGTGGGAAGCAGATACCTATACACCGCCTTTTTATAAAGGGAAACCACTTCTTTCTCCTCAAGCCAACCTCCGCGTGATTGCCACCCCTGATATTTCATCTATAAACCCCAATACCTTGAGCTATACATGGAAGCGTGATGGAGCTATCGTGAGAGACGCGTCCGGTGTCGGGAAAAACACCTTCACCCTCTCGGCATCTCGTCCTTTTGATAACCTTGAAACAACCCTCAGTGTCTCCTCGCTCGACAATACCATTTCCTCGGAAACACGTGTTTCCGTCCCTGTTGTTACCCCTTACATCCTTCTCTATGAGGACCACCCGCTTCTCGGCGTTTGGTACAAGCGCCCCCTTGGATCAGCGGTTGATATCACGGAGCGCGAGCTCTCTCTTGTCGCGGAGCCATACTATTTCAGCAATGAAACCACCGATACGGTATTTGATTATGTGTGGCGCCTCAATGGGAGCCCCCTCAATGCATTCGGTCGCATGATTACGCTTCGCAATGAAGAAGGATTGGTCGGTCTTTCAGATATTTCTCTCACCATTGAAAGCTTTGAAAAAATATTCCAAGCGGCGGAGCGCTCCCTGCGTATCAACTTTACAGAAACTCCAAGCGGGTCGCGCACAATATTCTAATATCATGTCCTACTTCGCTCACGTCACGGCATTCATGATTCTCCTCTGTATAGGGGGAGGGGTCGCATACGCGCAAGACATGGAGTATACGCCTCTTGTGACCATTCCCGGTGTTACGGCGGTGGGAACGGGAGTCACTCTCACAGACTATCTCGTCAACGGACTCATGTTCTTGGTCGCGGCGGCGGGAGTCCTTGCAGTCATTATGATTGTCGTCGCGGGAACGCAATATGTAGCAGCAGGCATCAGTCCGAGCGCAAAGAGTGACGCGAAAGAACAGATTGTAAACGCGCTCATTGGCCTCGGTATTATTCTCTCGTCATGGCTCCTCTTGAACACTATCAACCCCAACCTCGTCAACTTCAGCCTTGAATTAGAAAAAATAAAGAGCAATGAAAGACTTAATCAAAATCAAACAATCCTCGCCACGAGTACACCAAAGAGTGAGCGGCACGACGGGAGTTTTGAAGGGCGTCAGGCCTGCAACAATCAACGACGAATTATCGAGCAAGAAAGGCAGAAAAAGTATGATGAACAATACCCAGGAAAACGCTCGTCGACTTCTCCCTTTGGTAGCGAGCGAACTAAGTTGAGAGACCATGTGAATGGAGTGTGCTTAAAGGACACATTTAAAAGCATAGATATGGGAAAAGATTATTATTTTATTAACTACCCTCCCCCTCCTCCTGGGTTTGACTCCCTCCCTCTCTAATTGCCTAGAGTGAACCTTCCTCAATAAAGCTTTCTGTGAGAATTTCACTACCAGTTTTTGTTGCGCCTTGCTATACTAGAATCATATGAACAGGAGAACGCTCTTTACTGTCGTCGGTGGCATCATCATCCTTGTCCTTCTTGGGGCAAGTCTCTACTTCTTTCTCAGACAACCCTCCACACCGGGAGGTCCCGGTCTGTTTCCGGGGATTTCTGACCCGATTGATATTATCCCCACAGAGCCCGGCATGGACGTTAATATTGAGCTTCTCCTTGCCACAGACCAGTCTCTCCCTCGTCTCTACCGCCTCCATGGCACCCCTGTCGCGGGGATAGGCTTTCACGAGACAGGGAGCGGGGACACGTACTCAATCATCGCGCGCTATATAGAGCAAGCCCTGGGACATATCTACGACACCGACCTCTATACATATCGTGAGGGGCGTATCCTCAATGAGACACGATCAAAAATCTCAGAAGCATTGTGGGGGAGAAATGGGCAGTCAGTTGTCATTCGTTCCCTTGAAAACGTAAACAACGATATTATCTCTTCAAAAATCCTCAACATCGTCCCACAAACTTCTCTGCCGGGATCGTTCTTGAGCGAAGAGATCCTCCTTCCAAACTTTATCCCCTTTATGGATATCGCAGGAGATGGGAGTGACGCAGTCTTTTATCTCCAAAGCAGTATTTCCCAAGCACGAGGACTCACAATAAACACAAGGGGCGCCGGCACAACACAAGTGTTTTCCGAAAGTTTCACCGAATGGCTTCCTCAATTTCCCAACGCACGTCTCGTTACCCTCACCACGAGGCCCTCAGCGGGGGTTCCCGGGTTTTTGTACTTCCTTGACCCTGTCACAAGAAATCTCCGGAAGGTTTTGAGTGATGTCCCCGCCCTCACAACCCTCACCAATACACAAGGCACCTGGGTTCTCTATGGGTCAACCCCCGCCACCCAAATGGAGCTTTTTGCATACAATGTTCAAAGAGGAGAGTCTGTACAAATCCCCCTCGCAACCCTTCCTGAAAAGTGTGTGTGGGCACGCGCGGAAGCAAACACTGTGTATTGCGCAGTTCCTAATCCTCCTCAATCAGGAATTCTCCCGGATCGTTGGTATCAGGGGGTTATCGCATTTTCTGATGAACTCTGGAAGGTTGATGTGACTACAGGTGCCACCTCTCTTGTGCTGACCCCCGTCGGTGCTTCCTTTGACATGACAAACCTCTCTATCTCGTCCGACGATACCTATATTGTCTTTGTTGATAAAGAAACGGGATTCCCTTGGGTATTTCGCACGACCGTCGTCGACCCAGGCCTTTCCCGCCGTCTTGCCGCCCAAGAACAACAACGAGCGGCCCAAGAAGCGGCACTCCTAGAGGACACCCCCAGCACCCCTGAGCTCCCCCCAGAAATAACCCAGCCAACACAACCCCTACAGGGAGCAACCATAGCAGACCCTCTCATCGAGGACCTCCAACAAATTCGCTAGAAGACATCAGTCTACTAAATCTCCTTACTTTTCTTCTTTACGTAGAGTTCGTGAATGATAGAGAAGAGGTTGCTTGTCGCCCAGTAGAGCGCGATGGCCGCTGAGATGCTATATGAGACAATGAAGACAACAACAGGAAGTATGTAGCGCATCTGCATATTAAAACTCCTTGCAAAATCATCTTTAAATGTCTGCTTTGCTCCTTGTGCGGGGGCTTTTACGGGAGGGAGGGAGAGCTTAATCTGGAAATATTGCGTAATAGCTGCCAACAGCGCTAGCACAAAGCTTTTTGCGGTGAGGGTTATACCCAAGAACATGATTCCGACCGCCTCAGGGAATCCTACAAAAGAATAGAGTATTTCCGGGTCTATATCGGGTAATCCCTTGAAAAACACCCAGTAGAGGGCAAAAATTATAGGGAGCTGAAGAAGCAACAAGAAACATCCCGAAAAAGGATTTATACCGTGCTCTCTATAAAGCTCAAGGGTTTTTTGTGCTTGAAGCTGTTTATCGTCTTTAAAATTCTCTTTTATAGTGTCGAGGTGGGGGGCAAGGAGACGCAATTTTGACTGAGAAACAGTCGCCTTATGAGAAAGGGGGAGGAGGAGAAAGCGGACCCCCACCGTGAGGAGGATAATAGAGACTCCGAGGTTTCCTCCGGGCACCACATCTATAAGAAATACAAGCCCATTATAAACAGGTTGATAAAATACGGTGAAAAAAAATCCTGATTCCATGTCGCTAATACTAGCACGAATGAGGATCTTTATACTAGGGGACTAAATCTATGTGTTCTTTTTGCCATGGGTGACACCGCACAATACGACGCGCCCCCAACAGAACACCCTTATAAAAACCATATTTATGGAGCGCTTCTTTCGTATATTCAGAGCATGTTGGATAAAAACAACATGTGGTGTTCTTTTTTAAAGAAAACATCCCCGTATCCGGAGAAAGAAATTTTTGATAGAAGGTTATAAAGGAAATGAGGAGTTTTGTGAGCATAGGCTATTGTCGAGGGTTCACCCCAAAAACCTTCTCCATTTCTTTCTTAATTTCATGTGTGGTTAATCCGATAGACTCTTTTTTGGGATACACCACAAACGAAGACGGGGGAGTGGTCTTCAAAAAACCATGTATTGCTTCATAAAAACGACGTTTAAGACTATTTCGCACAACCGCTTTAGGAGAAACTTTCCGAGAAACCACAATAGATGCTCGTGATACACCCAAACCTTTGTTTGGGTATTGTGTTATTGAAAAAAGAGGGGAAAACAAACGAATTCCCCTCTCCTGGGGGGAGGGGAATTCTCTACGTGAAATGCGGTTTAATCGGGGAATCATGGTATAAAAACGCCCGAAACCCAAGGAAACAAAGAAGTTTATACGGTGGTGAGGCGCTTGCGTCCTTTTTGACGACGAGACTTCAACACATTTTTCCCATTGGTCGTCTTTGAGCGAACCAAAAATCCGTGTTTCTTAACCCTTTTTAGTTTCTTCGGCTGATATGTTTGAGACATAATTGAGAACTATACACTATGTTTTATAAAAAATCCAGTTTATTATTTTTTCTTTATGATATAATTCTTTCCACAACTTATCCACAGGGTATAAACCTTTATATACCCATATGGATTTTAGGTTTTTTGTGAACAGGGGTATACTAGTAATTACCTATCCACACCTATGCATACTCACGAAAAATTATGGGAAAATGTGCTCACTGATATAGAGAAAGAGATTTCCCACGCAAGTCTTAACACTTGGTTCAAAAACACCGCGATTCTTTCTTATGAAGATGGTGTGGTGGTGGTGGCGGTCCCTAGTGAGTTTATAAAAACTTGGATCCAAGACAAGTTCCACAAAATGGTTCTTCGATCTCTTCGCAACCTTTCAGACTCTATTCGAACCATTGAATATGTTGTTCACAAGATTGAAGCGCCCCAAAAACAAGAGATTAAAGAATCCACAAAAACCCCTAAAAAAGTAGTGGGGTCAGAGCTCCCCCTCGAAGATCTGTACATAAACAAAGAAGACGGCCTCAACCCTCGATATACATTTGATAATTTTATTATTGGAGACTTTAATGATCTTGCATACACTGCAGCGCAAAGCATTATTAAAAAAATAGGAACCAATGTTTATAATCCTCTTTTTATTTATGGAAACACCGGCCTTGGAAAAACACACCTTATTCAATCGGTGGGGAATGAGATAAAAAAAATCTACTCTCATAAAAAAGTTTTTTACATCTCTTCTGAAAAATTCGCTCTTGATTACATAAACTCTGTCGGCCAAGGACCGAAAGCAATGAATATCTTTAAAGAAAAGTATCGAAAATACGACCTCTTTATTATGGATGATATCCAATTCCTCTCAGGAAAGGAAAAAACCCAAGAAGAACTCTTTCACATTTTTAACGAGCTTTACCACAACAACAAGCAAATTATTTTTTCTTCAGACCGCCACCCAAATTACATTGCCGCCCTTGAAGACAGGCTTAAGTCTCGATTTATCTCAGGAATGACGGTAGATGTTCAAGAACCAAAATATGAATCCCGTCTTGCGATTCTTAAGTCAAAATCTGAAAAAAACAACTTTTTCCCTTCTGATGAAGTTATGGAATACCTCGCCTCATCAGTACAGGGGAATATTCGCGAGCTTGAAGGTATGTTGAATGGGATTATTATGCAGTCTCAACTCAAAAATCGCCACCTAACACTTACTGAGATTAAGCCATTTATTAAAAACAACACAAAACCTCAAAAAAATATATCTATTAAAGATGTGGTTAAAATTGTGAGTGATTTTTACCAAATAGAAGAACATTCAGTATATGAAAAAACAAGGAGGAAGGAGGTTCTCCGTCCTCGACAAATTGCAATGTTTATTTTGCGTGAAGACTTTAATATCTCTTACCCAACAATAGGCCAAAAGCTTGGGGGACGTGATCACACCACAGTGATGCATTCGTGTGAAAAAATTAAAGAGGATATTAAAAATGATATTTCCCTTATGCAAGATATAGATCACATACGTGCTATGTTTTGATATCTTGTGGATTTCGTATGTATTAGTGGTGTAGAGAGTGTTTTTAAAAAGTGTATTAAAATTTAAAAAATATATGAATAAAAATATTCTCCACAATAAATATATTATTATCCACAGAATAATAATATTAAGAACAACTAAAAATACTTTATTGGTAAGGTATTAAAGGTGTATCCACATATCCACATATATAAAGAATAACTATAAGTATTAAATATATAAATAAACGCATATGAAAGTATATTGTAATCGTGAGCTCCTTCAAAAAAATATTGCGAGCGCAGACCGTATTACGGGAAAGAATTTATCACTTCCCATATTAAATACCGTTCTTATTGTTGCGGAACAAAAAGAACTCGTTATTCGATCAACAAATCTTGAGGTGGGTGTTGAGTTTAGGGTACCCGCTTCGGTGGAAGTGAAGGGCTCCATAGCTCTTCCGGGGTCTCTTTTAGCAAACACTCTCGCGGTTATACAAGACGAGGAAGATATAGCGCTTTCTGTAGAACAAGGAGTCTCTACTATAAAAACAAAATCAAAAACCCTTACCGTAAAAGGGTTCTCTCCGGATGATTTCCCCACTATCCCCATAATACAAGATGGTGATTCCTTTACTATTTCTGTAGAAGACTTTATACAAGGTGTTAAGTCTGTGGTTATGAGCTCTTCTCAGTCTGAAGTTAAACCCGAGATTTCGAGTGTGTATATTCATCAAAAAGAACACGATTCAATAACATTTGTTGCAACAGATGGGTTTAGGCTTTCAGAAAAAACAATAAAAGAAGGAAAGATAACCCTTTCTCAGGGAGTTATTATCCCCATTAAAAACATCCAAGAAATAATAAGACTTTTTGATGGAATAGAGGGGGACATGCAGGTTGTTGTTTCAAAAAACCAAATCTCTTTTACGGGGGAGAATTTTTATATAACTTCAAGGGTTATTCAAGGTATCTACCCTGATTATGGTCAAATTATTCCAAAAGGAAATACCACAGAAGTTATTCTCATTAAAGAGGATCTTCTTAATGCATTAAAACTATCCTCATTTTTTGCGGATAAGTTTAATAATGTAGTGTTTTTGATAGACCCTCAACAAAAAATATTTTCCATAACCACAAAAAATAATGATATAGGAGAAATAGTGTCCCATATTCCCAGCACCCTTAACGGAGAATCAATCACCATTACTCTTAATGGAAGACATATAAGTGATGTTCTCTCTGTTATTCAAAGGGATAGTGTTTCTTTGGGATTTAATGGGTCCGACAAAGCTGTTGTGGTGAAGGGGCTTGGGGATGAATCATTTACCTACCTTTCTATGCCCCTCAATAGAATATAAACCCCTTTATGTTGAAGATAAGTGATCTCCTATCAAGGTTTAATAACTCCATTTTTCAAGAGCGAAAAAGGATAGAAACCATACACACTGTTTTAAAAGAAAAACTAACTATAGATGTCCCTTATTCCTCAATAAAAATAAAGAATTCTATTATCTATATTACCGCTCACCATATTATAAAAACAGAAATTCTTCTTAAAAAAGAAGAATTTCTAGAAGAGTTTAAAAAAACACCAACACTCTCATTTATTACTGATATTCAGTAATTTATTGAATGGTTGGAATTTGTATAATACCCTGAAATGAGTCCGATCCTCCTTGTAGGATAAATGAAGATGTGTCTTCTGGTGGAATATTGCTTCGATCACCCTCTGTAATATTTTGTGACTCCACCCACGCACGGATAGGGGTTTCCCAAAGAGTAAATTGAGGATCGTTTAGAGGGTTTTGTGGTTGTGGACCGAGGGGGTTGCGTTTGTCTACCCAATAGAGGATAGAGTGTACTTCTGGAACCACAATAACCTGCTTCATGGACTCTAAGGTTGATTCGTTCGCAAGACTCCCTGTTGAGGTGTCGATAATATATTTTTCTCCACCTTGCCAGATTCCTTGGAGGGGAGCAGGGAGGTCAAAGTTTTGTGTTGAGTTTGGTTTTGTAAAAAGAGGAGAGGGGATGATGGCAAGCGCCTCATTCATTGCGCTTCTCCAAATGGGAGCAATAACCATGCCCGCAACATTTTTGTTAATCGGTTTGTTATTATTGTTTCCCGCCCAAATCCCTAGAGCGATAGTGGGAGTGTACCCAATAGTCCACACATCGTGATAATCATTTGTGGTACCTGTTTTTACCGCAACATCATTTTGGGAGAAAAAGAGTGGTGAGTTTGGTCCAAACGCGGGAGTTCGCGCTATGTTGTCGCTCAGAATATTGGTAATCTGTCGAGCAACCTCACGAGGGATAACCTCCTCAGGCTTTGAGGAAAATTCTTCAATAATATTTCCCTGCTTGTCTTCAACACGAAGTATTGAGACAGGAGTATGGCGAACCCCCTCATTTGCAAGAACACCGTATGCACTTGTAAGCTCAAGGAGGGAAACTTCTCCTCCTCCCAACACAAGGGTTAGTCCGTATCGCGCCGGGTTATTAAGACTTGTGATTCCCACATCACGCATTGTTTTGAGCGCGTCTTGCATCCCTGTTAAATAAAGTGCCTTTACCGCAGGTATATTGAGTGATTGCGCAAGTGCGTCACGAACTGAGATGGGGCCACGATACGCACCGTCGTAGTTTTGAGGCATATAACAATCAGTCTCGTACATTCCCGCGACGAGAGGGTTTCCATATGGGTCACAATTTGTACTAAAGTTTGTGGGAAGGTCAAAAAGGACCGTCTCTGGAGTGTATCCCTTCATAAAGAGACTTGCGTATACAAATGGTTTAAGAGTTGATCCCGGCTGACGGTTGGGGGCGGTGGTAACATTGAAGTTTCCCTCGCGCTCAATATCAAAATAATCACGAGATCCAACCATTGCGAGGATATGCCCATTTCGTGGATCGACTGCGACAATACCCATGTTACCCGCTGAAAATCGCGCTTCAATATCTGCTCCGGATTCTTTCGCTATCTTCTCTGCTTGTTCTTGGAGTTCGTAATTAAGAGTTGTTATGACTTTGTACCCGTTTTCTTCCACGGCTTGTTCTCCATATTTATTCGCGAGGTATTCTCGAACCAACATCACAAAGTGAGGTGCCTTTATTCCCTCAGACGATCTGGGGAGAAATTCAACCACCTCAGCAAGGGCTTGGTTGTATTCTTCTTCCGTGATAAATCCCAGGGTAAGAGCTCGTTTAAGGATGAAGTTCTTCCTATTCTCGAGCGCTTCGCGGTTGTTTCCATAAGGGGAGTAGCGCGTAGGTGCGTTGGGGATTGCGGCGAGGTAGGCTGATTGTGCCAGTGTAATGTCCTTTGGTTCAATATTAAAGAATAGGCGCGTCGCCTCTCCGATACCATACACATTTCCTCCATAAGGGATTTCGTTGAGATAGAGCTCAAGAATTTCATCTTTTGAGAATACTTGTTCAAGTTTTATGGAAAGAATCCACTCCTTTATCTTTCGAGTCGCGGTCTTTTGGTCAACAAGAAGTGTTTTTTTGATTACCTGCTGGGTGATGGTTGACCCTCCTTGTTGGTATCCTCTCCCCAAGAGGTTTGCGAGGATTGCTCGAATCGTAGATTGTATACGAATGCCGTGGTGCTCATAAAAACTCGCGTCTTCTACCACGACAACGAGTTTTTTGAGATCATCTGATATATCCTCGAGGGGTACAAGGGTTCTCTTGATGTCGTCGTGGACACTATAGAGGAGTATTTCTCCTGTGTGGTCATAGATTTTTGTAGATTCAACAATCTTTCTGTCGTGAAAGGTGTTGAAGTCGGGAAGCTTAATGAACGCAACCACGAGCGCGATGATGCCCAACACCACAAAAATTCCCGCAACTCCCAAGATGAGAATACTTTTTATATGGCGAAGGAGAGTCTTTCTGACGCGCTTGAGCAGGGGTTTGGTTTTTTTCATATAAATTATTTCGACATAATACCACAAAAGTTGTGAGTAGGCGAGTGTTTTGCCTATGTGATATTATGAAGTTCTATGAACAAAGATGCTCTTGAAGATGTTCTCACCCGAGGGGTCGCGGAGGTTATTCCCGGCGTTGATGTGTTACGCGAAAAACTTTCTTCAGGTAAACCGCTTCGTATAAAATTTGGTATCGATCCCACAAGTCCTCACATTCACCTCGGGCGTGCGGTGCTCATTCGCAAGCTCCGCGATTTTCAAGACCTCGGACACACCATCGTATTTATTATTGGTGATTTTACGGGCGTCATTGGTGACACCTCGGACAAGGAGAGCGAGCGCCCCATGCTCACACGAGAGGACGTTGAGCAGAATCTCAAAACATATTTTGAGCAGGTGGGGAAGATTTTGGATATGTCAAAAGTTCTCCTCCACCGCAACACTGAATGGCTTGAAAAACTTACCTATAGAGAAATCACTGAGCACGCCGATGTGTTTTCTGTGTCTGACTTTATTGCGCGTGACAATATCAAGCGTCGCCTCGACCAAGGTAAGCGCGTATCATTACGAGAAGTGTTGTATCCTCTCATGCAAGGGTATGACAGTGTTGCGATTCAGTCAGATATAGAAATAGGGGGAACGGATCAAAAGTTCAACCTCCTTTCAGGGAGAAAACTCCAAGAACATTTTGGTCAAGAACCACAAGGGATTTTGACCTGCTCAATCCTTGAAGGGTTGGACGGGCGAAAAATGAGCTCAAGCTGGGGTAATGGTATTTTCCTCATCGACAGCGCGCAGGATATGGTGGGGAAGATAATGAGCCTTCGTGACGAGCTTATTCATACGTACTTTGTGCAGGCGACACGAGTACCTCTCGACACCATCGCAGAGTATGATGGGCGTATCACTGCGGGAGAAAATCCACGAGACATAAAACTCATTCTCGCGGAAGAAGTCGCCGCGCTCTATCATGGGCGAGAAGAAGCGATTCGTGCGCGCGAGGGATTTGTCGCGACATTTCAAAAAAAGGAAATCCCCGAAGACCTCACAGAAATTCAAAAAGGAGAATACAAAACACTCGGAGACCTCCTTGTGGGAGAAAAGATTGTTGAGTCAAAGACCGATTGGAAGCGCCTCATTGATGATGGCGCGGTGAAGCGCCTCTCAGAGGATAGTGAAGAAAAAATAGAAGACTACAAAACACCTCCAACTCCCGGTATCTACAAAATCGGTAAGAAGCGTTTTGTGAAGGTGGTGTAGGAATTGTTTAAGCCCCGCGCACTTCGTGCGCGGGGCTTTTGTATTTCTAAAAAAGTTTTCCACACATTTTCCTTGCCAACCGCATGGGGGGGGGGGTAATATATAGAGTATGAAACACATATTCACCACCCTTCGCTCTTTTATCAAACCATTATCCCTCGCACTCATCCTCTCCCTTGGCATGGGTATCGCCTATGCTTGGACTGCACCCACCGCACAACCTCCAAATGGCAACACTTCCACACCACTCAACGTAAGTGATGAACCACAAACCAAATCAGGCCCCCTCCGATTTTCCCAAGGAGTAACCCTCGGAAACGTAAGCTCTCTCATCCCCTGTGGAGAAAACCTTGTGGGAAGACTCATCTCCCATCTCACGAACCTTGTATACTGTGATGGAGTAGAGTGGAAGGAATTGAGTGGTACGGCTGTGGTAGAAACGCCTCAATTTCCTTCTGCAATAACCGTCACCCCACTTCTCCATACAAATCAGAATCTTACCAAGACCCCTTCAAATGACGCGTTCTTTGCCGCCATAGGGCATCCCATCCGTCTTAGAATCGCAGTCACTTCCGACCTTCATAGTTGCACATGGGAAGGAACGCGCAATGGAAGTGATTTTAAAGAAAATCTTCCTTCCATATTCCCCCACGATACTTCATCGTTTCATGTTGTCTCGGTTCCTCCTATTACCAACAACAACATCACTCCATATACCTCACAGAATCTAAAAGATCATTATTTCTATACGGTAACGTGTGTTTCCTATCCAACAAACAAGGAAGTCAGCACAAGAGTGGCGATTAAGTTGGTTCTCTATAAAAGCATTGGCGCAGGGTTAAGTACTGGTAAGTTTGGAGAAAGCTTCGCAGACTTCTTGAAAAGAAGAGGAAATGGTGTCGCGGGGCAAGCAGTGGTTTCCAATACCGAAATACTGTATAAGGGGTATCCTCACGGTTCTAGTACACTTCATTACGGGTACGATTCTCCTTCTTCCCCTGCGGGGACGCAAAATGGACAAGCTATGGGTACGTATAGATCGTGCCACGTCAATGTTTTAGAAAACATATATCCTTCATATTTCTCATATCACTCTTATGAAAAGCTGGAAGAGTATCTCAAAGATAATAAAGGGAAGAACACACCCTTTAAAATGATGTCTCAGTCGGGGAATGTCTCAAAAGCTAATACATGTGAACCCCAGGACAGGAATCTAATAGAGACCCTGACAGCTTCTGGTCTATCTCCAAGGGCTTGTGTGGTGAAACACCAAGGCGATTATGGTGTATCGTATTTGAGATGCGTTAGCCTGGGGAAGTATGACTTCCAGTACCACCAGACAGGAGGTTTTCCTTCTGCGAGATCGGCTAGTTTTACATATGTTGGCGAACCCAACTCCCCCAACAGTCCCGACGTGCGCTGGCTCCCTATTACTCATAAGAGCACCGACATGATACCCACGATTTCCTCCCACAGAAGAATTACTGGTCTGACTTCCGCCCCCACAATAGACATATTCACCCCTCGCCCATAACCCACCATGCTTCATTCACCTTATCGCATCATTTTCCTTTGCACGGCTCTCGTTTTTGTGGGAGGTCTCATGGGGTATTTCCTGGGAGTCCACAACGGCAGGAAGGCATTTGAGCGGGAGATGCTCTTTCTTCCTCCCCTTGGTCAAGTGGACGAATCCACCATACTTTCTCTAGACATTGAACCCCTGTATCTCAATAATGAAAGCAATGAGCGGACGTTCTTTAGGACGTATCCCTCTTTGAACGAAGAAGGAGACGCACTCATCTTGAGTGAGCACCCCGAGGTCTGTGGGGGTGTGTGTACTTCCTTCACGCTCACTACCACACTGCTCCAAAGTATCCCGCTTTTCGCGTTTAATGTTCAGGGAGAAGAAGCTCCTCTTACCCTCCCAACCCCAGAAGATTTTATTACCCGCTACTACATGGCAGAGGTATACATGAGTGACACCGCTACCACAGAAACCACCATTGAAATCTCTATCCCCAGGGAACCCTCTGTATCTTACCTGGACACCGTCTATGTAGAGGACTATGAGGAGAACAAGGAGAGGTATATTGAGAGGATTGTCTTCTTTTAATCTTCGCACGGGCCCTCACGGAAGTTGGACATACAAAAAACACCTTTCCCTTTGTAAAAGGAAAGGTGTTTTTGATTTTATATACCCCGCGACTTACTCTTCGTACTCGCGCTCGTTTCCAAGGGAGAAACCGAAATCATCAGGTGCTTCAACGTCGAGTTCTTCGTCTCCGAGGTCAACAATACCTTCTTTCTCAAGCTCGGATCCCTCATCACCGGACATAAAGTCTTCATTCTCATCTGACATAATAATATTTCAAAAATTTTTTCTTAATGATGGACAATATTACACTTCAAGAGATAGTGTAACCATATTTGTAACAAAAAGATTTTTTCAGTGCAAGACATCAAAAACAAAACTGTGGATATTGTGTGGAAAGCTCCTATATGTGAAATATAACCTTGTAATACAAGGGTTTATGAGGGGTATTTTTGGTAGGCAAAATGAGTAATACCCACCGCGACCGCGTCCATTTCGTCGTCTTGGGTGAGCGTTGCCGCTTGGGGCACGATCTTTTGTACCATTTTTATCACCTGATCTTTTGTCGCCTTGCCATACCCCGTGGTTGCGGTCTTTATTTCAAGAGGAGTGTATTCATACACAGAAAGTCCTTCCTGCTCCGCGATGTAGAGAATCATCCCGCGCGTCTCCGCGACACGCATTGCTGTTTTTTGGTTCGTGGCGATAAAAAGATTTTCTATCGCAAGGGCGCTCGGACCATGTTCGTCGATAACACGACGCACTTCTTCACCGAGGAGCAAGAGTCGTTTGGTAAAGGGGAGAGAGGCGCTCGTTTTGAAACACTCCGAAAAGATGAGTTCCTCACGTGTTGATTTTTCAAGCACCGCGATGCCGAGGCGTTCGTATCCGGGGTCAATGGCAATGATACGCATGGTGGTTATTTCTCACGCTTTTCCTCAGGATAATCAAATCCAAGGTGTGTGTATGCGCGCTCTGTGGCGACGCGACCGCGCGGAGTGCGCTCAATGAGCCCCAGTTGGAGCAGGTAGGGCTCGTTTACCTCCTCAATAGTAGAACCCTCTTCAGAGAGTGCCGAGGCAATCGTAGAAAGTCCCACGGGACCTCCATTGTATTTGTCGATAATCACCTCAAGGATCTTTCGATCAAGGGCGCTCAAGCCGAGTTCATCAATCTCAAGGAGCGCAAGCGCTTCACGTACCGCTTGAGGATCAGCATCACCGCGTTTCACTTGGGCAAAGTCGCGCACGCGCTTCAAGAGATAGTTTGCGGTGCGAGGGGTGGCTCTGCTCCGTTTTCCGATTTCAGCGATTGCTTCGGGAGAAAGATTGATACCCAAAATAGACGCGGATCGCTTGATGATATGCTCAACCTCTTCCGGGGTATAAAACTCAAGACGAAATGTTCCTCCCGAAAAGCGTGATCGGAGAGGAGACGAAATGAGCGCCACGCGCGTGGTCGCGGCGATGAGGGTAAAGGGAGGGAGGTCGAGCTGAATCGTACGTGCACTCGGACCTTTTCCAATAATGATATCAAGCACGCCCGACTCCATGGCGGGGTAGAGCACCTCCTCAATCATTTTGTTGAGCCGATGAATCTCATCAATAAACAAAATATCTCCCGGAGAAAGATTCGTAAGCACTGACGCAAGATCGCCCACCTTTTCTATCGCGGGACCCGACGTTGTTTTGATTTGGCACCCCATCTCTTTTGCGATGAGGTGCGCGAGGGTTGTTTTGCCAAGTCCGGGAGGGCCGTAAAAGAGAATATGCTCGGGAGGGTGCGCGCGTTCTTGGGCCGCTTGGAGCAAAATCTTGAGATTTTTTTTGATGGTTTCCTGTCCGATATAGTCGCTAAACGTATGCGGACGGAGCGATGTATCCAAAAAAAGCGCTTCACCGGAAAGCCCTTGAGAATCAGTGCTCATTTCAGAATCTTGCTCGGGAAGAGGAGAATTGTTTGACATAAAAATCGTTTTGTGCTAGGATATACCCATCGATGATCGGTTGCCGGTCATCGCGTTTCTTTTCAAAAGATCCTCTACATAAATCTCTTACTGTTGGGTCCTCCGGGACTTACATGGTTTCGGACAAGGACGTGTCGGTGCATTACTTACGGTAGTGTCGCGGGTGCTATCCTTAGACCGTTTCTTAACCCAAACACTTGTTGATTGGGAATAGTATGAGGTTTATGTGGCGGATTTTTTTGTTCCTACTCCTTCTATATTATAGAGTTTGGCACGAAAAAACAAATGAGAACTACGCTTGCTCCAGGTCTACGACGCGCGCCACCTCGTCAAAAGACGTGATGCCTCCGGCTATTTTTTCAATACCATCTTCACGCATATTGAGGAGTCCTTGCTTCTTTGCAATATCGCGAATTTCGCGTTCGCTAGGGACGCTATCAAGAAGTGCTTCAATGTCTTCGTTCATAACGATTGCTTCAAAGATTCCCACGCGCCCTTTAAATCCGGTGTTGTTACATGCCGAGCATCCCACGGGTTTCCAAATTTTTTCTGTTTGAATAATGGTGCCGGTCTTCTCTTTTATGATTTCCGCAACTTCAGTGAGAATTTTTTGTTCCTGGGGAGTAGGGACGTCTTCCTTCTTGCACTCCAGGCAGAGTTTGCGGGCGAGGCGCTGAGCGAGCGCGACGGTGAGCGAGGAGCCGATAATCTTTGGCGTCACCCCGAGATCAATCAAGCGGGGGATAGCACCTGCGGCGGTGTTGGTATGGAGGGTTGAAAACACCATGTGTCCCGTGAGTGCGGCATTGATGGCAACCTTTGCCGTTTCTCCGTCACGAATTTCACCAAGCATGATGACATCAGGGTCTTGGCGCATTGCCGCGCGAAGACCTTCAAGAAAGGTATAGCCCTTTTCCGCCTCCACCTGCGTTTGCGAGACACCTTTGAGGTGGTATTCAATAGGGTCTTCAATGGTCATCATCTTGAGCTCCGTTGAGAAAATGCGCTTCAAAAAGGAATACAAGGTGGTCGTTTTACCGGATCCCGTAGGGCCGGTGTTTAAAATCATGCCGTGAGGCTTTGCAATTTCGCGATCAATGAGTTTGAGGAGGCGCTCACTCATGCCGAGATCCTCGAGGGTTACGTTGATTGATTGTGGGTTCAAGAGGCGCATTACGACGCCCTCACCATACGCTCCGGGGATGATAGACACACGAATTTCAATATCAAGGTTTGCGACTTTAATACTAAAGCGCCCATCCTGACTTTCCGTACCAACATTGAGTTTGAGTCCTGCGAGGAGTTTCAAGCGCGAGCCCACGAGACGATAGGTTTCGTGGGGGAGCGTGCCCACTTCATGAAGTACACCGTCAACACGATAGCGGATGTGTACAAGGATTTCCTCGGGCTCTATGTGAATATCGGATGCATGGATACCGATTGCACCCGCAAGGATGATGGCAAACGTATGAGAAACATGGCGAACACCCTTGTTTGCAAACGTTTCTTTGAGTTCTTTACGTACATCGTCGAGCGTTTTGAATTTCTTTACGAGGTCCTCGGTGCTTTCGCCCGTAATATCCACCGTTCCCGCCTGCGTGGTCGCTGATCCGGAGATATCGCTATAGCGATCCCAGACTTTTTCGAGGCTCGCATGAGAAGCGAGGTAGGGGGTCACGGTAAATCCGCGACTTTTGAGAAACTCAAGCACATCAAGGGTTTTTGGGTCATTGGGCGAAAACATTGCCACCGAGAGCTTTTTGCCACCGAGCTTGAATGGTGCAATGAGCCCTTCGCGCGCCATGCGTTCGTTTACGGTTTGGACGGCGGAGACATCAATAGCCACCGTGGAGAGATTTATGTATTCGATACCATATTTACCCGCCATCGCCATGAGAAACTCCTCCTCTTCTTGTTTGCGGAGATCAATGAGCGCGTCATTTTTACTGATATCGTCAAAGTGGATCATTGTCCCATATTGTAAGGGTTTTTAAGGAGGAATACTACTTGACTTTTTCTGTGAATTTGGTATAATTAGGGGAGAGAAGGTTGAACAGTTCCGTTCAGCCAAAACACGAGGACTTTGATATGAAAAAGTTTCTTTTAATCGCCTTCATGGCGATGGCACTACAGAATTGTGCCGTGATTGTAGGGGAGGCGTGGGAAAATTCTAAGGAATCTTTCCCGACCCTTGGGTCCGCCAACCTGGCGTACCAAGACCACCCCGAAGTAAAGGCCGCCCGGGCAATGGGAGATGCGGACAGGGAGTACTACCGCCTTCAGGCTGCTAAATACGTAGCCTATTGTCGGGGGAACCCAAACGCATACGGATGCGCCACCGCAAATGGGCCTGCTCAAATCAGGACCATTCCCGGCTGGCAAAACCCCCCGCCCGGGTGGAGAGTCAGGAGTCAACAGGGACACGTGCCCTATCACCTCCAGAGCCCACCCCCGCCAAGGTGGTAAAACACCTCGGCAAACCACCAACCGCCAATTCCTCACGGAATTGGCGGTTTTTTCTTGCTTGACTTTTAATACACACTGTGATATAATGTACCTATGAATAAAGCAACCACAACAATCATCATATTCGGGGCGTTCTTGGGGCTTGCGTTCTCTCTTTTTGTAGGGCAGGCGTTTGCCGCGGGGACTATTACCCCTGTATCCGTATCCGCGTTTGGCGAGACCGGAGTAACCCTCCGCGCTCATACGAGCGGTGTCGCGTGGACGACCGTACCTGCATGGTTTGCGTACGGTACGACACCCAACCCGGATATCGTGGTAGGTGACACACGCCTCTTTGGATCAGGGACAGCAATGCTTCCTTTTGAAACAACGATTTCCAACTTGACCCCGGGGACAACATACTACTTCCGTGCAAACGTGATGGTAGATGGTGTGACGGTACAGTCTTCTGTTGCGACCTTTACGGTTCCCGTAAAGAACGCACCGGTAACTCCCATCGTCGTGACTCCTGTAGTGACGACGCCAAAAGCGCCTGTCGCGGTAGCACCAAAAGAAACACCCAAAGCTCCTGTGGCAACACAAACGACACCTCAATCAGAGCTCATCTTGAACTCACAGAGTGGAGCCGTCATCGGCGCGGGGGAGAGCGTGCTTCCGGGGACACTCATCGGCTGGGTAGGACTCATGCTCATGGTGCTCATCATCATGCTCATGGTCACCATGCTCGTAGAATCCGTACAGCGTCGCCGTTTTGAGCACGAACTTGCTCTTGAAAAGGCTCGCGCAGGTACTCAGGAGTATCAGATTGCATAAAACACCCCTCCGAAAGCCCGGCAATTTCCTCTGGAAATTGCCGGGCTTTCCGCTTGACTTTTAATACACAATATGCTACAATCTACCCTAGAAAGGTGAAGCGCTCTTGCTTCACCTACGTTCGTTCAAAACAACCAAACGCCTTCGTGGCGAGGAGAAAAATTATGAAAACAATTCATAATATCGCCACGGTCGTGGCACTTGCAATTGCAGTATTATTGTTGTCCTCAGGCAATGTTTTTGCCCAAGGACAAGTCAGTCAAGAGGAGATAGACCGTATGGATGCGGTGATGAAGACCTACATGGCGCAACAGCGCCAGCTTGCTCAGCAAGAAGGGCGTTCAACATCGCGCCGTAGTGGTACTTACCCTAGCCAGGCTGCGTGTGAGGAGGCGGTATACGGTGGTTATGCTACCGAATACAAGCCCACCATCAAAAATGGTGCGGAGCTTGCAAACCGTCCTGACGTGCGAGTCATCCCCGCGGAGCGTTGGGTCTGCGCTGATATGCAGATTCAAGGTGGACGCGGATGGGCCTCGTTTCCTCCGGGAACGAAATTTCTGCACAGAAAGGGCGCAAATGGGTACGTGAATGAAGTCCCCTTCGCACTCGCTGAGTGCGGAAACACCATTCACAAGATCCTCTTCGTGGATCCCACCCATCAGCCTCGCGCAGCTCTCGCTCCGCTTCCCGCTCAGCCAACACTCGCTGACCGCTTAGCGGAAGACCAAGCACGAGAAGCCCAAAAACACCCCAAGGAGCGCAAATCTTGCTCCACCGGGTGTAAAGCGGGCTGGTTCGCTGCAGGCGTAATTCTCGCCTATGCTGTTCATGAGATAAATCGTGACAGTGGCGGTAGTAGCAGCAGTGGTACCGATCTTGCGCCGGGCACATGTGGTCCCACGCAAGGATGTGGTGGTAGCGGTGGCGGCGGTCTCGGCGGGGGCTCTGGCGGCGGTAGTACCGGCCTTGGCGGAGGTACCAGTGGTGGCAACACCACCGGTCTCGGCGGAGGCACATCTCCGTAAAGGTCAACGAGGGGAGGACGTATCTTGCAATGAGATACAACCTCCCTTCCTTTTTAAAGAATTTAACCAAAATTGAGGTTGAGGGCTTTAAAAAGGAACTATGGTTGAATACTTGACTATATTTTCCTTTGTGTTATAGTGAGAAAAGGTTAGTACTATTTACCATTTATTCATTTATTAGCTTTAGAGAACGCCTTCGGGCATCAATATATTATGAACAAAAAGATCACCGCAGTCGTCCTTGGTCTCGCGAGCGCAGTAGCGTTCTTTTCAGGTGCAAACATCGCACTTGGACAGACCGCCACTTCATGCAGCACGGGAGTTCTTCAAGGATATATTAGCAACACCGGCGGGAGCACTGTTTCCGCATGGTTTGAGTGGAGCACGAGCCAGGCTTATGTAAACAATGGCCAGGGTACGCGCACACCGACGCAGTACTTCAACGCGCCGACACCAAACGTAACGCAAGCGCTTACAAACCTTGCGCAAAACACAACGTACTACTACCGCTTTGTACTTACGAACGGTATAGACCACATTGATGGCGAAACACGCAGTTTCACTACACCTTCTTGTGGAACCACAGGCGGAGGTAACAATGGTGGCGGTAGCCAGCAGGGTTCACAGCCTACGGTACAGACCTATTCCGCAACAGGAACAACCATGTCAAGTACGACATTGGTGGGCTTGGTAAACGGCAATGGCGCGGGTACCACGGCATGGTTTGAGTACGGCACAACCCCGGGATTTGGATACAACACAACCCAGCAAGGGTATGGAGTTGGATCTTCAACACTCAACGGGTATGTATCAAATCTTGCACCAAACACGACCTACTACTTCCGCGCAGTAGCGCAGAATGGGTACGGTACGGTATATGGCACGACATACACCTTTACCACACAGGGAAGCGGATATTTTCCTCCTGTGAATCCCGGTTACAACCAAGCAACCGTTGGTACGAATACTTCATTTAGTACGTCAAACACCACGGCAACCTTGAACGGGTGGGTAAACGGCAACGGAGCATATGCAACCGCATGGTTCCAGTACGGTACAACTCAGAACTTTGGGTACACCAGCACGGCGGGAACGTACAGCACCGGATACACAAACTTCAACGCGTACCTTACCAATCTTGCACCAAACACGACCTACTACTTCCGCGCAGTAGCGCAGAATGGAAATGGTACACACGTGTATGGCGAGACATTGATGCTTACCACGGGAGTATTGGGTTCTGTAGGTAATGCGACAAGCGCACCAACCGCGACAACAACACTCGCGACAGACATCACGACGACAGGCGCGACATTGAACTCACTCATCTTCACCGCAAGTGGTGCAAACACCACCGCATGGTTTGAGTGGGGTACCAATCAGTCAACCGTCGCAAATGGTAATGGTATCGCGACCGCGCGCGTATCTGTGGGAAATCTTCCTACCGTACGTCACGCAGTACCTCTCACCGGTCTTACACAAGGGACAACCTACTACTTCCGTATCGTTGCAGAAAACACATACGGTCGCACGACAGGTCTCGTTATGAGCTTTGTCCCCGGTTCTGCGCAAAACACAACCGTAGTGGTAAATCGCCCTGCGACAACCACAAACACGACCACGACAACCAACACAACAGCGCCAAGTCCTGTCGCAACAACGACATCACTTATGACGCTTACGGTTGATGGTGGATCAGCGTCACTCATCCCGGGTGAACGAAAGATCTATAATGTCTCATGGAAAAACGACAGCACGCAAACACTCAAGAATGTTATCGTGCAGGTAGGTATTCCTACAGGCCTTACCTTTGAAAACGCCGACAAAGGAGCGTACTCAAAGGTTGATAACGCGCTTTCCCTCAATGTAGCGGAGCTTGCTCCCGGACAGACAGGAAGCCTCTCATTCATCGCGTCTTCAAAGAATACGCTTCAGAATGGTGAACTCGTGGTAGTCGTAGCAAATGCAGTCTACACAGATCAGACAAATGTTCAGGGCCAAGTGGTTGCGTACATCACGCACACCGCGGGAGGTATCATGAACACGAATGATCTCGGAGCAAGCGTCTTTGGAACAGGTTCATTCCTTCCTACGACACTCTTCGGATGGCTCGCACTTCTCGCGCTCGTTCTTCTCCTCACGCTTCTTGGAAACCACCTTTATGGTCGTCTCTCGGTAGCAGGAGCTCCTCGAGCACACTAATTCACAAGAGAATTACGTCGGGGTAAAATCCGCGTATACAGAAAAAGGGCGATGGTGCTTTGGCACCATCGCCCTTTTTCTCTGCATTTCCCTTGCCCCCACACGCTATACTAATGTATAGTATAGGGGTAATAATCAATTACCATGCCCATTTTATACGACATGTATACAAAAATAAAAACAGCCACCATGCGCCACCACAAATACGCACCCCTTTTAACCATCATCGCAGTCATCTTTGTCATCGGTATCTACTTCAGAGATGACTTTCTCAAAGCTTCCCAGTACCTCTTTACCCAAGAGTCATGGACGGGAGGTGTCTCTACCTTGATCGCCCAGCACCCGGATGATCAAGTGGGCTGGAATACGTATACGAGCAGACAGAATGTTGTTGCGGAGAATACGCTGACGCTCGGCTCGGCTGGCTCATGTGAGCTCCCTACTCCTCTTCCTGACGCGGTGGCGAGTGAAGGTGAGTCTTATATTCCCCTCACTATCACCCCCCTTGAAAATGGCCAAGGGTTCACGGCATTTGTTCCCGCGGACAGTTCTGTTCCGGGACAGTTCCTTGTTGCGCAAAACACAGAGGAAGAAGAAGATCGCGTCGCGATTACTATCACCGAGGGGCTTACGCTCGGGTTTCGCCTAGACGATGCGGCGCTCAACGCAGCGGGAGGTGGGTTCATGGCCACCATATTTTCCTTGGGAGATGAAGACCATTTAGCGGCACCTATCGTTCCTGTATCGAGCCCGGGTACCGGTATCACGTTCTCGTCATTTCTCTCAATGAGTGGTGTGGATATTGAGAATCCTTCCATATCAGACGCCAAGTATTATTACAAAGTATCCGTCAACCAAGACGGAGAACGCACGGCGCATTACTTTGCCGCGGAGTTGTTGGCCGAGTATGTAGTGGTTACCTTCAGGAGTACGGGAGTTTCTTTCTATGTTGATGGAAGGGAAGTGCTCTTACAGGATAATACCAATCTCATAGGAGAAAGCCTGTTCCCCACGTCTATCTTGCTGGGCGCTATTGCTTCAGAAGAAGCACTGGATGTTCCCTTTTCGCTTGAGTTCCTCACCTCTACGGAAAATCTTCCCGGATGGGCATCGGGAGGGGTAGATCTCTGTGGGGCGCCACTTGTGCCGACAGCTCCCGGGACACCCCTTGTAGGGAAGGACGTACCTTCGTGGGTTAATGGAGCCCTCGGGTCGGAAGCGGAATTAGAGGAATTTTCGTTCAGCTTGATTTCAACATCCGGACTGCCCGGCGTTTGGGCGACGGCGACATCTCCGTATGTGTTTAATGAAGGGCTTCATTTGATTCCGTTCATGTTGAATGGCTCGGGGGACTACGCGGTGGGTGTGGGTACAAGCACCATGAGCTTGGAAACATTTGTGGGAGGGGATGAATATGGCTGGGCGATTGTTTACCACAACAACGAAGAAGATGGTCCTAATGGCCTGTACCACAACGGGGTGCATATTCCTTCCGTGTACGACGACTTTAGCTTTGCAGGAAGCTTTGGGACGACGGTGTACCTCCAGGTTACGATTACGGGTAATATCGCTGAGCTCTGTTTTTATAAAGAAACAGCAGGTGCTCCGGAATATCCGGAAGGGGGGTGTGGGGTTATTCCCGAGCTTACGCTTGACTTGAGCGTCACGGGACCGCTTTCTATCGCGGCATCGGTGACAGAGGGTCGTTCTGTATCCACCAGTTCGTGGTTTAATTTTCTCGCTTTTCTTTTGTTGGTAATCAATCCTTCATTCTTTGATGATTATTACCCGGGTTACATCACCTTCAACACGCTTCCTGTGGTGGATTTCACGCCTACTATTTCCAGTTACGCGCTCTCAGGAAACCTCGTTTCCTCACGCTACGATACGAATTCTCCGGGAGTATCGGGACCTCTGCCATATCTGACAAATCCAAATGTTATTAACGAGATGTTCGTCATCAAATCAGACGGTTCAGTGTGGATAAGTGCTGGAGTTCTTGATCCTGAATCCGAAGAGCCACCGTATGCCTTTCCCCTCATTCAGGATCTCTCTGAATTCTTTCCTGGCGCCAATTTGGCTAACCTCCCCCCTGTAAGAGATTTTTTTGGTGAATTTGGACAGTTTATCTTTGTCGACGGCACTCTCGGGGTACTCAACGAGGAGTCGTTTGAATTGGAATATTTTGAAGATCCAAATCTCACTGACGTCATTCAAGTCGTAAAGCACTGGTATGATAGTAGTATTCTCATTGCGTTGCGTGCTGACGGTACTGTCTGGGCGGTAGAGCCAGAATCACCTGCTACACTGCTTCCCGGCATGGATGATGTAGTCGCCATAAGCATGGGGCAAAGCGCGGGGTATATGTTGAAATCAGACGGCACGGTCTGGGCAGCAGGAGACAACACCTACGGTCAGATTGGTGACGGTACGAACGACCTTGCCGGATTTCCTGTCCAAGTTTCCGGACTCACGGACGTAGTCGCCATTGCATCCAATAAAAGCGCGAATTTTGCGAATGCGCTCCTCGCCGACGGCACGGTCTGGGCATGGGGAGAACACCAACGCGCTTGGGTTGGATTCCTTGAAGATAGCAATGTCCCTGTCCAGGTAGACCTTGCGTGGTATGGCGGTGACGTGATTGTTGAAATTTCAGCAAATAACTACAACCCGGGTTGGAGTGTTGCGCTTGCGGAAGATGGGACAATATATAATTTTGGTGCCTTTAGTTTTACGTCTTTCGTGGTACCCGTAGATACTCCCATCAGCGATATATTCAGTATTGATGTAGAATCGTCAGACGGATTAGTCGTAATCAAAACAGACGGTACTGTTTGGAAGTTGATTTGGGACGAGGAAGCAGAGGCGGAAGTATGGATCCAGTTCGGTGGCGATAATCCCTGGAACCTCCTCTACGGCACCACCCCAGGAACCCCAAACCCTCTCACCACACTCTCATGGGACGCCCTTACTCCCACAGGTACTACCATAACCCTAGAACTCAGATCATCCCCTGACGGCTCCACCTGGTCTGACTGGTGTGGTTACACAGACTGTGACGGTTCTACCTTTACCGAATCACACAATGGTCTTGAACTCCCTACAGACCACCCATTACGAACAGATGATGACGACCGCTTCATCCAGTACCGCGTCACCCTCACCGGTGATGGTACCAACACCCCTACCATCAACACCATTACCCTAGGCTACGGAGACTCAGAAGACCTTCCTCCACCACCCCCTCCACCTCCAACCTCTCCCATCATCTCAGGTGGTGGTGGCTTTGTCTTCCCCCCTACCACACCTGACACCACAGAATCTACAGAAGACACCCAAGAGTCTCAGCAGGAAGAGCAGGAGGAGGAAACACAACCTACACAACCTACAGAACCCGTCCTTCCTCCTGAAGAGCCCACCACTCCCGTCGTAGTGCCTCCTGTGGTACCTACCGTACCGGTAATTCCCCCCACAGAACCTGTCATTCCTCCCACAGAGCCTGGAACCTCAGAAGACCCTCTCGCAGAGTGGGACGGCATTTTTCCTACGGAACCGGAACAACCCCCCCTCACCAACACCCCCTCCCAACCCCTCCCCATCTTCACCCCACAACCCATCCCCTCACTCCTCTCCTTCATCACCACACCCATCGGTGACTTCATGACAACACTCACCCAGGTACCGTTCATCGCTACCACGGTCACGAGAACGGAAACCCTCTTCACCTCTCCCCAAGGAGAAGTAACCACCCAAGCCCTCACCACCACGGGAGCGGCAGTAGGCGTGGTAG